>JAFPUE010000012.1 GCA_017395555.1 Ruminiclostridium sp. | reverse complement strand
ATTTGAGAGAAAAAGAGCTATCCACGCCGTCTACTGCGTCAAACCTCCTAACCGGGCGCCAGCCCGGCTTCGTCGGCTTTCCTTGTATCCGACGCAGCTATCTCATTTTCTCTTTTCAAAGCGGTTTTTAGAGGTACCCTAAAGATAATAAAGCAACTCCGCGACTGTTTTGCCGCGGAGTTGCTGTTTCATTAAACTGTTTGCAGACTTTTAAATTTCCGTGTTACGGAATCAGGTTTAGGGATCCAACCCCTTTTTAAAGGGGTTGGTGCCGTCTGCAAAGACAGCGCGAAGGCGCAGGAGCACTCAGCTGTTGAATCTTTGCAGGAATTGCTTTACTCTGTCGGAGGCGTTGTCGCCGAAGAGATGATCGGGGGAACCTTCATCGACGATATAGCCGTCCTCCATGAAGATGACCTTGTCGGCGACATCGTGCGCGAACGCCATTTCGTGGGTTACGATCACCATTGTCATACCGTCGGCGGCAAGCGCCTTTATTACCTTCAATATTTCTCCGGTGAGCTCCGGATCGAGGGCAGAGGTAGGCTCGTCAAAGAACAGTATCTCCGGTTCGAGCGCGAGAGCACGCGCTATGGACACGCGCTGCTGCTGACCGCCGGAAAGCTCGGAGGGGTAGGCATCCGCCTTTGTTTCGAGTCCCATTTTCTTCAGAAGCTCCATAGCGCGTCCGGCGGCTTCCTGCTTGCTTATTTTCAGCACTACCGTCAGCGCTTCCGTGATATTGCGGAGCACCGTCATGTGCGGGAAAAGGTTGAAATTCTGGAAAACGAGCCCCGTTTTCAGCCGTATATCGCGGAGCGTCTTTGAATCGGCGTATATCGGCTTGCCCTTGTCGCTGTAATTAATCATTTCCGTTCCGCAGACGTTTATCGTGCCGCCGCTGACCTTTTCAAGCTGATTTATACAGCGCAGAAGTGTGGATTTTCCGCTTCCGGAGGGGCCGATCACCGCTACGACCTCGCCCTTTTCAACATCTAAATTGATATCTTTGAGAACGTGCAGCTTCCCGAAGCTCTTGGACAGGTTTTTGACTTCAAGCATTGCCACGGCGGAATATCCCCCTTGCGAATTTTTTCATGCCTCTCTTCCACGAGTGTGAGAAGCTCTTTTCCACCAGTGACAGAAGCACGGTGAGCAGGCTCGCGAACGCGAAATAGAACAGACCCGCCATGAACAGCGGCAGCAGTGACGCGTAAGTCGGCACCTGCTTTTTGGCGATGTACATTATCTCCATGTACGGGATAGCCGATGCGAGTGAGGTGTCCTTTATCAGCGTTATGACCTCGTTCGAGCTTGCGGGAAGAACACGCTCGGCAACCTGCGGGAGGATGATGCGGAAGAAGGTCTGCACCTTGCCGAAGCCGAGAGCACCCGCGGCCTCATACTGTCCCTTGGGTATGCTCTCGATACCGCCGCGGAATATTTCCGCGAAGTAAGCGGCGTAGTTTAGAATGAAAGCAAACAGCATCATATTGAATATGTAGCTTTCGCTGCGGATATCAACGCCTTCGAGCAGCGAGCGCAGGAAATCCGGACATATATCGCTTTTGAGGATATACGGCACGGAGTATTGAGCGACGATGAGCTGTAAGAGCAGGGGAGTTCCGCGCATTATGAGTATGTAGATATTCGTGAGCCACGAGATCGGCTTGAATTTGCACATCTTCAGCAGGGCAACAACCATTCCGAGCGGAATCGAGTACAGCAGGGTGTATCCGAAAATTTTCAGCGTTGGGATAGTGTATTCCAGCATCAGACTGAATAATGTCGATATCTGTTCGCTTGTCATAATCTGACCGCCTTTAACGTTTTATTTCGTAAATGCCGCGGTAATATGTCATTGCACGACCGCGGTAAAGTATTCATAAATTCTATTATATCAGCAAATAACCAAAAATGCAAGAAAAAATACAAAAAAATCGGAGCCGTTATTACCGGGCTCCGATTTAAGATTTCTTACTTAACCGTTGTAACGTCGCTGCCGAACCACTTGGTAGAAATCTCGCCGAGCTTTCCGTCAGCCTTCATAGCGCTGAGTGTTTCCTGAACCTTGTCTCTGAGCGTCTGATCGTTCTTTCTGAAACCGATAGCGTATTCTTCCGCTTCGAGGTTGCCGGGGAGAACGACGTAATCCTTGTTGTTCTCGGTGATGATGTAGTTGGCAACTACCGAATCAAGGAATACAGCGTCGGAGAAGCCGAGCTCCATCTGATTGAGGAGTGTGATGTTGTCTTCGAGAGGAGTTACGGTTATCGAGGAATAGATATCGGCTGCTTCAAGTATCTCCTGTGCAGTAGAGCCGGTCTGTACGCCGACGGTCTTGCCCTTGAGGTCATCGATCGACTTGGCTTCGCTGTTTCCGGGAACCACGAAGATCATCTCGTTCTTCATGTACGGCTCGGAAAGGTTCATAGCCTCGGCTCTTGCGGGATTTATGGACATTCCGTTCCAGATGCAGTCGATCTTGCCGAGGTTGAGATCCTCTTCCTTTGTGTCCCAGTTGATGGGCTGCTTTACGAGCTCGATGCCGAGTCTGTTGCAGACCTCCTGAGCTACGTCGATATCGAAGCCTACGATCTCGTTAGCCTCGTCCGTGAAGCCCATGGGCGGAAAGCTCGCGTCAAGTCCGAGCACCAGCTTCTTTGCATCGAGTATCTTCTGCAGCGAATCGTCGGAAGCGGCCTGCGCAGTTGTTCCTGCCGGTGCGGCTGTTGTCTGTGCGGGTGTGTTGTTCGAGCCGCAGCCTGCGCCTGCCATAAGCATAGCGGCAGCGGAAAAGCCTGCGATCATTCTTTTCAAAATACTTGTTTTCATAGTTTGTCGTCCTTTCTGTATGTGTGCCTGTTCTTTTTATAATGTGTATGATATCACAATTTAATCCGGTTGTAAAGTGCCAAACGGGCGTTTTGGAGTTATTGACAAATCAGCGCGGTAAAGAGATAATATTTTCGGCGATAATTCAAAAGTGTATTTAAACTTTACTGCCGATGCTGTCTGTTTGAATTTTCATATATTTCTGTTCTTTTTTGCTATTGCTTTTCTCTTTCGTATATGTTATAATAAGTTATAACTTTTCTTGTATTTTCTTGTAAAGGAAGGAAACATAAAATGGCAGTTTATCGTATCTATGTCGAAAAAAAGCCCCGCTACGCCGTTGAGGGAGATCAGCTCCTTGCCGATCTGCGCACGTCTCTGCGTATCGAGGGTATAACCGGAGTGCGTATCATCAACCGCTATGACGTTGAGGATATCTCGGAGGAGGATCTGAAACGCTCGATACCCGTTGTATTCTCCGAGCCGCCGGTTGACAACGTGCTCGAAAATCTCCCGGAGCCTGCTTCGGACGAGAGAATGTTCGCGGTAGAGTTCCTGCCCGGACAGTTCGATCAGCGTGCGGACAGCGCCGCGCAGTGCATACAGATGCTCTGCAAGGGCGACAGACCCGAGGTGAAGTACGCGAAGATATACCTGCTCAAGGGCAGTATCTCCGACGACGAGTTCGCGCGTATCAAGCATTACCTGATAAATGCCGTTGAAGCGCGTGAGTGCGGCTATGAGGAATATGAAACACTGAAAATAAAGTATGACGTTCCCACCGAGGTGTCAACTCTCGACGGCTTCCTCGATCTCGACAAGGACGGGCTCGCGGATTTCGTGAAGAATTACGGGCTCGCAATGGACAACGACGATATCAAATTCTGTCAGGATTACTTCAAGACCGAGAAGCGCGATCCCACGATCACCGAGATCAGAATGATAGACACATACTGGTCCGATCACTGCCGCCATACCACATTCGGTACGATAATCGACAACGCCGACATCAAGACTCCCTACGCGGCGGAGACCTACGCGGAGTACAAGCTGGACCGCGAAGCTCTCGGCAGGACAGGCAAGCCGATATGCCTTATGGATATCGCAACGCTCGCCGCTAAGAAGCTCAAAGCCGACGGTATTCTGAAACACCTCGACGAGAGCGAGGAGATCAACGCCTGCTCGGTAAAGATCAAGGTAGATGTTGACGGCAAGGACGAAGACTGGCTGCTGATGTTCAAGAATGAGACACACAACCACCCGACAGAGATCGAGCCGTTCGGCGGCGCGGCAACCTGCCTCGGCGGAGCTATCCGCGATCCGCTGTCCGGACGCTCCTATGTTTATCAGGCTATGCGTGTCACCGGCGCATCGGATCCGCTGCTGCCCGTTGACAAGACGATAAAGGGCAAGCTCCCGCCCCGTAAGATAACCACCACCGCCGCCGCGGGATATTCCTCCTACGGCAACCAGATCGGTCTTGCAACCGGTCATGTCGCGGAAATATATCACCCCGGCTATATGGCGAAGCGTATGGAAATAGGCGCGGTAATTGCCGCAGCTCCCGCTGACCATGTGCGCAGAGAAAGACCTGCTCCAGGCGATGTTATTATACTGCTCGGCGGAAGAACCGGACGTGACGGCTGCGGCGGAGCAACAGGCTCGTCGAAATCTCACAGCGTGCAGTCTCTCGAAAGCTGCGGTGCGGAGGTACAGAAGGGTAACGCGCCTATCGAGCGTAAGCTCCAGCGCCTTTTCCGCCGCCGTGAGGCTACCGTGCTCATCAAGCGCTGCAACGACTTCGGCGCGGGCGGTGTTTCCGTCGCTATCGGTGAGCTTGCGGACGGCCTGACGATAGACCTCAATGCCGTTCCGAAGAAGTACGCCGGACTTGACGGCACGGAGCTCGCTATCTCCGAGTCGCAGGAAAGAATGGCGGTTGTCGTTGACAAGAACGACGTTGACAAGTTCATTGCTCTCGCGGGCGACGAGAACCTTGAAGCGACACCCGTTGCGGTAGTCGAGGCTGAGCCGCGCCTTGTGATGAACTGGAACGGAAAGACGATATGCAATATCTCGCGTGAGTTCCTCAATTCCAACGGTGCCGAAAAGCACACGGATATAGAAGTCCCCGACGCGAAGGTCTCCTACAAGTCGGAGCTTAAAAATACAACAGAAGACTGGGAAAAGCTCGTTACCGATCTCAATGTCTGCTCGCAGCGCGCTCTCGTGCAGCGCTTCGACTCAACGGTAGGCGCGGCAACGGTGCTTATGCCGTTCTCCGGCAAGACCCAGCAGACCCCCGTTCAGGCAATGGCGGCGAAGATACCGGTGCTCGGTGCCGACACGAAGGCCGCGTCGATAATGGCATGGGGCTATGACCCGGCGGTTGCCGTACAGTCCCCATATCACGGCGCTGTGCTCGCGGTAGTCGAGAGCGTAGCGAAGCTGGTAGCCGCAGGCGGTAAGAGCGGCGAGTGCTGGCTGACATTCCAGGAATACTTCGAGAGAACACAGGGAGATCCCAAGCGCTGGGGCAAGCCGTTCTCCGCACTTCTCGGCGCGTATAAGGCACAGAAGGCGCTCGGCATAGGCTCCATAGGCGGCAAGGACTCCATGAGCGGCACATTCGAGCATATAGATGTACCCCCGACGCTCGTTTCGTTCGCTGTCGGAATGGGCAAGGCGGACAAAATCATAAGCGCGGAGTTCAAGATCCCGTTCGACAAGCTGTATTATATCGCTCCGAAGTACGACGAAAACGGACTTCCCGACTTTGACAGCGTAAAGGACGTATTTTCGAAGGTGGAAAATGCGATAGCCGACGGAAAGGCTGCCGCGGTGTGGTCACTCGCGCACGGCGGACTTGCCGAGGGCGTGTTCAAGATGTCGCTCGGAAACCGCATTGGCGCGAAGCTGAACGATCTTGACGACGACAAGCTGTTCGGTATGCACTACGGCGCGTTCATTGTCGAAGCCTCCGGAGAGCTTGACGGCTTCGAGCTTATCGGTGAGACCACGGACGAGTATAAGATCACCTGCGGAAATACCGTGCTCGATATCGCGGCGCTCGAAAAGAAGTGGGACGCGGTGCTCGAACCGATATTCAGAGACAGCGTAAAGCACTACGACACACCCGAAAAGATAGAAACGATAACAAATACGCAGTTTGCCTGCGCACCCGCGAACAAGACCGCAAAGCCGCGCGTGCTCATTCCCGCATTCCCCGGAACCAACGGTGAGTACGACATGGCTGAGGCGTTCAGACGCGAGGGCGGCGAATCTACGATATTCGTGATAAAGAACCTTGACGCTTCCGCTGTCGAGGAATCTGTCGAGGAGTTCGCAAGGCTGATCTCCCGGAGCCAGATAATTGCGGTTCCCGGCGGCTTCAGCGGCGGTGACGAGCCCGAGGGCTCCGGCAAGTTCATCAATGCCTTCTTCCGCAACCCGAAGGTGAAGGAAGCGGTGAACGATATGCTCTATCACCGCGACGGACTTATGCTCGGTATCTGCAACGGCTTCCAGTCACTCATCAAGCTCGGACTTGTTCCGCTCGGAGAGATAGTTCCGCTTACCGCGGAGAGCCCGACGCTCACATTCAACAAGATCGGCCGCCACCAGTCCCAGCTTGTTCGCACCCGTATCTGCACCGACAAGAGCCCGTGGCTGATGAACTGCAAGGTGGGCGATATCTTCACGATACCGATCTCTCACGGTGAGGGACGCTTCGTTGCGGACGAGGACGTTATAAAGAAGCTGATCGCAAACGGACAGGTGGCTACGCAGTACGTTGACCTCGACGGCAACCCGACAATGGATCTGCGCTACAACCCGAACAGCTCGATGTTCGCGATCGAGGGTATAATTTCGCCCGACGGACGAGTGCTCGGCAAAATGGGTCACAGCGAGAGAATAACCGACGACTGCTGCACAAACGTTGACGGCATCAAGGATCAGCCGCTGTTCAAGAGCGGAATACAGTATTACTCGTAAGCGGCAAAATGGAGAGGAAAAATGGGTAAGACATTTATTGCGGATCACGCACTCATAAGCCACAAGATCGCGGTGCTGCGCGACGAGAGAACGGGAACAAGGGATTTCCGCCTTATCGCGGGTGAGATAGCCATGCTTCTTGCTTATGAGGTCTTCAGGGAGATGCCAACGGTGTCCGTGAAGATAAAAACGCCGGTAGCGGAGACGGAGGAGCGCGTGCTTTCCGGAAGAAAGCCGGTGATAGTGCCGATACTGCGTGCGGGGCTCGGAATGATGAACGGCGTGCTTGAGATAATCCCGTCCGCAAAGGTGGGGCATATCGGGCTCAAGCGCGACGAGGTGACGCATGAGCCGTGCGAATACTACTGCAACCTTCCGGAGCATATGGACGAGCGTGTGGCGGTAATTACCGACCCGATGCTTGCTACGGGCGGTTCCGCAGTGCAGGCAGTCGATCTGCTGAAAAACCTCGGCTGCCGCGATATACGCTTTATGTGCATAATCGCCGCGCCCGAGGGACTTGAAAAGCTGCGCAATGCGCACCCGGATATCGACATCTATATCGGCAGTCTCGACAAGCGGCTCAACGAGGACGCTTATATCGTTCCCGGTCTCGGAGATGCCGGTGACCGCATTTTCGGTACGAAATAACAGATGGGAACCTATAAAAACCCATTTGAAAGAAAAAGAGCTGCTTGCGCCGTATAGCTCTTTGCAGCCTTGATTCGCGCATCCTTGCGCGTTTGGGGCTGCAAGTCACTGTTTCCTACAGTGAGCGTCGGGTCTGCTCACCGTGCGCCGGCACGCTTTCGGAGCCTTTCCTTGCTCTCGGCACAATTATCTCATTTTCTCTTTTCAAAGCGGTTTTTAGAGGTACCCATATGATATTGTTTTCAGTATCTCTCACCCGCTTTTTGAAGGTGGGAGATATGTTATATTGTGACTTAGCACTGTTTTACGGCAAAAAAATTCACTTTTTTGTCAGATTTGTATGCTGCCACATACAGATTTTCTTCGTATAAATAATTGAAAGCAAAAAACGGAAGGAGGTGCTCAATATGGAAGATAATGAGAAGATCGTAAGGGTCTCGGATAAGGATATGGAAAAGGTGACCGGAGGTACCAGAACCGTTTACCATACAGTCAGAGCGCATGACACACTTGAAAGCATAGCCGCGGGATACGGCGTGCCGGAAGACAGCCTGCGTATCTGGAACAGGATCGGACCGGACGGAAAGCTGCCTCCAAAGGTCATTATTTATCTCTGATCACTCTTTGCTTGATATTGCTTTTAATAAGCCCTTCATATCCGCACGGAGGCGGTCAATGTCATATATTTCTTTCCGGCAGTCGGCTGTTAATCTGCAGCTGTCTGCCGTTTTTCCTTGTCTGCGCGTTTCTGTCATACTCAGGGAGCTGTCCGCATATCTATTAGTGAAAGTACGGCAAGGCGGTGATACCGTGGACAGCGAACGGGACAGACTTATAGCGGAGCTTGAACGGCTGGACGCTATGCTTTACAAGAACGAGCAGCTTTTCGATCTCTCGGAGGACGAAACCGAGACGGAAGCGCTCATTTATGAGCACAGGGCGCTTATGCTGCGGTATGATGCGCTGCTGGCAAAAGCAAAGGAAACGGATATGGGAGGAAATGAACTGATATGGCAGAGATCACGGCGGTCTGCGTCATTGCGGTGATAATGGCGGTGCTTTACGGGAGAACGGCTCACCCGAAGCTGTACGCGTTCTTCAACGCGGCATCGGGCGTATTGAGCCTTGCCGCGTCGCAGATATATTCCGGCGGCGGTCCGGGAACGCTTACACCGTACAATACCGCGCTTTCGGTGGTGCTCGGAGTACCGGGGACGGTGCTGCATATGGTTATTGAGACGGCTTTATCCGGAGGTGCGATGTGACAGTAAAGGTAATGACATACGGCGAAGCGCCGACGGAGGTCCCGGCAGCGGAAAAGCCGGCGGAGAAAGCCGCTCCGGTCACGGCGGAGAAGCCGCGCACGGATAAAGAACCGCTCGTGTATCTCCCGGCAGAGAACGGGTATGAGCTGCCGCGGGTAAGGTTTCGCGGGACAAGCCGGAGAAGGAACATGAGCTTCGGTGGAACAGTCCTCGTGCAGCTTGCTGTCTCGTGCGCGGCGGCAGCGGCATTATGGGCGGGGCTGAAATTCGGCGGGGAAGAAGTGAAGCAGGTATGCGTGAACATCGCGGAGCTTTTCAAATAAGGCTTGAAGCGGGATTCTCGTTTTTCGCGGTGCTGGGCTTCATGATCTGCATTGACCGGGGCGGGACGGCGATTTTGTGTATGCTGTCGTGCCTGATGCACGAGCTTGGGCATCTCGCGGTCATGCTTGCCGAAAACCGTCCGCCGGAGCGGGTACGGCTTTACGGCGGCGGTATGCACATTGTCGGCGGAAGTATGAGCTTTCCTGCCGCAGCTGCGGGCTGTGCAGTGAATGTCCTGCTTTTCTGCGTTTTTTTCCTTATCCCGTGGGAGAGCAGGGAGCTGCGGCTGTTCGGGGTGATAAACCTGCTGAATGCGGCGTTCAATCTGCTGCCGTTCGGCGAGCTCGACGGGAAGCTGATGCTGGACAAGGCGCTGATACGGGCGTTCCCGCCGGAGAAGGCGGCAAGGTATTCGTCGGTATGCGAAAAGGCGGTGACCGCGGCGGTGCTTCCGGCTGCGGTCTTTCTTGTATTCTCGGGCTGGCTGAATATTTCCGCGCTGATTTTCTTCTTTTACATTTTTGCGGTTGAAATTCTCGAAAAAATATAGTATAATAAAAATAGCATATAAACAAAGACCCATTGACAGCGAAGAGATCATCGTGTCTCCGTGTAACGGGATCAGGTTTAGGGATCAACCCCCTTTTTAAAGGGGGTTGCGGGGTTTGGGGCAGAGCCCCATCTATAAAATCTCTCAAAATCTCTCTAAAACCCTCTCTGAAAGGACGTAAAATGTACAAGGACAAGCTGGACAGGATACTGCTGAAGGTGCAGAAGCCGTCGCGGTATATCGGCGGCGAGCCGAATTCCGTCGAAAAGGAGCCCGCGGACGTGAAAATGCGGTTCGCGTTCTGTTTTCCCGACACCTATGACATAGGAATGTCGCACCTCGGCATGAAGATATTATACTCGCTCATCAACGAAGTCCCGGAGTTTCTGTGCGAGCGCGTGTTTATGCCGCTCCCGGATATGGAAGAGCAGATGCGAAAGAACGATATCCTGCTGTACGGGCTGGAGAGCCTCGAACCGATAAAGACTGCGGATATCATCGGCTTTACGCTGCAATACGAGCTTTCGTTCTCGAATATCCTCGCAATGCTCGATCTTGCGGGACTGCCTGTGTTCTCGAAAGACAGGCATGATCTCACACCGATAGTCTGCGCGGGAGGTCCGTGCTGCTGCAATGCCGAGCCTATCGCGGATTTTGTCGATCTGTGCATACTCGGTGAGGGTGAGGAGGTCAACATCGAGCTTATGCGGCTGCTCGAACGCTGTAAGGCGGAGGGCGTCAGCAAGCACGAGTTCCTTGTTCGTGCGGCGCAGATAGAGGGTATCTACGTCCCGTCGCTGTATGACGTGCAGTACAACGAGGACTGCACGATAAAGAGCGTAACGCCGCTCGAAGGCGCTCCGGCAAAGGTAAGAAAGCGCATAATCTCGGATTTCGACAACACCTACTACCCGGAAACGTTCGTTGTGCCGTTTTCGGAGATCGTACACGACAGAGCCGTCGTGGAGGTTCTACGCGGCTGCATAAGGGGCTGTCGGTTCTGTCAGGCGGGATATTTTTACCGCCCGTTCCGCGAGAAAACGGTGGATACCATAAAAAGAGAGACCGTCTCGGTCTGCGAGACCACGGGCTATGACGAGGTATCGCTCACGTCGCTGAGCACGAGCGATCACAGCGAGATAGAGAAGATGCTCGCCTGTCTCGCGGATTACAGCGACGCGGCTCGTGTGAACCTTTCGCTGCCGTCGATGCGTATAGACAGATTCAGCGAGGAGCTTCTGAACCGTATAAAAAGCGTGCGCAAGAGCGGGCTTACGTTTGCGCCGGAAGCGGGTACACAACGCCTGCGCGACGTTATAAACAAGAACATAACCGAGGAGAACATAATGAATGGCTGCCGGATAGCGTTTGAGGGCGGCTACACGGCAGTGAAGCTGTACTTTATGCTCGGTCTGCCGACGGAGACGACGGAGGATATAGAGGGTATCGCGGAGCTCTGTCAGCGCATAATAGATATGTACTACTCGCTGCCGTCGCGCCCGAAGGGAAAGGGCATAAAGATATCGGTTTCGCTCTCGACATTCATTCCGAAGCCCTTTACGCCGTTCCAGTTCGAGCCGCAGCCCACCGAGGACGTTATCCGTGAGCGCCAGAAGCACTTAATGGAAGTTATAAACGTCAAAAAGGTGCAGGTCAGCCGTTCGCATTTTGACGTAACATACCTTGAAGCGGCGCTTGCCCGCGGTGACAGGCGGCTGTCGCAGGTGATATATACTGCGTGGAAGAAGGGGTGCAAGCTCGACGGCTGGACGGAGTATTACCATTATGACAAGTGGATGGAAGCATTCAAGGAATGCGGCATTGACCCGGCGTTTTACGCGAACCGCCGCCGCGAGTACGATGAGATACTCCCGTGGGATCACATGGATCTGCTGATAACGAAGGACTTTTTTATCCGCGAGAACAAGCGCGCGCATGAGGCGCAGACAACGCCGAACTGCCGCGAGAAGTGCGCCGGTTGCGGAGTGAATGTCTGTACGGGAAAAGCGTGTTTTCAGTGAATAGTGAATAGTATTGGTGTGGTGAAATGACAGATTTTTTGTATTGGCTCACCGAGACGCCCGAGGGCGGCGCTTACGCAGCGGCACTCTTTATCGGCGGGATAGGCGGGTTCTTCTATATTATGAACTGGGCGATCTTTTTCAATAATCTGAACCCCAAAAATAAATGGTCATCTATGGTGCCGCCGCTCGGCGGGCTTCTGATAGCGCTTGCGTTCTTATTGTTCATTCCCGCGCCGTGGAAGTGGCTCGCTCTGATAGGCGTGACCGACCCGTGTATAGGAGTGCTCATTTATTCGATAGCAAAGGGCGCTTTCGGAAAAGCTCCGGAAGAAGAAAAACACAAAGACAAGGAAGAAACGGACGATAATGGACAATAACGTTAAGAATATAAGAGTTTTTTTCAGCAAGACAGGCAGAGCGATATACATTTCGCACCTTGACCTTTACCGGCTGTTTCAGCGTTCGATAAAGCGCGCAAAGCTGCCGATATGGGAGACTGAGGGCTTCAACCCGCACCTGTACCTGACATTCGCGCTGCCGCTTGCGCTCGGAACTGCGGGAGTGTGCGAGAGCATGGATACGAGGCTCACCGAGGAAATAGGCACGGAAGAGCTGATAAAGCGGTTCAACGACGCTCTGCCGCGTGATATTCGCGTGACGGATGTTGCGGAGCCGGTCAGAAAGCCGACGGAGATAGCACTGTCGGAGTACGAGGCGGATTTCGAGTGCGACGACGCGGCGTTCGACGCGTTTCTTGCCGCGGAGCATATCCCCGCCGAGAAAAAGACCAAGCGCGGCATAGCGGAGCTTGATCTAAAGCAGCACCTTACAGTGCTTGAACGCCGTCCCGGGTATATGCGCTTCACGCTCCCGTCCGGAACCCAGCTCAATATCAACGCCGGGCTGCTTTTCGACGCGTTCGAGAAGATATCGGGAACGGAAATATACTCTCTGCACGTCACAAGAACGGCTGTGAAATGTGCCGATGGAGAAATTTTCAGATAATTTTTGTGAAAATTGCAAAAAACTCTTGCAATCCGCGGTAAAAAGTGCTATAATATAAAAGCATTTGTAACCGCGGATATTTTTGTCCGCGAGGATCAATGCACGGCAATTGCCGACATTGAAACGGGTATTCCTCTGCGTCGGGACAGCTAAAGAGCAGTCCGGTGCGCGGGACGCTGAAGTCCGCACTTATTATTTAGACGCACGAATGCCGGCATCAGGAGGAAAATTATGGATGCACTGAAAACAATCGCACAGGACAGCATGAAGCAGGAGATCCCCGCTTTCGGCATCGGTGATACCGTAAAGGTACACGTAAGGATCTCGGAGGGCGACAAGTCCCGTATCCAGATCTTCGAGGGTACCGTTATCGCCAAGAAGCACGGCGGTATCAACGAGACATTTACGGTAAGACGTGTTGCGCACGGCTGCGGTATTGAAAGGGTATTCCCCGTTCATTCCCCGTCCGTTGACAAGATCGAAGTCGTAAGAACCGGTGTTGTCCGCAGAGCAAAGCTTTACTACCTGAGAGACAGAGTTGGTAAGGCAGCAAAGGTAAAGGCAAAGTATTGATCGTACCTTTGCGGGAGCAGACGAGAAAGGGTAATAGCGGGCAATCCCCGTTATTGCCTTGATTCGCTGTTTTTTGAAGGAAAAAAGCCTTATGGAAGAAAATAAAATTGAATTTACAGACGAGGATGAGCTCGAAGCCGGTGAGATAGCTGCCGTAAAGCCCTACGGGGTAGCGGCTGATATTTACAGCTGGATCGATACGCTCATAGGTTCATTCCTTATTATAATAATCCTGTTCACCTTCTTCATCAGAACGTCAACCGTGGACGGCGAGTCCATGCTGCCGACGCTTGAAGACAAGCAGATGCTTCTGGTGACCGACTTCCTCTATCAGCCGACGTATAACGATATAGTCGTTGTTTGGGCGGACGATATCCCCAACGATGAAGACGGTTACGGAAAGGCGATAGTCAAGCGCGTTATAGGTCTGCCGGGCGACAATATCAGATTTGATTTCGCAAACGGCTATGTTTACCGTAACGGCGAGCTGCTGCAGCTGCAAGTGAATGACGGGGTGCTGTATGAGGACGGGCATATGCTCAACAGCTATACGAATCTCAGTGAGGGACGCGGCGATGAGTTCAACGTCCCGGAAGGCAAGATCTTTGTAATGGGCGACAACAGGAACGGCTCCACCGACAGCAGAAGCCGCATGGTAGGTGATGTCGATATGCGCAAGATAGTCGGAAAGGCATTGTTCCGCCTGTTCCCGTTCGACAAGATCGGCGGGCTGTACTGACGATATACCGACAGGAAGATAAATATGGCATACGAAGGCGATATCCAATGGTTTCCCGGCCACATGACCAAGACCCGCAGAATGATAGAAGCGGATCTGAAGCTGGTAGATGCGGTCGCGGAGGTCGTTGACAGCAGAATACCCGAATCGAGCAGAAACCCGATGATCAACGAGATAGTCTCGGATAAGCCGCGGATAATACTGCTCAATAAGTGCGACTGCGCCGACGAGAAGCTGACCGACGAATGGCGGAGATACTACGGGGACAGCGGCATACGCACGATAGTGTGCGACTGCCGCAGCGGAAAGGGGATCAACCGCTTTCTGCCCGTGCTCAAAGACGAGCTTTCGGAGCTGCTCGAACGCAGACGCGCGAAGGGCGTTATCGGAAAGGCTCTGCGTGTAATGGTAGTGGGCATACCGAATGTCGGCAAATCGTCATTCATCAACAGAATGGCAGGCTCGCGCAAAACGAAGGTAGAGGACAGACCGGGAGTTACCCGCGGAAAGCAGTGGGTGACCATAGATAAGGAAGTCGAGCTGCTTGATATGCCGGGAATACTCTGGCCGAAGTTCGACGACAAGCAGGCGGCTTTAAAGCTCGCGTTCACCGGCGCTATCAAGGACGGCGTGACGGATACGGAGGAGCTTGCTGCCGAGCTGGGAAAATACCTCGCGGAGAACTATCCCGAGCGGCTGAAAGAGCGCTATAAGCTCGATACGCTCGACGGCAATATAACGGAGCTCATCGCGAAAAAGCGCGGTATGATGCTGTCCGGCGGAGTTCCCGATACGGAGCGAGCCGCAGCGGCATTGCTCGACGAATACAGGAGCGGTAAAATTGGACGTATCACACTCGAAAGACCTGCTGCTTCGTGAGCGGTTCGCGTTTGACAGCGCGGAGCGTGCGGCGGCCGGGATAATATGCGGAATAGACGAAGCCGGACGCGGTCCGTTGGCGGGCGATGTTTACGCGGCGGCGGTAGTATTGCCGGAGGGCGTTATCATTGAAGGGCTCGACGACAGCAAGAAGCTCTCGGAAAAGAAGCGCGAGGCGCTGTTCGGCGAGATAATCTCGAAGGCGGAGGCGTACTGCATAGCTACCGCTTCGGCAGCCGAGATAGATGAGATAAATATACTGAACGCGGCGATGCTTGCGATGAAGCGGGCATTCGACGGGCTTTCCGTTAAGCCTGCGCTCGCACTAGTGGACGGCAACAAGGCTCCCGCGCTCGGGATACCGGTAAAGACCGTCGTAAAGGGCGACAGCTTATCCGCAAGCATAGCGGCAGCGTCGATACTCGCGAAAGTCGCGCGTGACCGTTATATGAAGGAGCTTGACGAGAGATACCCCGAGTACCTTTTCGCAAAGCACAAGGGCTACGGCACGAAGCTGCACTATGAAATGGTTGCAAAGTACGGGCTGTGTCCGGAGCACCGCAAGAGCTTCTTCAAAAAGCATAAGATATGAGCGTAAGGAGCGAGCGCGGAAAAGCCGGCGAGGAGTACGTCTGTGCGTATCTCGAAAAGCGCGGCTGGCGCATTGAAGCAAGGAATTACCGTATCCGGGGCGGCGAGATAGACATTGTCGCCGTGAAAAACGGGATCCTCGCGTTTGCAGAGGTCAAGACCCGGAAATTCGGCAGCCTTGACGAAGGTATGAACGCCGTGGACAGCGCAAAGCGCGGTGCCTTGATACGGGCGGCACAGCGTTATATCGAGAAAACGCAGCCCGGAGATGTACAGATACGTTTTGATGTCGCGGAGGTAACGGTCACTACCGAGGAGATACCCCGCGTTCTGGATATGAAATACTATGAGGACGCGTTCGACGCGTTTTCGGTTTAACGCAGATAACATAAACAAGGTTGGCAAGGAGACTGTCATTATGAACTATAAAAGCACAAGAGACAACAAGATAAGCGTAACGAGCGCTAAAGCGATCGCGCAGGGTCTTTCCGAAGAGGGAGGACTGTTCGTTCCGGAGAGCATACCGCAGCTCACAAAGGACGATATAATGGCGCTCTGCGACAAGTCGTACCCCGAGAGGGCGTATGAGATATTCCGCCGTTACCTCACGGACTTTACGGACGATGAGATAAAGTACTGCGTAAACGGCGCATACTCCACAAAGAATTTCGACAGCGAGAGCATCTCCGAGATCTCTCACCTTTACAACGGCACATATATTCTTGAGCTCTGGCACGGTCCAACCTGCGCGTTCAAGGATATGGCGCTCCAGATACTTCCGTACCTGCTGAGCTGCTCGGCAAAGAAGGTCATATACGGCAAGGATATCGCCATACTCGTTGCAACCTCCGGTGATACCGGAAAGGCGGCTCTTGAAGGCTTCAAGGACGTTCCCGGCACGTCGATAACCGTGTTCTATCCCGAGGACGGCGTGAGCGATATGCAGAAGCGTCAGATGACGACGCAGGAGGGCGGGAATGTCAACGTATGCGCGGTAAAGGGCAACTTCGATGACTGCCAGAACGGCGTTAAGGCAATATTCACCGACGCGGCGCTCAAAGCGGAGCTCGATAAGCTCGGTATCACATTCTCCAGCGCAAACTCGATCAACTGGGGCAGACTTTCCCCGCAGATCGTTTACTATATCTCTGCCTACGCTTCACTCGTACAGAGCGGCGACATAGAATACGGCGAGAAGGTAAATATCGTTGTTCCCACGGGCAACTTCGGCAATATCCTCGCAGCTTACTACGCGAAGGAAATGGGTCTCCCCGTAAACAAGCTGATCTGCGCGTCAAACGCGAACAACGTGCTCACCGATTTCATCAACACCGGCGTTTACGACAGGAACAGACACTTCTACACCACGATCTCCCCGTCTATGGATATACTCATTTCGAGCAACCTCGAAAGACTGCTCTACCACCTCACCGGCGACAACGACAAGCAGATAGCCGAGTGGTTCGGTAAGCTCGCAAAGGACGGAAAATACGAGGTCACGGACGATGTAAAGGCGAAGATAAGCGAGCTGTTCTGGGCGGGCTGCTGCGACGACGAAGCCACAAAGGGCGCGATAAAGCAGGCATTCGACGAGTATTCGTATCTTATGGATACCCACACCGCCGTTGCTTACAAGGTTTACAGCGACTACAAGGCAGCTACCGGCGACGAGACGAAGACGATAATCGCATCCACCGCCAACCCGTATAAGTTCGGCAGAGCCGTATATGAGGCAGTGGGCGGCGAGACCGCAGGAACAGACGAGTTCACGATAATCGAAAAGCTCGAAAAGCACACCGGAACGACAATGCCGGCTCCGCTCGCGGCTACAAAGACAAAGCCCGTGAGATTTACCGGCTCGGTTGACAAGAGCGGTATGTCGAAGGTAGTGCTCGACTTTCTGAAGAGCAGATGAGCGTTTTCGCGATAGGCGATCTTCACCTGTCTCTCGGCACCGACAAGCCTATGGACGTGTTCAGGGGCTGGGAGAACTACGTTGAACGTCTCACGGAGAACTGGAACAGGGTAGTCTCGGACGAGGACACGGTGATAATACCGGGCGATATCTCGTGGGCTATGAAGCTGGAGAACACCGAAGCGGATCTGCGGTACATCAATGACACGCTGCACGGGAACAAGATACTTCTCAAAGGCAACCACGACTACTGGTGGGCGACAGTCGGAAAGATGAGCAGGTTCTTTGAAGAAAAGGGCTTCGACAGGATAAAGATCCTGTTCAACAACGCATTTCTTATCGAAGGCATCTGCGCGGTAGGCTCACGGGGCTGGATAAACGACGGCACCGATCCGTTCGACGCAAAAGTGCTCGCGAGAGAAGAGGGACGGCTGCGGATGTCGGCGGACGCGGGAAGGAAGCTCGGCGGCGAGATGATCGCGTTCATGCACTACCCGCCGCTCTACAACGGCGAAAAGAATGAAAGTATCCTGCGCGTGATACGTGAGTACGGCATAAAGCGCTGTTACTACGGTCATGTACACGGAAGATCGGGTCACACGAAGGCATTTATCGGCGAATACGAGGGTACGGAGTATAAAATGATCTCCGCGGACTATCTCGGGTTCATGCCGGTTCAGATATTCCCGTCAGACATTTCTTGATTTTCGGCAGTATAATAATCGGAAATTATTGAAATTTATGAATATATTATAATTTCGACAGTATGCAATTTACGGAGGTAAAACAAAATGGAAGTAATTTCAAACAACAAGACAGGCACAAACACAGTCGAGCTTGAGGTAAAGGTAGGAGCCGAGGATTTCGAGAAGGCTCTTCAGGACGCTTATCTCAAGAGAAGAAAGAATATCCAGATCGACGGTTTCAGAAAGGGCAAGGCTACAAGAAAGATGATCGAAGCCAAGTACGGCGAGACATTCTTCTATGAGACAGCTATCAACTCCATCTACCAGAAGGTAGTTGCTGACGCGATAGAAGATCAGAAGCTCGATGCCGTTGATATCCCCGATACAAAGGTGACCGACGTAAGCCGTGAGAACGGCGTAACATTCGTAGTTACAGTAACCGTAAAGCCCGAGGTAACGATTTCCGGCTACAAGGGATTAAAGGTAGAGAAAACTGTCAAGACTGTTACCGACGAGGAAGTTAACGAGGAAGTTGAGCGCATCAGAAACAACAACGCGAGAATAATCGACGTTGAGGACAGACCCGCACAGCTTACCGATACCGTTATCTTCGACTTTGAAGGCTCCGTTGACGGCGAGACCTTCGAGGGCGGCAAGGCGGAGAAGTTCAGTCTTGAGCTCGGAAGCGGCAGATTTATCCCCGGCTTCGAGGATCAGGTAGTAGGCCACAGCATAGGCGAGGACTTCGATGTGAATGTAACGTTCCCCGAGGACTACAACGCCGAGGAGCTTGCAGGCAAGGCTGCGGTATTCAAGTGCAAGATCCATGAGATCAAGGGCAAGGAACTTGCAGAGCTCGACGACGAGTTTGCGAAGGACGTAAGCGAGTTCGATACTCTCGACGAGTACAAGGCAGACCTCAAGAAGAACCTGCAGGAGCGTGCAGACAAGCGCTGTGACGGTGAGTTCGACAACACAGTTTCCGAGAAGATCGCAGAGCTCGTAGAGGGCGAGATCCCCGAGGCAATGACAGAGAACCGCGTGAACGATATGCTCCGCGAGTGGGAATACAGAAACAGATATGCCGGCGTTACGATCAAGGATTACCTCAAGTACACCGGACTTACAATGGAGAAGTTCAGAGCAACCTTCAAGGAGCCCGCTGCAACACAGGTAAGACTCAGACTCGGTCTTGAAAAGATCGCGGAGCTCGAAAATATCGAGATCCCCGAGGAGGAGCTTGAGAACCACTATCAGAAGCTCGCAGATGAGCATAAGCAGGATATCGAGAAGGTTAAGCAGCTTATCTCTGCGGAGAGCCTTGCTATGGATCTTAAGGTAGAGAAGGCATTCAACATCGTCAAGGAAAATGCCGAGATCACCGAAAAGGCTGAATAAGATAAACGATCACACATATTTGCGGAAAGGTAAGGGAAACATCAATGAATCACATGAGTCTTGTGCCGACGGTCATTGAACAGACGGGAAGGGGCGAACGCGCCTATGACATCTATTCAAGATTACTCAACGACAGAATAGTAATGCTCAATGAGGAAGTGAACTCCGTAACAGCGGGTCTCGTTGTCGCACAGCTCCTCTTCCTCGAAGGGCAGGATCCCGAGAAGGATATCTGCCTGTATATAAACAGCCCCGGCGGCTCTATCACCGACGGTATGGCAATATACGACACGATGAACTATATCAAGTGCGATGTTTCCACTATCTGCATGGGAATGGCGGCATCTATGGCATCGTTCCTGCTTGCCGCGGGCGCGAAGGGGAAGAGACTCGCGCTCCCGAACAGCGAGATAATGATACACCAGCCTCTCGGCGGCACCGGCAGAGTACAGGCTTCCGACTTCGAGATACACGCGAAGCACATCGTTGCTATCAAGCAGAAGATGAACAGAATGTACTCCGAAATGACGGGTCAGCCGGTAGAGGTAATCGAGAGAGACACAGACCGCGACAACTTCCTGACAGCTCAGGAGGCTCTCGAATACGGACTTATTGATAAGGTTATAGACAAGAGATAACGGGTCAGATCCCGCGGAAAGGAATTTCCATTATGCTAAGATGCAGTTTTTGCGGAAAATCCGATGATAAGGTAGCAAGAATGTTGTATTCCAACAACGCCGCTATTTGCAGTGAGTGTGTTTCCACGTCATATCGTATGCTGCTCGACGAGGGTGATATCGCAGAGATAACCGTTCCCAAGAAGCGCACACAGCCGCAGCAAAAGCGCTATTTCGGCGAGCCTAACAACGCGGTGAAGCCCGCGGAGATCAAGGCTGTGCTCGATCAGTACATCATCGGACAGGAGGAGGCAAAAAAGACCCTCTGCGTGTCCGTTTACAACCACTATAAGCGAACTCTCGCGAACGACGAGGGCAGCAAGGGTATAGAGCTCCAGAAGAGCAACGTGCTCCTGCTCGGTCCTACCGGTGTCGGTAAGACCATGCTCGCGCAGACGCTCGCGACGGTGCTCCACGTTCCGTTTGCTATCGCGGACGCTACCACGCTCACACAGGCGGGTTATGTCGGCGAGGACGTTGAGAACGTGCTGCTCAGGCTCATTCAGGCAGCCGATTACGATATCGAAGCTGCGGAGCACGGCATTATCTACATCGACGAGATCGACAAGATATCCCGACGCTCCGAGAACACCTCGATCACGCGTGACGTAAGCGGCGAGGGCGTTCAGCAGGCACTCCTGAAGATCGTTGAGGGAACGGTGTCGAATGTTCCTCCGCAGGGCGGAAGAAAGCACCCGAACCAGGAGTTCATACAGATCAACACAAAGAACATACTGTTTATATGCGGCGGTGCGTTCGACGGTATCGACAAGACGATATCCGCGCGCATCAATTCGTCCGCGCTCGGCTTCGGCGCAGAGATCACTGTCAAGAACGACAGCACACTCAATAAGCTGCTGCACTCCGTTGAGCCTGACGATCTTGTCAAGTACGGCATTATCCCCGAACTTGTAGGACGTCTCCCCGTTATCGCTGTGCTCGACGAGCTTGACGAGGACGCGCTGATAAAGATACTTGTGGAGCCCAAGAACGCTATCGTGAAGCAGTACAGCTACCTGTTCAGTCTCGACGGCGTAGAGCTGGAGATCGACAAGGAAGCGCTGCGTGAGATCGCGAAGAAGTCCATTGCCCGCAAGACCGGCGCAAGAGGACTGCGCACGATACTTGAGTCGCTGCTCAACGATGTCATGTTCGATGCTCCGAGCGATGATACGATCGTGAAGGTTGTCATCAGCGAGAAGTGCGCGAAGGGCGAAGAAGCGCCCGAGATCATACACGGCGAGAAAAAGCAGCTCACTCCCAAGAAGCCGGAGCCTGCGATCAGGAAACGCGCTGCCGCAAATTAAACAAAAATATTTGTTAAATATTGGCAATATTGCCTATTGAAATTACAGTTAAGTTACGATATAATATAATCACAGGATAAGGAGGTGCTTTTATGGACGGTTTTTCTAACCTCATGGCTACAATGTCTATGAGTATATCACAGACCAACGTAGCGTCCCAGGCTTCGATAGCGATGCTTAAAAACGCAATGAATGCAGATGAAGCAGCAAGCGCGAAGCTCATGCAAAGCATTTCTCAGGCCGCGCCTTCTGCGGATGGTCGCGGGGCTCTCATGGATGTAAGAGCGTAACTTTTTTAGAAGAGTCGAATGCGTTCGGCTGACATCTAAGACGGATCGGAAGATCCGTCTTTTTTTGTGCCTTGACAAATCACGAACATTGTGCTATAATGATAACGAACAAAACGTGCGGGGAATAATTGATAATTGTGGTGTCTGCCTGCGACGGACGGTTTTAAAATGCTTAAATTCGAGAATTAACCGCTTTTGAAAGGGAAGCTTATGACAAAAGACGAAATAATGAACCTTATTGACCGCTCGCTGTTTGCAGAGATCGGTTACCGTGGTGAGAGCGGTTACCCGGAGATACGCAGGGTGTTCTGCGTCTGGCACAAGGGTCTCGGACGGCACCTTATATCCACGAATACCGGCTCGTCCCATGTGCAAAGCATAATGAACGATCCCGTCGGGTGCCTTTATTTCGCAGACAGCGAGAGCTTTGAGGGTGTGTGCCTTTACGGGCGATTCAAGCCGCGTTTTGACAGTGAATACAGGCAGCTGCTCTGGCACGACGGTGACGAGAAATATTACCCGAAAGGGGTAGAGGACGAGGATTACTGTGTCCTTGAATTTACCGCGGAAAAAGCGAGATATTACCGCTTCGACGGCAAGGGTGAGCTGACACGCGGGGAATTGGAAGAATACGACAAAGATAAAAAATATGCCGACGGTTACGCAAAAACAGCCGGCAATAACAAGTGATAAACGGAGGGCAATATGACATTTTCGGAAAAACTTCAGAAAGCAAGAAAAAAGATTGATCTGACGCAGGCGGAGCTTGCCGAGCAGATCGGCGTTACGTCGAGAAGCGTGCAGAACTACGAAATGGGCGCAAGATACCCGAAGCGCGATATTCTCGCGAGGATCTGCAAGGTGCTCGGCGTTCGTATCGAATACCTTGTCGGCAGCGACGATTTTCTGGGTATTGTTGAAGCCGAGGACGGCGACAAAGGCGTTGAGGCGGCAAAGGAGCTTTTAAGCTGCGCGGGTGCGCTGTTTGCCGGCGGCGAGCTTTCCGAAGAGGACAAGGACAAGGTTATGCTCGCGCTCCAGAAGATCTATTGGAAAGAAAAAGAGAAGAATATGATGTAAGGCGGTAAAGGCTTTGAACAGTGAACAGATACATTCGACAGTCCGCAGATTAATAAGAGAGAACCGTACCGGCGATCCGTTTTCGCTGGCGCGTTCTCTCGGGATAGATGTTGACTGCGCCGATCTCGGCGAGCTGAAAGGGTTTTATGTCGTTTACGGCACCGGGCGCTACATAGTTCTCAACCACAATCTGAGCGAGCGTATGTCGCGGCTCGTACTTGCGCACGAGATAGGACATGACACGCTGCACCGCGATATTGCCGCGAACGGCGGTATGGGCGAGCGCAGCTTCTTCGATATGACCGCAAAGCCGGAGCGCGAAGCAAACATCTTCGCCGCGGAGCTGCTGATCTCCGACGAGGAGATGACCGAGCTTGGCGAGCGTGGATTCACCATAGACGAGGCCGCCGCCGAGATAGGCGTACACACGCAGGCGGCTATGATAAAGGCGCGTTCGATGCAGGAGCGCGGGTTCGGGATAAACGTGCCGTATATCACAAATGACCTGTTCAAGGGCGCGTGAAGCGTGAAATCAGCATGTAAATACCGAATCCGGAGCAGGCTCCGAGCGTGTTGAGCAGCAGATCGTCGATATCGCAGGTCCCGAGCAGCGTGAACATCTGCGTGAGCTCGATGACGCATATCACCGCCATGAATGTGAGCAGAAATGTGATAAAACGGCGCTGCGAGTGCAGCAGAAGCGGCAGGAAAATGCCCGCCGGTATGAACAGGACGAAATTACCGGCAAGATTGCGGAATGCGAGGTCACTTACCGAGAGCGTTTCCACTCTGCCCATGAACTCGGTTATCGTGCGCAGCGGGTACGGCTCGAAGCGTGCCGCCAGCGCCGAAGCATAATCCGGCACGGCGAGCTGCGCGATATCGAATCCGCAGTTTATCAGCCGCCTCACGAACAGCAGATAAAGCATGACTGCACAGTAAATTATGAACAGCACCCATGCTGTTGTTTTTGCGGCTTTTTTATTATTCATTATTCACTATTCATTCTTCACTAATAAAGGCTCCCCGGGTGGGGAGCCTTTTTTGGACGGATATCATTTGCGGGGCTCAAGAACGGCATAATTGCCGTCGGAGCGCTTATAAACAACGTTTACGTCACCGGTTTCCGCATTCTTGAACATAAAGAACTCATGGCTCAGCATATTCATCTGGAGAATAGCTTCCTCGACAGACATGGGACGAAGCTCGAAGGATTTGTGCTTGATGACCTCATAATCCACCTGCTCGTCTGGAACGGATTCGATACTGTCGGTGAACGTGTTGTCGCGGAGCTGCTTTGCGAGACGCGTCTTGTTCTTTCTGATCTGGCGTATGATCTTGTCGATGCAGGCGTCGAGAGCGTCGTTCTTGTCATCGGCGGACTGCTCGGCACGGAATATCATTCCGCCCCATTCAACGGTCAGCTCCAAGATGATCTTAGTTTTTACGGCGTTAAGGACAATTTTTGCGTTTGCCTCACTTCCGAAGAACTTGTCGAGCTTGGCGGAGAGACGTTCTTCCGCGTATTCGCTGAAGCTCGGGCTCAACTGCATTTTCTTAGCTGTGATCTGTACCTTCATTGCTTTGATCATTCCTTTCTCTCGGACATTTGTCCTTGATAAACATATTATACCACACCACGGAAAAATTTACAAGTATTTTTTGAAAATTTCTTGGATTTTAAGCAAATTTACCAAATAATTTGCACGTTTTCGATACCTGCGATCAATACGTTACAGCTTTGTTACGGACAGTGCGATAATAATGCAAAAAGACTTGAAAAAATAATGAAAATATGATATACTATAATTTATGGTTGAGTAGTATCCGCAGGAGGTGATGTAATGGCTGTAAGCAGTGTGAGCACGGAGGAAATGGGCGAGCAGCGCCTGTTCGCGCAGAGAGTCCGCGCCGTCACCCATGTCTTTGACCACAGACCGCTTGCCTGTACGCACAGCTACGGCTGCCAGCAGAATGTCTCGGACGGTGAGAAGATAGACGGAATGCTCGCGGAAATGGGTTTCGGCTTCACTTCGTCACCCGAGAAGGCTGATCTTGTGCTGTATAACACCTGCGCGGTGCGTGAGAACGCCGAGAACCGCGTGTTCGGGAATGTCGGAGCTCTGAAAGCGCTGAAACGGAAAAATCCCGATATGGTGATAGCCGTCTGCGGTTGCATGGTGCAGCAGGAGCATATCGTCGAGCGCATGAGAAAGCGCTTCCCGTATGTCGATCTGATATTCGGAACACACGTTCTGCATCGCTTCCCGGAGCTTCTGTACACGATATACGAAAAACGGCAGAGAACGGTCTGCATACCGGAGTGCGACGGTGTTGTGGCGGAGGGACTTCCGGTAAGGAGAGAGAGCCGTTTCAGGGCAAGCGTGCCGATAATGTACGGCTGCAACAACTTCTGCACATTCTGTATTGTTCCGAAGGTACGCGGCAGAGAACGCTCCCGTGAGCCGGACGAGGTAACAGAGGAAGTAAGGGGCCTTGTGAACGAGGGCTACGGTGAGATACTGCTACTCGGGCAGAATGTGAACTCCTACGGCAAGGATAAGGGAGTGAGCTTCCCGGAGCTGCTCAGACGGCTCGACGCGATAGACGGCGAGTTTGTCATCAGCTTTATGACATCCCACCCGAAGGACTGCTCGAAGGAGCTTATAGATACAATGGCGGAGAGCCGCCATATCTCGCATCATCTGCATCTTCCCGTGCAGAGCGGAAGTGACCGTATCCTAAAAGCCATGAACAGGCACTATGACACCGCAAAATATCTGGAGCTTGTGGATTACGCGAGAGCGAGGATACCGGATATCCAGCTTACCACCGATATCATCGTGGGGTTCCCGGGCGAGACCTACGAGGATTTCACCGGGACGCTCGATCTTATGCGGCGTGTGAAATACGACAGCGCCTTCACGTTTATATACAGCAGACGCGAGGGAACGAAGGCGGCCGCAATGGAGGATCCGATCTCCGAAGAGGAGAAGGGAAAGTGGTTCCGGGAGCTGCTCGAAGTGCAGGGCAGTATCGGCGAACGTGCGTATGAAAAGTACGTCGGCAGGACGCTCCGTGTGCTGTGTGAGGGCAGGGGGCGAACGGACGAAACGCTTCTTACGGGAAAGTCCCGGCAGAACATAATCGTGGATTTTGCCGGCTCGGACGAACTGCTCGGGCGCTTTGTGGATGTAAAGATCACAAAGGCGCTGCCGTGGGCGCTCGTCGGCGAGACGGTGTAAAATATGAAAAAGTGAAAACAAAACTGTAAAGGAGAAAAACAATGAAAAAGAAGATACTTACCGTTGTTTCGGTCATAGTCCTGTGTGCGATGATATTCTGCACCACCGGCTGCGAATTGTTCGGTGAGAAGGAGCCGCCCGCTCCGGATATCAGGCTTGAACAGCTTATAGGTTCATGGTCAAGAGATTCTTCCTTTGGTAAAGAGATCTACTCTTTCAGCAAGGCGATGAGATTTACCAAAAACACGGGAAGCGTCGTTACAATGGGTAAATTCAGCATCGAAGGCAGTACGCTCACACTTGAATTCTCCGAAAAGGGCAATACCAAGGAGCACACTGTACGCTTCTCCGGCGACAAGAATGAGATAATGACATGGGGCTGGGGCAGCACAAAGCTCGAGTTCACGAAGCAATAAACAATAACAGGAGGATAATTACATGAAAAAATTTTTGAGATTAGTTTCGCTTATACTCGCGGCTGTGATGATACTGAGCACCGCGGGCTGTGCGCTTATCGGATCCGATGAGCCCGCACCGGACATTACACTGAAGCAGCTTGAGGGAACATGGACGCGTGAGGTTGAGAAGACCAAATCTTCATATACCGAGACATACACGTTCTCCAAAACCATGAAGTACACCAAGGTCAACGATGTAGGACCGACGGACGGCACCTTCACCATTGAAGGCAACACGATTACTCTCAATAACGCAATGTCGAAGGACCCGACAACACACATCGTCCGCTTCTATGACGACGACAACACGATGAAGTGGGGCAACGGAAACGTTACTTCGATATTCACAAGAGTAGGCAAGAAGAAAAAGTAATCTGTTACAGGACAAAAGATAAGGAGAAAACGATATGGACGCAATAACCGCCGCAAGAGAGCTCGGAAAAGCAATACAGGCTGATCCGAGATACAAGGACTATGTTGCCGCGAAGGCAGCCAATGACGCAGATGAAGGACTCCAGAAGCTGATATCCGATTTCAGCGCAAAGCGCAGCCTTCTTCAGGCAGAAATGGCGAAGGAAGCCGACGAGCAGGACGGCGAGAAGATACGCCTTATGAACAAGGAGATGCAGGACGCATACGGCGACGTGATGAAGAACGTCAATATGGCGAACTTCGCCGTAGTCAAGAATGCGCTCGATATGCTGCTCAACGAGGTCAATATGATAATCTCGATGAGCTGCGAGGGCGAAGACCCGGATACCTGCGATCCGCACGCCGCTCATGGCTGCGGCGGAAGCTGCGCCACCTGCGGCGGCTGCGGCTGATGTGGCTCTGCCACATACCCCGGCTGGGCTCTGTCCCGCACCCTGCTTCTTTTCGGACACGAAAAGAAGCAAAAGCGAAATGAAAAGAGGTGACGGAAATGGCTGACACGGAGAAGAAGCCTACTCCGATGCTTGAACAGTATCTCAAAGTGCGCGAGGAGTACAGGGAATGTGTGCTTTTCTACCGCCTCGGGGACTTCTATGAGATGTTCTACGACGACGCGGAGAAGATATCGAAGGAGCTGGAGCTGACGCTTACCTCCCGTGCGGGCGTACCGATGTGCGGTGTGCCGTACCATTCCGTCGAGCAGTATATAAAGCGGCTCATAGACAAGGGCTACAAAGTCGCTATATGTGAGCAGATGGAGGATCCCGCGCTTGCCAAAGGTCTTGTGGAGCGCGGAGTTATCCGTGTTGTAACGCCGGGTACGCTGTACGAGGACAGTATGCTCGACGAGGGCAGAAACAACTACATCGCCTGCTTTTACTGCGAGAGCTCGGTATGCGGAATGGTGTTCGCTGATATATCCACCGGCGAGTTCCATGCTCTCGAAAAGCGCGGAAAGATGCTCGAACGCGATATTATTGCCGAGATCTCGCGCTATCTGCCGTCCGAGATACTTTTCAACGATCAGTTCATAGACTGCAGGGAAGTCAACGCTTTTGTGCAGTCCCGGATAGAGAACGCTGTCGGCAGTCTGCTGGATGATACCGAGTTTTCGCTGAACGACGGAAAAGCGCTGACCGAGCAGTATTTCTGTGAGCCTTCCGAGGCGGAGGAGCTTGACAAGACTCCGCTTGCCAAAAAGGCTCTTTTTGCGGTATTCAGATATATCAACGAGACACAGAAGGCGAAGATACGCCGCTCGGTAAGGCTGACGGTGCATTTTTCCGACGATTTCATGAATCTGGGGCTTACCGCAAGACGCAACCTTGAGCTTACCGAGACTATGCGAAGCGGCGAGCGCAAGGGCTCGCTGATGTGGGTCATAGACAAGACAAAGACCGCAATGGGCAGGCGAAAGCTGCGCAGCTTTATCGAGCAGCCGCTTCTTGCTCCGACGGCGGTGCTTGAAAGGCTTGACGCGGTGGAGAGATTTTTCTCGGACTATGTTCTGCTCGAAGAGACGAGGGAATGTCTCAGCGGCATTTATGACCTTGAAAGACTGATAACAAGGGTAGTTTACCGTGCGGCGGGACCGCGTGATGTGGTGGCGCTCGGTAAGACCTGCAAGAATATACCCGTGCTGAAAGAAAAGCTCGCGGAAGCCGGGAAGGTGAAGCTTCTCGCGAAGCTCGACGAGGCGATAAATCCGCTCACCGAGATAGCAAATCTTGTTGAGAACGCGATAGTTGAAAGCCCACCGGCGCTCACAAAGGACGGCGGATATATCCGCGACGGCTTCAATGCCGAGCTCGACAGGCTCCGCAAGATATCCGGCAGCGGAAAGGAAGTGCTCGCCGAGATAGAACAGCGCGAACGCGAGAGCACCGGCATAAAGAACCTGCGCGTGGGCTACAACCGCGTGTTCGGGTATTATATCGAGGTGTCGAAGGGCAATATCCCGCTTGTTCCGGCAACATATATCCGCAAGCAGACGCTCACCAACGGCGAGCGCTATATAACCGAGGAGCTCAAAAAGACCGAGAATGAGATACTCGGCGCGAACGACAAGATCTTAGCGCTCGAAGCGGAGATCTTCGCGGAAGTACGCGATTTTATTTCGTCCAAGCTCGAAATAGTGCAGCGCACGGCGGACGCTGTGGCGTATGTTGACGTATTGCAGAGCTACGCCGCCGCATCGAGGGAGAACAATTTCGTTCGTCCGGACATCTCACTCGAAGGTGTTATCGACATCAAGGACGGCAGGCATCCGGTTATCGAGAAGATCCGCAGCGATACGGTGTTTACGCCGAACGATGCTCTGCTCGACACGGGTGAGAACCGCCTGCTCATCATCACCGGTCCCAATATGGCAGGTAAATCCACCTTTATGCGTCAGGTGGCGCTCATCACGCTTATGGCGCAGATCGGCTGCTTTGTGCCGGCACGTTCGGCGCGTATCGGCATCGTGGACAAGATATTCACCCGTGTGGGAGCAAGCGACGATCTTGCGGCGGGACAGTCAACCTTCATGGTAGAGATGAACGAAGTCGCGGAAATACTCAAAAACGCGACAAAGAACAGCCTTGTGATACTCGACGAGATCGGACGCGGCACATCTACCTTCGACGGAATGAGCATAGCGAAAGCCACGGCTGAATACATAAACAACAAGATCGGCTGCAAGACCCTGTTTGCGACGCACTACCACGAGCTCACGGCGCTTGAAAAGAACAACAAGGGTGTGCGCAATTACAGCGTCGCGGTAATGAAAAAGGGTGACGACATCAAATTCCTGCACAAGATAGTCGAGGGCGGTACCGACAACAGCTACGGTATCGAAGTCGCGAAGCTGGCGGGATTGCCGAACAAGGTCATCGAGGCGGCAAAGACCGCGCTCGCGGATATCGAGCTCGGCTCGAAGATAGACCTTGAAAAGCGGCTGAACGAGGAAGAAGAGCAAAAGGCGCAGTACGATTTCAGCTCCATAAACAAGAACAACGTGATACAGGCGATAAAGAACCTCGATCTTGACGATATGTCCCCGCGTGACGCGTATGCGAGACTTACGGAGTTTAAAGAAATGCTGAAGTAATGAATAGTGAAGAATGAATAATGAATAATTGTGGTGTGCCTGCGGCGCAATATCTGAATCGTGACGAAATTCAAGGCTTTTGCCGGAAAATGAGGAATGAAGTATGAAACGTGAGCTCGGAATAGCAAGGTGTGGTCTCGCGTGCTGTCTGTGTTCGGAAAACAAGGAATGTAAGGGCTGCAAACGGGACGGTTTTCTGGAGCTTTCATGGTGCAAGGATGCCGAGTGGTGCGAGAACAGAAAATGCGTGATAGAAAAGGGATTGCGCGGCTGCTATGAGTGCGAGCCGAAGGACTGCCGCAAGGGCTTGTACGCCGAAAAGATCAAGGCGCGCACATTCGCGGAATTTGCGCGAAGATACGGAATGGACGAGCTTCTTGACTGCCTTGAGCGCAACGAAAAAGCCGGTATCATCTATCATCGTGAGGGGATAATCGGCGACTACGACGACTTTGACGATGAGGAAAAGCTCATCGGGTTCATAAAAACGGGAAAGAGATAACGGGAATAAGATATGAGACTGAGACCCTATATACCGAGCCGCGATTTTGACATAGTGCGCGGCTGGGTGACCGACAGGCGTGAGCACGCGTTATGGTGCGCGGATCGTTTTTGTTATCCGCTGGAAAGAGAAAACTTCGACAGCGTACTCGCCGCACATTCGGAACGCTTCACGGACTGTGCGTTTGTCGCGACAGAGGATAACGGCAGACCGCTCGGCTTTTTCTGCTATTCGGTGAATACCGCCACAAACGAGGGTATGCTGAAATTCGTCGTAAACGATCCGCTGAAACGCGGCAGAGGTATCGGCAAAGAGATGATAAGCCTCGCGCTTCGCTACGCGTTTGATATCACGAAGGCAGTCTCGGTGAAGCTGTTCGTGTTCGATTGCAATATACCCGCACAGAAATGTTACATAAATGCAGGCTTCACAGAGGCGGAGAAGGACTCTTCCGCGTTCATGTTCGGCGAGGAAGAATGGTACAGATGCCTTATGATAAAGAACAAAGAGGACAGCTGAACATACACGAAAAAGAGCGGAACAACAGAAAGGTAAGACATTGGCAAAGATAAACCTACTCGACAAGAGCGTATTCGAGCTGATAGCGGCGGGCGAGGTCATAGAGCGTCCCGCGTCCGTTATCAAGGAGCTTGTCGAAAATTCGATAGATGCCGGCGCGGAGCATATCACGATAGAGATAAAAAACGGCGGCTCGACATTTATGCGTATAACCGATGACGGCTGCGGTATGGCGTTTGACGAGATACCGACGGCGTTTCTTCGTCATGCCACGAGCAAGGTGAAAAGCGCGGACGATCTTGACCGCATCTTCACGCTCGGCTTTCGCGGAGAGGCGCTCGCTTCCGTGGCTGCGGTATCGCGTGTTGAGCTGCTCACAAAGGAACACGACGCGGAAATGGGCGGGAGCTTCCGTATAAGCGGAGGCGAAGTCGAGGAGCACGAACGAACGGGCTGCCCCGACGGCACCACCATTATTATCCGCGATCTTTTTTATAATGTCCCCGCAAGGCAGAAATTTCTCAAAAAGGACGTGACCGAGGGCAATCAGATACAGGCGCTCGTTGACAAGCTGGCACTTGCGCACCCGGAGATCGCGTTCCGCTTTATACGCGACAACAAGTGCGTTCGCGACACGAGCGGCGGCGGCGATTACTACTCCGCGATCTACTCGGTTTTCGGAAAGCAGTTCGCGCTCAGCCTTATTCCCGTGGACTTTTCGCTGAACTCCGTGTCGGTGACGGGGTATGTTTCCTCGCCGCTGTTCACGAGGGGCAACCGCGCTCTGCAATACTTCTATGTAAACGGTAGGTATGTACGCTCCGTGATTTGTACGACGGCGCTTGAAGAGGGCTTCCGCAACAGCATAATGGTTGGGAAGTTCCCGGCCTGCGTGCTGAATATCACCATGCCGCCGGAGCTCTGCGACGTGAATGTCAGCCCTTCCAAGACCGAGGTGCGGTTCGCGTTCGAGAAAAACGTATTCGACGTGATAAACTTCGGCGTTAAGAACGCGATACTGAATGCCGACAACAGGCGTGATGTGCGGCTTGAAAAGAAGGAAATACCGACAGAGAGAGCCGATATGCGAAGCGGCGATAAAATACTGCTCGAAAAAGCGATAAAGGCGGTAAATTCGGCACCCGTAGGCGTGGACGAGAAGCCGCCGCTCCCGACGGAGCCACCCGAGCCCGTGAGGGTATTCGTGCCGGAGGACAAGCCCGTCATTACCGTGGCGGAAACTGCGCCGTTCAGGATAAAGCACGAGGAGAACCCGTTCGTGCAGCAGAGATTTTCTGCACGCTCCGTGACCGTCGAGTACGACGAGGACGAGCAGGAAGATACGGCAGCTGCGCCGGCACCGACTCCCGAGTCGCAGAACGCGTTCAGGTACATCGACAGCTCCTCCTTCTCCGAGCGTGAGGAAGCCCCGGCGAATGTGACCGCCGAGCCCGAAAAGCCGCGGCTGAAAGTGATCGGGGAGATTTTTTACACATACATCGTCTGCACCTGCGGAGACGAGCTGATACTGATAGACAAGCACGCGGCGCACGAGCGGATACGCTTCGAGAAGCGCCGGACAGAGCTTATGACATCGTCACAGCTGCTTGCGGAGAGTGTCAGGGTCACACTTGACGCGGAGCAGTACGCCGCAGTAGCGGAGCACACCGATCTTTTTGCGGATATCGGCATGGACGTTGTGCTTACGGACGGCGGGATATGTGAGATAACGGCTGCACCGTCCGCGTTCACCGGCGAGGGCGGAGCAAACAGCCCCGAGGAAATGCTTATCCGCGCTGCGGACGCACTCGCCGGCGGTAATATGAACATATCCGACGAGCTTTACGGGGATTTCCTGCACACAAGGGCGTGCAAGTCCGCGATAAAGGCGCACGACATAAACAGCATGGCGGAGCTGACCGCTCTTGCGAACGAGGTCTGGAATGACGAACGCATCCGTTTTTGTCCCCACGGCAGACCGATAATGCTGAAGCTCTCCGAATACGAGCTCGAAAAGTATTTCAGCAGGATACAGTAGAAGTGATTAATGAATAGTGAATAGTTAAGAATGAATAATTGCGGTGCGTGCTTCGCACGCGGATTTAAGATACGAACGAAGGGCGGGCGGTAAAGACGGAGAAGATATTTACGATAGTCGTCTGCGGTCCGACGGCTTCCGGAAAAACCGCCCTCGCAGTCGATCTTGCGCTGGAATTCGGCGGGGAAGTGGTAAGCGCGGATTCCATGCAGATATACAAGGGCATGGATATAGCCAGCGCAAAGCCGACGGAGGAAGAAAAAAAGGGTGTTCCGCATCACCTTATGGATTTTCTTGAGCCGACGACGGCATTTTCCGTCGCTGATTACGTTGTTATGGCAAGAAAGGTCATCGCGGATATACACGCGCGCGGTAAGCTGCCGGTGATATGCGGCGGAACGGGGCTTTACATCAATTCGCTGATAGATAACATAGAGTTCGACGACACGGGCAGTGATCCCGCTTACCGCGCGGAGTTGAAAGCGCTTGCGGAGGAAAAGGGAAACGCGTACCTGCTGGAAATGCTCGCAAAGGTTGACCCGGAAGCCGCGTCACTGCTTCACGAGAACAATCAGAAGCGCATTATAAGAGCGCTGGAGGTGTACAGGTTAAGCGGCAGGACAATGACAGAGCAGAAAGCCGCGAGCCGTCTGAACCCGTCGCCCTATGAGCCGTGTATGATGATGATAGACCACCCGCGCGAGGTGCTTTACGAGCGCATTGACCGCAGAGTGGATATGATGATCGAAGCGGGGCTTGTCGAGGAGGCGAGGGAGTTCTTCACGCACACCGATTACGTCACCGCGGCACAGGCTATCGGCTGCAAGGAGCTTAAACCGTACCTCGACGGGGAGCTGTCTCTGGAGGAATGTGTGGACACATTGAAGAGAGAAACACGCAGATACGCCAAAAGACAGCTGACTTGGTTTAAAAAGGATAGTCGAATTGAACATATTTCGGCACCTAAAGATATTCAATATGATAAAATTTTTAAAAATGCAGAAAAATTAGTAAAAAAATATAGCTTTTTATGAAAAAGTATGTTATAATAATCAGTATGGTATTGTGATAAGTGCGGAAATTTTACGGAACAGCATTTTTCACGGTGCTTTATCATGAAAATGCAGTCCGTGGTACGGGCTGCGAATCGCCCCTGCGTATGGGGCTCGGAGGGTAATATGGCAAAGGAACTCAACTTACAGGACGTTTTTCTCAATCAGTCAAGAAAGGACAGGATCCCGGTAACGATCTACATCACCAACGGTTTCCAGTTCAAGGGTATTGTCAAAGGCTTTGACAATTACACCGTCATCCTCGATACCGACGGTAAGCAGAACCTTATCTACAAGCACGCGATCTCCACGATAACGCCGCTGAGACCCATTTCGCTTCTCGACGCGTTTGAAAAGGAAGACTCCGACAACAAAGAATAAAGGGCCCAATGGGAGAGACGGATAAAAGGCGTGCCGTCACCACTCGTGTCATCTGGATAGTTATAGGCATATTCTTTCTGATAATGGTCATAAGCCAGATGATGATATATTTCGGCACCTCAGTAAAGACCGAGGTGGCAACGCTTTACGTTGCCACAGAGTCGATAGGCTTCAAGGGTGTGTATGTCAGAGACGAAACACTCGTCCCCTATTTCACGGGCGGGATCGTCAGTTACACACATACCGACGGCTCAAAGGTAGGCAAGAACGCTGTTGTGGCACAGGTCTATAAAAACCGCAGCGATATTGCCGTAAAACAAAAAATAAGCGAGCTCGAAGCACAAAGGGACGTGCTTACGGACGCGCAGGCGCTTGTCGGCACCGATACCTCGCAGCTCGAATCGTTTTCCAATCAGATAACCGAAAAACACTCACAGCTCATGGAGCTCATATATCTCGGGGAGTACGCAGAAGCGTCACAGCTCAAAAGCGATATCCTGAACCTGCAGAGCAAGCGCGAGATAGTAAAGGGCTCGGTTAGCTCTTATGACACAAAGATCGCGGAGATAGACGCCGAGATAGCGAGATTAAAGTCGCAGATAACGTCGGAGCCGCGCGATGTGCCGATTTCGCAGACCGGCTATTTTATCAGCAGAGTTGACGGCTTCGAGGAAAAGCTGAACAGCACTACCGTGTTTGATCTGACCGAGAAGGATATCGAGGAGATCATAGCCGCGGAAGAGCTTCAGGAGAACCCCTCCGGCGTTATCGGCAAGATAGTCGGGGATTATACATGGTATATGGCTGCCGTGCTTGATACCATAAAGCTCGGCACGGTGTTCGAGGGCGCGCAGGTAACGCTTCGCATAGGGTCATCAAACCAGAATGTGAAGGCCGATATCGTAAAGCTCAAAAGGCTGGAGGACGGCAGAAGCATCGCTGTGTTCAAGTGTGATATGTTCCTCGCGGATTTCATCGACTCGCGTGTAACGCAGGCAAAGCTGCTTCTTGAGGATTACAGCGGTATAATAATACCAAACTCCGCGCTCAGACTGAGTGATGAGGACGGCTCTATCGGCGTGTACATACAGGACGGTATCGTGGCTTCGTTCCGTAAGGTCAGACAGATACTGTCAAGGGAGGAATATACCCTTGTGGCGGATACCACCGAGGAAAAGGGTTATCTTTCGCTGTATGACAATATCATAGTGGAAGGAAGGGATCTGCATGAAGGAAAGATCATCGGATAAGCTTTCCGCCGTCGCAGATAACATAAAACGCATAAACGAAAATATCGAAAACGCAAAGGCCAAAGCCGGAAGAACGGACACGGTACGGCTCATGGGGGTCACGAAGACCGTCGATCCCGAGATCGTGAGCTTTTCGGTGGCACAGGGAGTGACACTGCTCGGTGAGAACCGCGTGCAGGAATTCCTCGAAAAGCGTGACAGATATGAGGGCAGCCCGGAGATACACTTCATCGGCGGGCTCCAGACGAATAAGGTCAAGTATATAATCGACAAGGTGAGTATGATACACTCCGCAAACAGCGAGCGGCTTATCGACGAGATTGACAAGCGTGCCGCCAAAGCGGGACTTACAATGGATATACTCATTGAGGTCAATATAGGCGGCGAGGAGAGCAAAAGCGGCATTGTCCCCGAAGCTCTCGACGAGCTTGCGTATAAGACCGCGGAGCTTTCAAATGTGCGGCTTAGAGGGCTTATGGCGATACCGCCGGTAGATGTTGACGGAAGCTCGGAGCGGTATTTCGCCGCGATGCAAAGGCTCTTTTCCGATCTGAAGGACAAGACCTCGGGAGACGGACGGTTTATGATAGATACGCTGTCTATGGGGATGTCCGGGGATTATGAAAGCGCTGTAATGCACGGCTCGACTATTGTAAGGATAGGGAGCGTGCTTTATGGATACAGAGATTACACGAAAAATAATATATCTGTATAAACCCGCGGAAAAGCGGGAAAAGGAGGACTTTTGAGATGGGATTTATGGATTCATTCAAGAAGATCACAGGTCTTAACAGCGACGACAACTACGAGTCGGACAACGATTATGTGAACGAGATGCCGTCTGCTCTGAACTTCGATGATTATGACACACCGAAGCCTACGATCAAGAGCAGCAAGATGATGAGCATACCCGCTACCACGCATCTTCAGGTCATAGTCGTTAAGCCCGAAAAGTACGGCGATGCCGCGGCTATTGCCGATCACTTCAAGAATAAGAAGACAGTAGTGCTCAATCTCGATAAGACCAACAAGGAAGTTGCGAACAGACTTATTGACTTCCTCGGCGGCGTTGCTTACGCTGCGGACGGTGATCTCAAGCGCATTTCCGGTACTACATACATCATCGTACCCGTGAATGTGGATATATCCGGCGATATCATCGAGGACCTCGGTAACGTAGAAGACTTCTAATGAAGGACAGCTCGGCGGGGGATAATTTTCCCGCAAGGATAGAGGATATGTGCGCTCTTGCCGCCAAAAGGGGCAGACCGGTGTATTCGCAGTTCCTCAATGACCGTGAGCAGTTCGAAGCGCAGCGCATACTCTCGCGCAGAAGCGGTATTGAATCCGTTCTGTGGGGAGGAAACGACGCGTGCGCCCGGAGAATACTGCGTGTAACGGACGGAGAGGCGTTTCTGCCGGAAGACCGCTCGGATTTCCCGATATATGCTCTGAGCATATCGTTTCGGAAAGCGGACAAGCCCGGACACAGGGACTTTCTCGGCTCGTTTATGGGGCTTGGCATAAAGCGTGAGACCGTGGGCGACATCTTCGTCGGCGAAGGGAACGCGGCGGTGTTCTGCACAAAAACGGCAAGAGATATGATATCCGACGGTCTTCTGACTGTTGGCAGAGTCGGTGTTTCCGTAACGGACGGGCTGACGGATGACGCGCTTGCTGTGATAAAGCCGGTCTCGTTTGAGGAGATCACACTCACTGTGGCTTCGGAAAGAGCGGACTGTGTGGTGAGCGGCATCACGGGGCTTTCGCGTGAAAAGACCGCGGCTTTTATCCGTTCCGGCGGATTTCTGCTGAATTACGGGGAATGTACCGATGTAAGCAGGAACGTGACGGACGGGGATATACTGACCGTTCGCGGTCACGGGAAGTTTGCCGTTTCGGGTGAAGCGGGGACTACCAAAAAAGGAAGAGTAAAACTGTCAATAAAAAAATACATATAGCGCTTTCATGCCGAAGCATGGGTATGATCGTGTAAGAACGGAGGATAACCAATGGACCTTAACAGCATCATGGACAAGACATTTACAGAGGCCATGAGAGGCTACAAGAAAGAGGAAGTCGAGGAATACCTCGGTGACGTTGCGCGCGAGATAGCGCAGCTCCAGAAGGAGAATGCCGATCTCGAAAAGAAGCTCCAGGTCTGCGCGGACAAGATCAGAGAATACCGCGAGGACGAGGACGCGCTCAAGGACGCTCTGCTCGGTGCGCAGAAGGCTGGTAACGCTATAATCGCCGAGTCGAAGGAGAAGGCTGCCGCGATCATACAGGAAGCTGAGGAAAAGACAGGCGAGCTCCGTCAGGAAGCCGATAATTATGTTGCGGAAAAGAAAGAAGAGGGCGAGAGGATAATAGACGAGGCTCTTGCGGAAAAAGCGCGTATAGAGAGCGAGGCACAGAAGGCAAAGGACGATATCCACGCTCAGATGGAGATACAGACCGAGCTTGACAAGGAAGTTCTTGTGAGAACAAAGCGTGAGGCGGAGGATTTCCGTACACGCATTATCATTGAATATCAGAATCATATCGAATATATCAAGAAAATGCCCGAGCAGTGCTTCAACGAATTCGTTGTGAACACCGCAAACGAGCACAGCAGCAACGCTCTGCGCGAGCTTATCGCGGCACAGCAGGGAATAGCGCCGCCGGAGATACCCGAGGCAGCCGAGACCGTTGAGGAGGAAGCTCCCGCGGACGACGATGTCAAGGTAGTGGATTCCTATGCGGATATAGAGGTTTCCGAGAACGAGTCGGAAGAGATCGTTGAGGAGACAGTTGAAGAAGAAGAGGAAGCAGCGTCCGAAGACGAGATCGAATATTCCTCCGAGCTGGGCAGCGACGACAGCTTCACAGTTGAGAATGCTTTCGGCAGCACAGATGAAGAGGATGACGACGATACACCCGATTTTCTGAGATCGAAGCCGAACAGAAACAACAGCTCGAAGTATGATAAGCTCGAATTCGGCAGCAATAACGACAACAATAACAACAAAAACAGTTTTCATCATAAGAAAAAAAGAAGATAAGGTCATTATTATTGCAGAGCCGTGCATAGGATGTATGGCTCTTGCGTGTATATGGAGAAGGTTTTGAAAAACAAAACTCTTGCTTTGAAGGTATTTTCGGTCATATTCACGGTGGTGCTCGCCGTGATTGACCAGTTTACAAAAATGCTCACTGTCGAGTATATCAAGCCGGTGGGGTGTATCCCGCTGATAAAGATCGGGGATACCGAGTGGCTGAATTTCACATACTGCGAGAATACCGGTATGTCGTTCAGTATGCTTGAAGGGCAGAGGGCGATACTGATAACCATACCTATACTGCTGATAATTGCGGTGGAATGGTATATCTTTTCCGGAAAGCTCAAACGCACGGATCTGATAATCGCGCTGGCTGCGCTGGCAGGCGGCGGTCTCGGGAACCTGATAGACCGTGTGTTCCTCGGATACGTCGTTGACTTCATCGACGTTCGTATAATAAACTTCGCTATATTCAACTTTGCCGATATCTGCGCGGTCTGCGGAGGTATATATTTCGGCGCTGCGATGCTGATAGAGGAAATAAAGGCAGACAAAAAGAAGAAAAACGAAACGACTCCCGCACCGACGGAGACCGGAACAGATGAGCAGGCTTGAATTTACTGCGGAGACGGCAGGTGAGCGTATCGACAAGGCTGTGTCGGACGCGTCGGACGGCGAAATAACGCGCTCGTTTGCCGCAAAGCTGATCGAGGACGGCGGCTGCACCGTGAACGGAACAGCCGTGCCGAAGAATTACCGGCTTAAAGCGGGAGACTGCGTCTGCGTGGATATCCCGGAGCCGAAGGAAGCCGATATCCTGCCGGAGAACATACCGCTGGATATCGTGTATGAGGACAATGACCTGCTCGTGGTCAACAAGCCGAAGGGCATGGTAGTCCACCCGGCACATGGGCATTACAGCGGCACACTCGTGAACGCGCTGATGTACCACTGCGGTGACAGCCTTTCCGGTATAAACGGGGAGCTGCGTCCGGGGATCGTACACAGGATAGATATGAACACCAGCGGGCTGCTTATCGTCGCGAAAAGCGACGCGGCACACAAGGGGCTGGCGGAGCAGATAAAAGCCCACAGTTTCACCCGCGAATATGAGGCGGTAGTCTGCGGCAGCATAAAGGAAAACGGCACGGTGAACGCTCCGATAGGAAGGAGCAAAACAGACCGCAAGAAAATGTGCGTCACCACCGAAAACAGCCGTGAGGCGGTCACACACTATTCGGTGATAGCGAATTATGCGAATTATACGCATCTGCGGCTTAAGCTCGAAACGGGACGCACGCACCAGATACGCGTACACATGGCATATATCGGTCACCCGGTAGCCGGTGACGATGTTTACGGCAGCGGTAAGCCCGCTTCTCTCGGCGGACAGTGCCTTCACGCGAAGCACATAGGCTTTGTTCACCCGATAACGGGAGAATGGCTGGAATTTGAGAGTGAGCTGCCGGACTACTTCGTGAAATTCCTTAAAAGCCTTCGGAATTAAAATTAAGAATTAAGAATTAAGAATTTTGGTGTCTGCCTTCGGCAGACGGATCTGAATTTTTATATAGTTTCAGTATGGATTTCAAAAATGTTTTGATAGTTACCGATCTCGACGGGACACTGCTCGACGACGACAAGAATATTGCGGAGGACGATATCCGTGCGATAAACGAGTTCCGGGCGGGCGGAGGACTGTTCGCGGCGGCAACCGGGCGCGGTGTCGCAATGGCAAAGCGCATTATCGACGAGCTTGATATTGTTACCCCCTGCGTTATTTTCAACGGTGCGGCGGTGTATGACTTCAAGGCGGACAGAATGATCTGGCACAGCGATATGCCGGTCATAGCGAACGCCTATATCCGTATGCTCGAAAAAGAGTTCCCGGATATCGGGGTGGAGATACTGCATGAAAAGGAAGTATTTGTGACCGACAACAATCAGACGGTGGTCGAGCACATGGCTTTTGAAAAGCTGATCCCCACATACAGAAAGCTCGAAGATGTGCCGGACGAGGGACGCTTCAAGGTGCTTATCGCGTACCCGCCGGAGAAAATGGGGGCAGTTATAGATTACACGCTGGAACACTGCAAGGAAGGCGTGAATTGGGTACATTCCTCGCCGATGTATTATGAGATGCTGCCCGAGGGGATAAGTAAGGCATCGGGTGTTAGGAAGCTGACGGAGCTGCCGTATCTCAAGGATAAGTTCGTTGTGGCGGCGGGCGATTTCGGCAACGACAGAGCGATGATCGCGGAAGCCGATCTCGGCGTGGCTGTGGGAAACGCGCTCGACAGCGTGAAGGAAGCCGCAGACCTGATAGTGAGAGACAACAACCATTCCCCGATGCGGGAGATAATCGAGTATATAAGGAAGATGTGAAAGCTCCCGGAACAGCGCGGGAGCTGCTGAAAGGAGCTGATATCAGTGGAATTCGACGAAGCTATACCGGACGGTTTTGCCGAGGATTTTATTATTGCTCTGATCGGTGAATATTTCGGCAATATTGCTGCTTTAGATGAAAAGACAATGCGTGAGAACGTTGTTCTCGGCTGCGAGAACGGCTTTTCGGAGGAGGACAGATCGGTGCGCACCGAGCTTGTGGATTACCTTTTCGACAACTTCTCCGTGATATATCTCGGTCTGCTTGTAAATGACGATTTCCGCGGCAGCTTCAAGAAAGCCGTCGATCTTGAGCTTGACCTCGCCGACAAGAGCAAAAGCTACATACGCGATGTAAGACAGCAGCTAAAGGACGGACCGGTGCTGCCGTCAAAGGGGAATGTCGTAATAGACCTGAGCAAATTCGATCTTGCACAGGCAAAGGACATCAGCATGAAGATACGTTCGAGCATGGACAAGATAGCGCCGTTCAGCGACGAGTTCAACTCGATAGTGCAGGAGGTCACGGACAGTGACGCGGCAGCTATCGGCTTCTGCATAAGCAATTTCATGTTCCTTATCAGAGCTTTTGACAAAAATCCCGCATTCGAGAATTATGTGCGCTCGATCGTCAAGGCGGTAGGCACAAATCTCGGTATTGCATAGGTATAAAAAACATTACATAGAAAGGAAAAAACTTATGGACGCAACACTCAAAAAAGATCTTGCGATCACAGCGACAAAAGTCAGAATGGGTATCATCGAGGGCGTGTATAACGCAAAGGCAGGTCACCCGGGCGGATCGCTTTCCGTAGCGGATACGCTCACTTACCTGTATATGCACAGAATGCACGTTGATCCGAACAACCCCGAAATGGAGGACAGAGACAGACTCGTGCTGTCAAAGGGACATACCGCGCCCGCACTTTACGCCGTGCTCGCGCAGAGAGGATTTTTCCCGGTTGACGAGCTCAAAACCCTCCGTAAGCAGGGCTCGCGCCTTCAGGGTCATCCCTCGCTCGGAAAATGCCCGGGTATAGATATGAGCACAGGCTCGCTCGGTCAGGGAGTTTCGGCTGCCTGCGGCATGGCGCTCTCCGGCAAGATATCCAACGAATCCTACAAGGTATATGCTATCCTCGGCGACGGCGAGATCGAAGAGGGTCAGGTGTGGGAGTCTGCAATGTTCGCGGCGCATTATCAGCTTGACAACCTCGTTTACGTCGTTGACAACAACAATCTCCAGATCGACGGCGAGATAAGCAAGGTCATGAACCCCTATCCGATAGATCAGAAGTTCGAGGCGTTCGGCTGGCACGTCATCAACATCGACGGCCATGACTTCGATCAGATCGAAAAAGCATTCGACGAGGCTGAAAAGGTAACAAATCAGCCTACCGTTATCATTCAGAAAACAACCAAGGGCAAGGGCGTTTCCTACATGGAAAACAACGTTTCGTGGCACGGTGCGGCTCCCAACGAGGAACAGTACAACATCGCCATGAACGAGCTCAAAGCGCAGCTTGCCGAGCTTGAAAAGTGAGAAAGGAGATAACGGTAATGGATAAAAAAGCAACACGTGAAAGCTACGGTGAAGCGCTTTGCAAGCTCGCCGAGATACGTCCCGATCTTGTAGTGCTCGATGCCGATCTTGCAGCCGCAACAAAGACGGGCATTTTCAAGAAGGCATATCCCGAAAAGCACTTCGACTGCGGTATCGCAGAGGCTAATATGATGGGCGTTGCCGCGGGTATCGCGTCAACCGGAAAGCTCGTTTTCGCAAGCTCGTTCGCAATGTTCGCGTCGGGGCGTGCATTTGAGATAGTCCGCAACAGCATAGGCTATCCTAATCTCAACGTAAAGATCGGTGCTACTCACGCGGGTATATCCGTAGGTGAGGACGGTGCTTCGCACCAGTGCTGCGAGGATATCGCGCTAATGTCGGTTATACCTAATATGACGGTTATAAATCCCGCAGACCACGTTGAGGCAACTGCCGCTGTGCTTGCAATGGCAGATTACAAGGGACCGACATATATGCGCTTCGGACGTCTTGCGGTGCCGGTATTCAACGATCCCGATACATATAAGTTCGAGGTAGGCAAGGGCGTTACGATAAAGGACGGAAAGGATATCACGATAATCGCGACGGGACTTATGGTAGCCGAGGCGATAGAAGCGGGCAAGGCTCTTGCGGAGCAGGGAATTGACGCGCGTATCATCAACATACACACTATAAAGCCCATTGACCGCGAGATCATCGAGAAAGCAGCACGCGAGACCGGCAAGATAGTTACAGTCGAGGAGCACAGCGTAATAGGCGGTCTCGGCTCGGCAGTAGCTTCCGTAGTAACGGAGACTTGTCCTGTTCCGGTTATCAAGATCGGTGTCAACGATGTATTCGGTCATTCCGGTCCGGCAGTCGCGCTCCTGAAGGAGTTCGGACTTTCCGCAGAGAACATCGTAGCCAAGGCTAAAGCTGCTCTTGGAAAGTAAAAGAGACTTTTAAGAGAGATTTGAGAGGGGGCTCTGCTTCGGCTGCTTTTTTGCGCGCAATCCTTTTGTTGTCACTTTTATACGCGCTTCGTGCGCGTTTTTGGTGACAACGTCCGCAGCATCGTGCTGCTGCGCGCCTTTGGCAGCCTACTCGCGGCTTCGTGCCGCGACCCCCAACCCCCGCAAGGTCTTTCGGTCAGCCCCTCTGCCGTTTTCGCAAGCGAAAACATCACCTCCCCGGTTATCGGGGAGACCACCCTTTGGAAAAGTGGGCTTGACACCCTACGGCACGATGCCGTAAGGAAGT
>JAFPUE010000099.1 GCA_017395555.1 Ruminiclostridium sp. | reverse complement strand
GTTTGTATATATCCACACGATCAGATCGTATTTGTCTTTGAAGTGGTTGTAGAATGTCGGCTGTGACATACCGCAGTTATTCGTGATCCCGGTTATCGTGATCTTGTCAATACGCTTTTTCTGAGCAAGCTCCTGAAAGGATTCGGCTAATATATCTTTTGTGGTTCTGCGTATCATAAGCTATTTCTCCCAATATCTTATAATCATAGCTTATTATAGCACAAATCGGCGTATTTTTCAAGGAAAATTAGATGAAATATGACGAAAGCCTCTTTCCCGCAAAACGTTGGTGCATCATCTCAGCTTTATCTCTTCCGTATTCATTTACGCTATCAGAATGGATCTTATCAAAGATAATCCTTGCAGACGCGTAACTATATGTTTTTAAAAATTGATTTCCGTGAAAGCCATTACGTTTCTATTGACATTCATAGCTGCATCTGCTATAATAAAATCACAACAAACAAATAATTTGTGTTTCTGTCAGCAACAATATAGACGGAGGTAGATTTGTATGAAGCATCTTTCATTGGAAAAACTGTCAAGGACAGTGGTCAGTAAGAGAAAGGCACTGAAGCTCTCGCAGAGCAGTCTTGCAAAAAAGACCGGTATCAACCGTTCATTGCTGTCCAGACTGGAATCTCTCGATTACACCCCCTCTGTGGATCAGCTTCTGGCGCTCTCGGAGGTCCTGGAATTCGACTACAGAGATACGCTTGCTGATGACACTGTTGAATTGAAAAGCGTAGAGCGCAAGAAGATTGCCGTTGCAGGAACGGGATATGTCGGACTTTCCCTCGCCGTACTGCTCTCACAGCACAATGACGTGACTGCTGTGGATATCGTACCCGAAAAGGTTGAAAAGCTGAACAACTGGCAGTCGCCAATTCAGGACGACTTCATCGAGCAGTACCTCACAGAGCATGATGAGCGTCAGCTTTCACTCAAAGCTACCACGGACGGTGAAAGTGCATACAGGGATGCGGATTATATCATCATTGCCGTGCCTACCAATTATGACCCCAAGACAAACTTCTTTGACTGCTCTGCTGTTGAAACTGTTCTGAAGCTTATCAAGGCGACCACAAAGCATAAGAAGAAGCAGCCTATGATCGTTATCAAGTCCACGATTCCGGTCGGCTACACAGCGAAGATCCGTGAAAAGACCGGCATGGATAACATAATTTTCAGCCCGGAATTCCTGAGAGAATCACGGGCGCTCTATGATAATCTCTACCCAAGCCGTATCATAATGGGCTCTGATGAGAAGAATATGACGGCGGCAGAGACTTTTGCCGAATTGCTGCAGAATGGTACGATCAAGACAAATATACCTGTTCTTTTCATGTCCACAACTGAAGCCGAAGCTGTAAAGCTTTTCGCCAACACATATCTCGCACTCCGTGTTTCTTTCTTCAACGAGCTGGACACCTATGCAGAGGTAAAGGGGCTGGATACAGCGGACATCATTCGCGGTATCTGCCTTGATCCCCGTGTGGGAGACTACTACAACAACCCGTCATTCGGTTATGGCGGCTACTGTCTGCCGAAGGATACAAAGCAGCTTATCGCGAATTATGAGAACGTTCCGCAGAACATCATGTCTGCTATCGTTGAGTCCAACCGCACCAGAAAGGACTTCATTGCAGACAGGATCCTTGAGATCGCAGGCGCATACGGCAACAGTGCTTCTTATTCTGCAGAGCAGGAAAGCAAACAGAAGGAGATCATTGTGGGCGTGTACCGCCTGACAATGAAGAGCAACAGCGACAACTTCCGTCAATCCTCCATACAGGGCGTTATGAAGCGCATTAAGGCAAAGGGCGCGACCCTAATCATTTATGAGCCGACGCTTGAAAACGGCAGCACTTTCTTTGGTTCGCTCGTCGTGAACGATCTGAAGAAGTTCAAGAAGAAGAGCGGATGCATCTTTGCAAACCGCTACGATCCTGTCCTTGACGATGTGGCAGACAAGGTATATACAAGAGACCTGTTCCGGAGGGATTAAAAGACATGAGCAAAGTGAAAATCGACCTGAACGGCAAAAGTATTCTTGTCACCGGATCGCCCGGATTTATCGGTGCAAATCTGGTGCTGAGGCTGTTAAAGGAGATGAACAGCGGTACAGTCGTATCTCTCGACAACATGAACGACTACTACGATCCGAAACTGAAGGAGTACCGCCTTTCGCTTATAGAAAAAAGCGCCGAAACCTCACCCGTTGAGCATATCTTTGTAAAGGGCTCTATTGCTGACAGGGCGCTGATCGATAAACTGTTCGCAGAATACCGCTTCGACATTGTAGTCAACCTTGCGGCACAGGTGGGTGTCCGATATTCTATCGACCACCCGGATGTGTACATCGAGTCAAACATAATCGGATTCTATAACATCCTTGAAGCCTGCCGGAACAATCCGGTGGAACATCTCGTGTATGCGTCATCCTCTTCCGTCTACGGTGGAAACAAGAAGGTCCCGTTCAGCACAGAGGACAAGGCGGATAATCCCGTATCTCTTTACGCAGCTACTAAAAAAAGCAACGAGCTTCTCGCTCATTCTTACTCCAAGCTCTACAATATTCCGTCCACAGGCCTGCGCTTTTTTACGGTTTACGGTCCTGCCGGAAGACCGGATATGTTTTACTTCTCTGCGACCGAAATACTGGCTCATTCCGGTACTATCAGGATATTCAACTACGGTAACTGCAAGCGTGACTTCACCTACATTGACGACATAGTTGAGGGAGTCTTCAGAGTTATGCAGGGTGCGCCGGAGAAAGCGAACGGAGAGGACGGGCTTCCGATTCCGCCTTATGCTGTGTACAATATAGGCGGCGGCGCTCCCGAAAACCTGCTTGATTATATCAGTACCCTGCAGGAAGAACTTGTGAACGCCGGTGTTCTCCCTGCCGACTATGATTTTGAAGGTCATCGTGAACTTGTTGGTATGCAGCCCGGTGATGTTCCGGTTACCTATGCGGACACCGGGGGACTTGAAGACGATTACGGCTTCCGTCCGAAAACCGGCATCCGTGATGGACTGAGAAAATTCGCTCAATGGTATGCTGAATACTACAAAAAATAACGTGTCCTCAACAACTGCTCTCTGGCAGTTATTGCCTGAAACCTTTTCCGGTTGATGATCAGACATAAAACAGCGCAACCCCCACTTGCGAAGTTTCAATATGGCATAGATAAAATATGCCGGTTGAATACATAGCGTGTGGGGGTTGCGCAGCGTTTTGCTCCAGATAATGAAGCGGTACGGATCCGGGCAAGCTGTCAGTCCGGTTTCTTCAATCATTCAGATTATGGATGATGAACTTCAATGTTAAAAGTACGATTTTTATATCGACCAATAAAGATCTCTCCCTGATATATTTTCTGTCAAGTTCGATCTGTTCCTGCATGCTGAGACTGTTCTTCCCGCCGATCTGCCAGTAGCAGGAAAGCCCCGGCTTGACCAAGAGACGATCACCCGGCAGGAGCTCCTGCTCACACTCAATGAACGGGCGTGGTCCGATGATCGACATTTCACCCTTCAGAATGTTGATAAGCTGCGGAAGCTCATCTATGGAGGATTTTCTCAGAAAACTGCCTACGCGTGTGATCCTGGGATCTTCCTTGACCTTGAAGTTTGCGCCTTGACTATGATTATGCGACCTGATATGTTCTTTCAATTTTTCTGCGTGGGTATACATTGTCCGGAACTTAAAGATCACGAACTTGCGTCCGTTCAGACCGATCCTGACTTGCTTGAAAATCACAGGCTCCGGGTCTTCTATGTATATTGCGATCATCGTGATCAGAAATACAGGTGATAGTACGATCAAAGCCAATAGGGAGAAAATGATGTCAAGCAGCCGCTTGATGAAATCATACACAGGTTTGCGCTTGAATCCTGTGACGTTCGCATCCGTCTGATGTTCAGCTTCTTTGACGACACTCAATAATACTACCTCCCCTTCATTTCTTTTTATGGATGGATACACTCCACCTTTTTGAATTCAGTATACAAAAAATGATGTAAAATGTCAAGCCCTTTCGGAACGGATATGTTACTTTTTAGCGGCTTACACTTTCCTGTCAGCCGCTTTCGCTTTTATAATGAAGTTTTTGGTGGGTTTTCTTTCAAAACGGTGGACAAATTGCCCGAAGTGTGTTAAAATAACCATATACTAATTTGTGTGGGTTCAGTAAAGGTGAAAGAACGATGAATGATTCCGGAAAAAGCTTGAACATTGCAATGTTCGGTCATAAAAGAATTCCGTCGCGGGAAGGCGGAGTTGAGATCGTAGTGGCTGAATTGTCCTCGCGGATGGTCGCTCTGGGACACAGCGTCACCTGCTTTAACCGTTCCGGGCATCATGTGAGCGGTCGTAAACATGATGAAAAAAGAGCGGATGAATACAAGGGAGTGCGGCTCAGAACTGTGTGGACCATCGATAAAAAGGGATTGGCGGCTGCGACATCGTCATTCGCAGCGGCTTTCCGTACTGCTTTCGGCAAGTATGATGTCGTTCATATCCACGCCGAAGGACCGGCTTTTATGTGCTGGCTGCCGAAGCTTTTCGGAAAACGGATAGTTGTCACGGTGCACGGTCTTGACTGGGCAAGAAAAAAATGGGGAAAATTTGCGTCCTGGTACATCAGAATGGGCGAAAAAAATGCGGTAAGGTATGCAGATCGGATCATAGTGCTGAGTAAGGAAACGCAGGAGTATTTTTTGAAAACCTACGGCCGTGATACTGTTTATATTCCCAATGGTGTGAATAAACCGGAAAAAAGGGACGTGTCTGAAATTGAAAAAAGCTGGGGACTTCACAAAGACGGCTATGTATTGTTTTTAGGACGGCTCGTGCCGGAAAAAGGAGTTCATTATCTGCTGGAGGCATGGAAAAGCATTACGACAGAAAAGAAGCTTGTGATCACGGGCGGCAGCTCTGACACAAATGAGTATATGAGCACTCTTAAGGAAATGGCCGGCGACGATGTTATTTTTACCGGCTTTCAGCAAGGGAGGGTGCTGGAGGAACTGTACAGCAACGCTTATGTGTATGTTCTGCCAAGCGATCTTGAGGGTATGCCGCTCAGCCTTATGGAAGCGATGAGTTATGGTAATTGCTGTCTGGTATCAGGCATAGAAGAGTGTACGCAGGTAACTGGCAATCATGCCGTTGTTTTTGAAAAAGGAAATATCAGTGATCTGAAAGAGAAACTGCAGGATCTGATCGATCATCCGGATGAGGTTGAAAGGCTTCGGGATACGGCATCGGAATTTGTCTGCGAAAAATATAACTGGAACGATGTTGTAGAAAGAACAATACACGCATATCACGAAACCGGATAAGCGTGTATCAGAAGTTTGAAAAATATGGAAAATTCTGAACGGACGGAGGAAGGAATTTCCAAAAACAGGCCGCTGCGTTCCCAAAACAGAACTCCGATTCGTGAAAAACAACAAAAAAAACAACAAAAATGAGAATTCCGTGTAAAAAGCACTTGCATTTCAAGACAAAATGCATTATAATAAAGTAGTTAATATCACGCAAATACGAGGCGCTGAAATGAATCTGGTAATATTTGAAAATTCAGACGGTCTTATGGGCAGAATAAAAGGCGAAGCATTCTCTGCCGCAATTACAGACCGTCAGTTGTATGATGTCGAAGTAAGATCCGATCAACCACAGCGTGCGGCGTCCGGAACGGCTGTGGAGTGTGAGACGGAACGGATACGGAGTGGCACTTTCGGGGGAAGTTACAGATGAGCGACACACAATACGTGGAACCGAAAAAAGGGCTTTTCTATTATCTGATCGTCATAGCCTACATTCTCCTGGTAGCATTTGCATTTTTGTCTTCCACAGAACGAAAGGCGATCATACCGTTCCTCCCCACGATAGTCCGGCATTTTTGCGACGCCGGAGTGATCGTTCTTTCAGTTTTATATTTTCTTGTCACCGTCATAAAGAAGCGTATTCGTGTAGCGCTTGATCTGGCGTGGCTGTGGTCGATTCCTTATATCGGCATTGCGATGATCTCTCTCATGATCTGGATCTTCAATCAGACGGATCTGAACTATATCCTGCGAGGATTGGTTACTGTCGGCAGTGCCGAATTGACTGCGCTGGCTGTAGCATGTGCAATATGGACATTCGGCAAAAAAGTGGTTGATTATACCTTCTACGGCGCACTGATAGCCGTTGCAATGGTTGCCTTACAGGCGATCCTGGATTATGGGGCCGCAGAGTTTGGCCAGCAATACCTGACACTTCTGATTTCCTTTACAGGAAAAACCGGTCCGGCAATGAGATACATGGAATTGCACGACCTTGCGCAGGGACTCGGTATCTTCCTGATGTATTATACGTGGACGCTGAAAAAAGACTCGCGCAGTATCCTTCTTTTTGCGGCAGCGCTTCTGTGCTTTTCATTCAGCCTGAAGCGAATTGTAGTAATATCGATCATCATAGGACTTCTGATAGGATTGTGTTTCCATAAGCTCTCATTTAAAAAAAGATGGATTTTATTGATCGCTTTTGAAGTGGCTTTGTTCCTGGGGGCATATGCTTATCTGCTCCTCATAAAGCAGGGATATTACGAAACAGTGATGAATTCGCTTGGTATCAACACGATGAGCCGCGATGCCATCTATACGTATTATGCTGACTTTTTTGAATTATCGCCCGATTACTTTGGCCGAGGGTTGAGATTCATTTTCACCCATTCCAATGAAACGACCGATGTGATCGAAGCATCGAAAAATGTCGTGATCGCTGTTCAGAATGCACACAATGAATACATCACCTATTTTATCGAACTTGGCTTCTTTGGCTTCATCTTCTGGCTGTGGAGCAACAGCTGGATCAAACTCAACGGCATCCGCAGGCGATACGGCTGGGAAGCTATGACGTTTACGATGATGGTCGTTGTGTACTGCTTTATTACTTATTTAACCGATAATACTTATTTCTATTACTCCATAAATTATGTAGGCTTCGTCACCGGCGGCGCAGCTGTGCTTTCAAGCAGGAAGGCGGAAGTATATGAACAAAATATCGGCATCAGATGGTTACGCCGTAATGAATGAAGTGAAAGGAGAGAATAAAACAGCATGAAAAATCTGGCTACCCGTGTATTATTCGTGTTACGGAAGTATTTTTTGCGGATCCTGATATTCTCGATCGTTTTTTTACTGGTATTTTGCCTCTGGTCGTATATGGCAAGCCCGCGCTCATCTTCGGTGGTGCTGACCTTTACATATCCGAATGCATCAGAGGGACTTTTTCCGAACGGATCCTATTTTAATGCATACGATATTTTTACCGATGATATCATAGAAAACGGCATCCGTAATGCCGGTCTGGAAGGAATGGTCAATACAGGGAAGATCGCCGATGAGATCAGCATACTTCCCCGCAGTAACGCATCCTTGCTTACCACGCAGTTTGTTGTCACCTACAATGCAGAATATGACGATCAGCTTGGTGCGGTCAGCGCTGAGGGACTGCTTCATTCGATAGTTTATGCCTATATTGATCATTTTCACAATACTTACAGCAACGATCAGCTTGTTCTTAATCTGAATATTATGGATGAAGAAAAAATGGAATACATCGATTATGTGAGGTATTATGACTCAGCCTTGAATCAGCTGAAAAAATACCTTCGCTCGCAGCAGGATAACAATAAGGACTTCGTCAGCTCGGACGGAACAACTTTCCAGGAGCTGATCAACATTCTTGACCGATACCGGCTCACGAGCCTGAAGGAGATCGAGGCTATCATAACCGAGCGCGGGGTCACACATGACCGGAACGCTTATATAGCAAGGTTGAACTACGAATTATGGGATAAATCGAACAACTATACTCTCAACCGTAATATGCAGGAGCTTTATAATAATATCCTGAAGGATTATGAATCGGAGCTGACAAGTGTTGTATTTGTTCCGGCCCTGGATTCAAAGAGAGAGTTCTACATGTCCAAAACGAAGGTCGGAATTGACAATTATTCCATGAAAGTAACGAATTACGAGGAAGTCGCAGAGGAGATCAGGCGTCAGATCGATAAGACAAGTCTGAATATAAGTACGATCGAGGATCCGGTCAACACGTCTATGGCGGCGGTCAATACTCAGAGAGTGGACAATTCCCTCGCGATCCTGAAAGAACAGATCGATGCAACGATGAACGAGATCCGGATCGTTGAGAAGGAATACAGCAAATATAAAAACCATAATTATGTTACAATGACACCTGTGGTTCCCGATGTTACGGAACGGATCGGGCTGAAATATGCTATTTTGTTCACGGTGATCCTGGATGCTGTCCTTGTGACCGTCCTGGCGTTTCTCAAACGTGAAAAGAAGGCGTCGGAAGAGGTGGAGAAGTGAAAGACTTTCAGATTTTAAGGTATATCAAGAAATGGAAATACCTGATAATCATAGTAATGCTCCTTGGAATGGTCGCGCTCTATTTTTATCTTTCCCATCAGCAGACCTATACTGTAACGATGGATATCCAATACCTGAACGACGGTGCTTCCGAAGGGCTGACGCCAACGGGAGAAAAGCTTGATCCCGAAGAAATCCGTTCAGCGATCATAGTGAATTCCGCATTGGAAAACATCGGTCTGGATTGTAATGTGGACTATATACGAGATTCACTCACCGTTCAGAGCATCCTGACCGAGGATGAAGAAGGCAGGAAAAAGGCAATTCTGGAAAAGGGTGAGGAATACAATATTACCCCCACGAACTATCGTGTGCAATTAACACTTGATTCCTCCTATTCGGAGGAAACCGCACAAAACATCATGACGGCGATAGTCAACCAGTATATGATCTGGTATGGCAACCAGTATGTTATTTCCAGAAGTAAGCCGGGTGCACTTGATAATACGCTTCTGGATAAATACGATTATATCATTGCCCTGGATCAGATCTCAGAAGGAATTGACAATATCCTGAATTATATTTACATCTGTGGAGAATCCTTCCGTTCCGCACAGACAGGCTTTAGCTTTTATGATCTGCAGACGCAGCTCGAACAGCTGAGGGATACCAGACTTGAGGATGTTTATGTGAAAACCCTCAAAGCCGGTATCACACAGGATCCGGAGCTTCTGCGTGATTATTATAACTCAGATATTGCAAACCAGAATTTAGCACGGCAAAAACTGCTGCGTGAAGCGGAAGAAATGAAAAAGCTTCTGGATGTATATGAGCAGCGGATGCTGGAAGCACAGTCTTCTACAAGCCCGCGTGACGGTTCGGATGATACCGAGATGACTGAGGCTGAAAGATCGAGCGGTACTATCCTGAATAATGTGTTTGAGATCTATGACAGTGAAGAAAATCCTATCTATTCGCAGAATAGCTATGAAGTACTGATGGATACCTACGCGGATTATTATTCAAAGATCTACGCGACGGATAAAGCAATCACGAGAGACAAATACATTCTGAGTTATTTTTCAGGTGTCTCTGCGGCAGCCGACGTGAACAGTCAGGAAAATATTCATGAAGATATCCTGGATATCATAGGCCGTGTGAACAGCATCTATGAGCAGGTAAACATTGTCGGTACGGAGTACAACCAGTCGGAAATTGCCAATAACGTCCGCGTAAAATCAAGCGCTATATCTACGATGGGCGTGAACATCGAGCTTTATATGATCTTAGGTGCCATCCTGTTCCTGGGTCTTGGCTGTGTCGGCGCAATTGTTCTGGGTCGTGCGGGAGATCTTATGGATTTTGTTCTTTACACGGATAAGATCACCGGTCTTCCCAGCCGTCTTTCCTGTGACGAAAAGATCGAGCAGATCGCAAAAGCCGGTGCGCTTACTACCTTCAGCTGCGTTTGTCTGTCTGTGACGAATCTTGGAGAGATCAATGCGCGCTACGGCCGTGAAGTCGGAAATCAGATGCTTGCAGAGCTGGGACAGATCCTGGAGGTAACGGCAAAGCAGTATGGATTTATAGGCTATAACAACAGTAATCAGTTTTTATGTCTGCTGGATCATTGTCCGTATGAAAAGGCAAAGGATATGCTTGATTTTATCGGAAATGAGCTGACATTGGCAAAATATCATTTTAAGCCCAGCATTTCAGCAAAGATCGGAGCATCCGACCGGCTGGCATGTTACCAGATCAATAATCTTATCAGTTATACCTTCAAGCAGGAAGAGATTATTGTTTATAAGGCTAAGAACAACGATAAAAGCAGAGGTACAACGTGAATACGAATAACTTCAATATGGAATCTACACCGGAAACTCAGCCGGAAGCTTCTGTTTTTGACGAAGAGGAGAAGCGCGCAGAGTATGGTATAGAACAGTCCGCACCTGAAACGCTGCCGGAAGAGATTGACAATGATAATGATGAGATCAGCGCGGAGTATGAAAGGTCAGAATCCACATCGGATAAACGGCGCGAAGCTGCAATGCATGGGAAAGACGAGAAAAATGCGGCGTACGGACCCGATCATAATCGTTCCGGCAGGAAAAAGTTCATCACGCGAATCGCTGTGATCCTATGCGCTGTACTTGTTATCTGTGCAGGCTTCATAATTTACATAAATTATGAAGCGAACGCGCTGGAAGTTACCTTTTATCATTTGCAGTCAGACAATGTTGATGCGCCTTTCCGCGTTGTGCAGCTGAGCGATCTGCACCTTCACGAGTTCGGCGAACATAACAAAGATCTTGTTGAATGGGTGCGGCGTCTGAATCCCGATATCATTACCATCACCGGCGATATGAACAATCATAATAATGATGATACCCATGTTGTAACGGAGCTTTGCACACAGCTGACTCAGATCGCCAAAGTTTATTACGTGATGGGAAACCATGAATGGGCGGATCATATCAACCGTCATACCAGCATAAAGGCAGACATTGCGGCTACCGGAGTGACCATACTTGAGAACAGCTACGAGGAAATCGTGCTGAACGAAAACAAGATTGTGATCGGCGGTCTGGTCAATGAGGTCAGCAATTATTCCCAATACAATGGTCCTGAGTTTATGAAGAACTTCATGGATGCCGACGGGTTCAGGCTGCTTCTTGTACACTATCCCGAGTACTTTTTAGGAACGCTCAATGATTACTCGATCGATCTCTCTATGTGCGGACATACCCACGGAGGCATAATACGGATTCCGTTCGTGGGCGGCCTTTATGCATCGGACCAGGGCTTCTTCCCGAAACTCTGTGAAGGAATGCAGAAAATGGACGGAGGCAGCATTGTGGTCGTAAGCCGCGGTCTGGGTGGCGATACGAGTATCCCAAGAATCAACAATCGCCCGGAAATCGTGGTTGTTGATGTAAGCTGGTACTAAACAAAGGAAAAACTGCTTTACCGATAGGGATGATAATGCAACGCCGGGTGCGACATGAGTACCTTATAGGAACTGAAAGGGCAGTAATGAATATGCTGCCCTTTTTATGTATGCGGTGTTACCTGCGATAAACATCAGGGATTTCCTGCAGACGAAATGGGGAAAGTTTTTGAGGTACCCGTGAAGAAATGACTGGTGAGGAGAGGCAATATGAAAATACTGCTGGTCAACAAATTTCTATACCCGAACGGCGGATCGGAAACCTATATGTTCCGGCTTGGGGAAAGTCTGGAGAAGCACGGACACACTGTCCAGTATTTCGGCATGGAGCATCCTGACCGATGTGTTGGCAACGCGGTTGAAGCCTACACGTCCATGATGGATTTTCACACGAGCAACGGACTTGCGAAAATCAGCTATGCGTTCCGGACGATCTATTCCGTGGAGGCGAGAAAGAAGCTGCGCCTCGTGCTGGACGATCTTCAGCCAGATGTAATTCATCTCAATAATTTCAATTATCAGCTCACACCTTCCATGATCGTGGAAGCGATAAAATGGAAAAAGAAAACAGGTCATCAATGCAGGCTCGTCTATACCGCACACGATTTCCAGCTGATCTGTCCTAATCATCAGTTGTTTAATCCGACGGAAGGAACGATCTGCGAACGTTGCCTGAACGGCGGGAATATGCGGTTTGTCAACTGTATAAAAAAGAAGTGCATCCACGCATCCGGCGTAAGGAGCCTGCTCGGCTTTTGTGAGGCGTTTTATTGGAATGCCCGGAAGATCTACGGTCATCTCAATACGGTGATCTGTCCTTCACAATTCATGAAGGAAAAGCTGGACAGTAATCCGGTACTCGCCGCAAAAACCGTTTTTCTTCGCAATTTTCAGCAGACCGCGTCAAACGACGTGACAGATACATCCGTGGTAAGTAAACTGCCTGAGCGGTACGTCCTCTATTTCGGGCGCTTCTCAACAGAAAAGGGTATCGGCACCCTTATCAGGGCGATGCGTGCATTGCCGGATATTCCCTTTGTTTTAGCCGGAAACGGTCCTTTGCTGGATCAGGTGAAAAGCATACCGAATGTTACCTATGTGGGCTTCCTGTCCGGCGGTGTACTCAACGCCGTGATTAATCATGCGGCTTTCAGCGTGATACCGTCCGAATGGTATGAGAATTGCCCGTATTCCGTCATCGAGAGCCTGATGCTTTGCACGCCGGTTCTGGGTGCGAAGATCGGAGGAATTCCCGAACTTATCCGGGACGGGAAAACCGGCGAGCTCTTCTGCAGCGGAGATGCGGAGGACCTGATAAGAGCCATAAAAGACCTTTGGGAACAGCCGCAAAAGTTGGATACATATCGTGAAAACTGCAAAGCAGTGGAATTTGATACTGTCGAGACATATACACAGAAGCTGACGAAGCTTTACAGTCATAATATTTCTGAAATCGGTGAGAAGGATCATGAGTAACGAAAAAAAACTAAACGGCACAGTAATCGTCACATATCGCTGTAACGCTCACTGTACGATGTGCAACCGGTATAAGGCACCCTCCAGACCGGAGGAGGAGATCAGCATCGAAACCATCAGAAAGCTTCCGCCCATGTATTTTACAAATATTACGGGTGGGGAGCCTTTTATTCGTGATGATCTGGAAGAGATCGTGGAGGAGCTCAGCAAGCTGTCGGACCGGATAGTCATCAGCACAAACGGATTTTTCACAGATCGCATACTGAAGCTGACCGAACGATTTCCGAAGGTGGGAATACGAATTTCTATCGAGGGACTTGAGGAAACCAACAATGAGATACGCGGTCTGCCGGACGGCTATCGCCGAGGGTATGAAACCCTGAAGCAGCTCCGGGCGAGAGGCATGAAAGACGTTGGCTTCGGCATGACAGTTCAGGACAGGAATGCCCCGGACCTTGTGCCCCTGTACCGGCTGTCCGACGAGTTGGACATGGAATTTGCCACGGCGTCCCTGCACAACAGCTTCTACTTCGTGGAAAACAAAAACGTGATCCACGACCGACCAATGGTCGCAGAACAATTCGAGGGTCTTGTCAACGAGCTACTGAATTCCGGCAGTCCCAAAAAATGGTTCCGTGCGTATTTCAACCATGGCCTCATCAATTATATTTACGGGCAGAATCGGCTGCTTCCCTGTGACATGGCATTTGACACCTTCTTTATTGACCCTTACGGCGATGTGATGCCCTGCAACGGCACCAAGGAGAAGAAGGTCATGGGTAATCTGAATACGCAGAGCTGGGATGAGCTCTGGAACTCCGGACAGGCGGATAAGGTGCGGGAGTTTGTACGCCACTGTGACCGGAACTGCTGGATGATCGGTTCTGTTTCTCCTGCCATGCACAAATACATATTAAAGCCGGCCCTCTGGGTCGTTGCTCACAAACTTAAATTCTGGAAGAAAAAGAAGTATTCCATGTACGAATTACAATGCTGCCGGGACTATCGGGACGGGAAGCTGACCAAAGAAATGTGTGATCAGTGCTCTACCTGCGATATGCTTACGGAAGCGGAGGACGGAAGAATCTTCTCCGCCATCAATATGTAACGGTATCACAAAGCACAGCGGGAGATGAGCATATGAGAATACTGATTCTGCGCACGATGGCAAATGTGCTTCGGCTCAACACGTATAATCTGCAGGAAGTCGGGCTGGCGAAAGCGCTGACAAGGCTGGGGCATCGCTGCGACATTCTCTATTATACGGATCAGAAAACAGACCGTCGGGAAACGATCACCTTCGATGGCGACAAAACCATCACGATCCTATGGACGCATGGATATAATTTTTTATACGAAGCCATTTATCCGTCGCTGAAAAAGATCGTCGGCGATTACGATATCATTCAGGTCTCTGATTATGTGGGCTTCAATTCCGTGTGGCTGAACGCGAAACATCAGCAGAAAACGGTCAACTATCAGGGACCCTATTATTGTCCGTACAATAAAAAAGACATTCTGAGGGCTTTCGTGATGGATCATCTGCTCCTGCCTTTTTCCCGTCGTTCCACAATGCTGGTGGGAACAAAGAGCATCCTGGCGACCCGTTATCTCCAGGAAAAGGGCATTAAAAACGTGACCACCCTGGGCGTTGGAATCGACATCGACAATCTCACGCCGCCTTCCCGGACGGATCCTCCGCCGTTCATCCGGGAAGTGAAAAGCCGGAAGCAGTCGCTTAAATATCTGCTGTATATCGGACGGCTGGAGCCTCGCCGGAATATTCTGTTCCTGCTCGACGTATTCCACCGTGTGGTGGAGAAAGATGAAAGCATCCGGCTGGTTCTGATCGGCAAAGGGGACAAGGAATATACGGATCAGTGCCGGGCAAAGGTGGATGCCCTGAATCTGAAGGATAAAATCTTCTACTGCCAGCAGATTGAGCAGAAGTATATTCACGAAATCTATCAGTGCTGTGATCTGTTCCTGCTGCCTACAAGATATGAAATATTCGGTATGGTTTTGCTGGAAGCCATGTATTTCCGCATGCCTGTTCTGACCACCTATAACGGCGGTTCGGCCACCCTTATCCGGGACGGAGAGAACGGTTTTATCCTCAATACGATGGCCGAGGATCAATGGGCGGAAAAAATCAGCGCGATACTGCATGATACCCAGCTCATGGTCGGAGTTGCCGGCCGGGCATCGGAATCGGTCGCTCAGCGCTATACCTGGGACGTATTGGCGCCGCGCTTTGTTGAACTGTATCAGCAAAGATTGGATCAGACGCTGATGAATAAAGGAAGATGACAGAAATGAAGCAAAGCAGGACGATCAGCAATATTGTGTATAATGTCGGATATAATATTCTGATCCTTATTGTTCCGTTTATCACGGCGCCTTATGTATCCAGAGTACTTCACCCCGAAGGCGTAGGCACTTTTTCCGTGACAACTGCCGTCACCAAGTATTTCTGGATGTTCGGCATGCTCGGCATGGCCAATTACGGAAACAGAAAGATTGCCGCAGTCCGCGATGACCCGCAGAAGATGTCCAGAGAGTTTTCAAATCTGTTTTATTTTCACCTGATTTCTTCTTTGCTTTCGAACGTTCTGTTTTTCGCGTACATTTTTCTTTTCGGCTACGATCAGTTTGGCATCACGATCATTTGCCAGATACCTTATCTGCTTGCCACGATTTTTGAAGTCAGCTGGTTCTTTTCCGGGACTGAGCAGTTCCGTATAATGGTCATCAAAAACAGCATCATCAAGATCTCTACAGCCGCGGCTGTGTTTCTGTTCGTAAAAACGGAGGAAGATGTCTGGATATATATTCTGATCAATACCCTGAGCCTGTTCGCCGGGCAGATCGTTCTTTGGCCGTTCATGCTTAAACAGGTCCGTTTCTGCAAGCCGGAATGGCACGAGATCAGAAAGCAACTGCGACCCAACCTGATTCTGATGGTGTCTGTGGTGGCAGTCAGCGTCTATGTGCTGATGGACAGAATTATGATCGAATGGCTCAGCACGCGCGAACAGGTAGGATTTTATGAGAATACGTCAAAGATATTCAATATGTGCGCGGGTATCATCGGTGCGGTCGGAACGGTCATGCTGCCACGGATGACCTATCTGCTGTCAAATTCGGAAAAAGGATACGCCATGACAGTGCTGTCCAAATCCATACGCTACATCATGACCGTCGCAATCGCAATTGCCTTCGGGATGGCGGGTATCGCCAGAGAGTTTTCGGTGATCTATTTTGGCGATGAATTCGCGGCCTGTGGAATCATGATTGCAATTGTTTCCGCCGCTTTGCTGTTCTACTCCTGGGAAAACATTTTGAAAACGCAGTTCCTGCTTCCTAACTCAAAGGACAAGTTTTATGTGCAAGGCACGATTGTGGCGGCGATCTGCAATCTGATCCTGAACTATCTTTTCATTCCTCGTCTTGGCGCAGTCGGCGCTGTGATCGGCACCGTGGGAGCTCAGGCCGGTGCTGCGGTTTACGAAAGCCTGCGTGTCAGAAAAGAGCTTCCTTTCAGGAAGTATATCAAAGACTTGCTGCCGCTTGTCCTCTTTGGAACGGCCATGTTCGCGCTATGCAGGTTCGTTGGCGGCGGACTGGGCTTCAAATGGTATACACTCGTCGCGCAGATCGTATCCGGTGCATTGTTTTTTACGATCCTGGTAACCGTGTATTATTACCGCCTTGGAGATGAATTGATACTGAAGATCCTGAGAAAAGTCGGGATTAAGCTTAAGCGCTGATCCTTCCCCGTATCGCTTGAGCACCCATGAATATCGGGCTGTATCAAGCCGGGCGACCGCTCTTTCGCGTGCGTAAGATACTCAAAAGCCATCATGAACGGGTCAAGCTCATTCACGATGGTTTGATCAGCAAAGGAGAAAGTTATGAAAATCACAGTCGTAGTGCCGGTTTACAATATGGTTCAGTACCTTTCCAAATGCGTAGATTCGCTTCTGAGACAGACGTTTCAAAGCTATGAGATCATTTTGGTGGACGACGGATCTGTGGACGGAAGCTCTGAGTGCTGTGATCAGGAGGCAGAAAAATCCGGGAAGATTCACGTGATACATAAGACAAACGGCGGGCTGTCGTCTGCACGCAATTGCGGAATCGATCATGCGAAGGGCGAGTATATCATCTTCCCCGATCCGGACGATTGGGTGGAACCGGACTATCTGGAACATCTGATTACATTATTGGAAGAGGAAAACGCTGATCTGAGCATTTGCGGATTTTACCGGTTCGATCAGAAAAAAGAAAAGGCGTTTGACCTTCCGCCCAAAACGGTTTATGACATGAAGACCGCTCTGCACTGTCTGGTGCTTACTTCCTGTTATTCCGGATATGCCTGGAATAAGCTGTTCTCCATGAAAACGATCCGGGAGACCGGACTTTTGTTCGACGAAGAACTTACGAGCTTGCAGGATCTGCATTTCTGCTTTCAGTATTTCCAGCATTGCAACCGGATTGCATTTGACCCAAAGCCGCTGTATCATTATAATATATCCTCTGGCGTTTCGTCGTTTACGTCTCCGATCACGCCGAGAAAACTGTGCGCGTTCACCGCTTATGAGAAAATTGCGCAGCTGGCAAAGGAAAGCCCCTGCCCGGAACTGGAGCGCGTGGAATACGGGCAGATGTTCGAACGCAGCATGAAGTATATCTACCCCTATTATTGGAATAAAACCAATCAGCCCGAACTGCTCGCTATGCTGAAAGAATATTTGAAAAAATATAAAAGCGATTTTTTCTCTACCAGCACGCATTCATGGCGATACAATTCTCTTGCGCGTGTTGCGGCCATCAGCACAAGAGCGTATTATTATCTGATGCGCATTATCAGAAAACTGACCGACGAAGACTAAGCGGTCCGTTTTCCTGGTCTGAATCTTTTACTGTTACAGGAAAGAAGCAGCACAGCCGCGCTTTTTCGGCTGAATCAAGGAGGAAGAAAGAATGGCACTGAAACGGTTGATTTATCGTGTGATCATGAAGATCAAGCACGAAGCATTAAGAATCAGGGTAAAAAACGCGAAGTGGCAGTTTGGCGTTACAAAAGAAAAAAGGAATCCGAATGTCATGATCTCTTTGACAAGCTATCCCAAACGTTTTCCCGAACTGGACCTGTGCATAAAATCCCTTGTCAATCAGAGAATGAAAGCTGACAGGATCGTACTATGGCTTGGAAATGACGCAAGCCCTGCCGACGCGGACGAGGTGAGAATTAAATATGCTCCATACGGAGTGGAAGTGCTCCGGGACGCCGAGCAAAACTATTTCTCTCATAAAAAATACTATTATGCCATGAGAGATTTCCCCCATGACATCGTTGTGGCGGCTGACGACGATCTCATTTATCCCCCGGACTGGCTTGAGTCGCTGTATCAATCCTATTTACAGCATCCTGAATGTATCAGCGCGAGACGTGTGCACAGAATCACCTGGGACGAGCAGGGGGCTGTCTTGCCGTATATCCGCTGGCAGGGTGAAGTGAAAGCTAAAGAGCCGTCGCATAGCTTATTTGTCACAACAGGGCCCGGAACGCTGTTTCCCCCGGGATGCCTTTGTGAAGAAACACTCAATGCAGAAATGTTCATGGAAAAGGCAAAAACCGCAGATGATATATGGCTCAAAGTCATGGCAGTACTGAGCGGCGTCAAGGTAGTCTGGGCAAAAAACACAATGATAATGCCAACTACGATCAATCTGGATCAACATGAAGAACTCACGACTATCAATGTTGCAGGCGGAAAAAACGATCAGATATTCCATGATCTGTGCGATCATTATCATTTGGAAAAAAAGAATTTTTCATAATACGAATATCCTGTCCGAAGCCGGAATGAATCACCGGAGGAGGCCAATGCTGCTTCCACGTTGAATTCGCTAACGAAGTTTGAAAATGACAAGCCAAACACAAAGCTTAATCTATGGTCTGAGCGACGGGACTTGAACGGCTCGAAGCACTTTTCCGTCTTTGTCCAAATTGTCACAAACGCCTTGGTTAAGCCAACTTACGACATTTTGCCAAAACTTGGTTTTAGCCTATTTTCGTGTGTTTTTTCATCAATAAATAACAAATAAGTAGCAAGATACAAAATTCGTCTAACTAAATTAAGTGGCATATCTCTATTATTTATGTTAAGTAACATTTATCATTTATATTTCCGACTTATGTTTCGAAAAATACCACGCTTGTGACCTGAACGGTAAAATCTTTCTAAAAACAAAACATTCGTAAGCCTGCTGGTTAGAATGTTGGGATATATATGGGAACAAGCACACCTTACACTTGGCTTGATAGAACAACGACAAAACACGGTATTCGATTCTGCGATATTCACAGTATCAGACACTACTTTGCTTCAAAACTCATTCTTGGCGGTATAGATATTATAAGAGTATCTTCTGCATCAGGTCATAGTTCCATTGCCACAACACAATCAACCTACCTGCATGAGATAAAAGAGTATGAAGCAAGGAACAGTTCTATCATAACAGACAAAATATCCGCTGCTTTGGGCATAGAAAGCACAAACTGTTCACAAACATGTAAAGTTGTTGAACAGCCACCCCAAACCGCTTGAATGCTTCGTAAACCCCAAAACAAACCCCATTTTGACGGCTCGGTAAATAGAAAAGCCTTGCGAATGGCTCTGTTAAGCCAAACACAAGGCATAATCTATGGTCTGAGTGACGGGACTTGAACCCACGGCCTCTACCACCCCAAGGTAGCGCGCTACCAACTGCGCCACACCCAGACGATGCAGTCATTTCCAACTGCTCTAATATTATACTACACAATTACGATTTTGTCAATAGCTTTTTGAAATTTTCGCAACTTTTTTGTCACATACTCATTTTTAGTCTTATACGGAAGCAATACCGGCTGCAAAGAACAACACCGTCCGGGCTGTATTTACCCGGACAGTGTTTTGGATCAAGTCATTACTTTCTCTTTCTGAACGCAAATGCAGCAAGAGCGGATACGCCCGATACCGCAGCGAGAGCCGCGAAGCCCTCCGAGCCGGTAGCCGGGTTGCTCTCGGTCTCGCCGGAAACCTCTGCGGGATGGACAACACCCTTCGGAACGATCTCGGCGTACTCATGTGAGCCTGTGGTAAAATCTATCCAGACTATATCGGTATCCATATTGTTACGGATCGTTAACTCGGTGACATCATCGGCATTAACTCCCGCAGCTTCAAGAAGATCGCGCACTCTTATGTAAATAGTGTCTGTATTGAGAGCTTTGTCGCTGTTTATACGGTATGTTTTCTTCTTGCCGTCGCTTGTCTTGAATTTGAACGAAACGTCAAATCCTTTATCCAGCGGGAACACATAGTTTATAGTCAGACCGACATTGCCGCCCGCCGTTCCCGATGCGTCCATAAGCTGAGCGGCAGGGTCGGGAAGCATCCATTCACGGTATAATTCGGACTCGTCCGCTAACTCGAATGTATCGGGGTCAAGTCCCGCGTCATATGAGAAGCGCAGCTCCATTCCTTCCTGTTCGAATATGAAATCACCGTCGGCATCGTATTTCAGGCTGAATTTGTCGTTTTCATCCGTACCGGTATAGGACATATTGAACATCGAAAAAGTCTGATCCAGCTCAGCATCGGTGACCTTGATATGATCGCTCGTGGCAAGAACTGCATTGTCCTTATCATGCACGATCAGATAACCCAGAGCTCCGTCACCGTACACTTCGGCACCTTCGTCGAAATACAATCCCCAGACACCTCTGAACAAGGGAGCGTCGGGATCGAATGTTTCGGGGTCGGCAAAGCGAACCTTAATAAATCTGTATGTTCTCTGCTCTCCGTCGTAGTCGATAGTGCCGTAGAGGCTGCCGTCTTCTCTCTGGTCGAAGACGGCTTCGGTAGTATCGTCGGCGCCGCCCATATGGAACGTTATATTCCTGCCCTTCTGCTCGCATCCGAACGGTAAGCCGCTCTTTTCGATGACTGTTCTTCCGCTGGTCTCGTCATTGAATATGTAGTAGCCCCAGAAATCTTCGGGTTTGTAATTGCCGTCCTTGTCGGTGTTATATACTGCCCAGACGCCGCTCTGGAACATACTGTATTCGGTGTCCTCTGTGCCGTCCTTTGCGGTTATCTCAACATCTGTCAGCTTATCGGAGTAAACGCCGAGATCCATAATACCGTATTCGATCTTGCTGAAATCGAGGTCTGCCTTGCCGCTGTTCTCTATTGTGCAGGCAACGATATGCGATACGGAGAGATAGATGTCTCTTCTGCCGTCCAGCTTCATCATATCCTCGACGTAGCCGTACTCATTCTTGCCCTCAAAGAACTTGAAGTTTATCATTGCGGAATCGAGCTTCTCCGAGAAGGTGAAGTGGATATAGAATTCCGCCTCATCATCTGCAAGAGCCATATTCACGAGCTTCAGGCATCTGTCGGTGATCTTCCATGTGCCGTCTTCCAGCTTTTCATAGCAGCCTGCGAACGGGTTGTCCATGTTCATAATGAGCGAGGTGTCTTCCTCGGCGTAAGCGACTGATGAAAGCGACGATACCGCTATTATTGCTGCAGCGGCTGTTGCGATAATTTTCTTTTTCATGGTATTTTTCCTTCCTTAATAAAATATTCCCCTGATTGATGTATGTAAGTATCGCACTTACATAAACATTATACCACATTTATCCCGATAAGTCAATAATTATAGGCTATACCGCATAAATAGCGTGCGCAGATTGCGCAGTCAGTATTTTTTTATGCAGCTTTGTGTCGCGGCATCGTGCCGCGTTCGGGCTGCATACACAAGCCTCCTGCTTGTGCGTCAGATTGTATAGATATTTCGCAGGCTTACTGACGTAAGTCAAGAAATTTCTGTGCAAGATAACGGAATAATATACAAGCAAGAGCATGATGCTCTTACAGTCGCTGCCAAACTGCCGCACGATGCGGCAACAAAAGCAGCGGCGAAAAGATAGTGTGCGCCTATTTGTGCGGTATTGCCTATACAATATTTAGCGTATAACCTTATCATTTTCGCAGAAAAACCCGGCACATCTTACGATGTACCGGGCTGTATCATCAGTCATTATCGACTTTTCTTTCAACCGTACTGCCGTTGACAGTGAAACGGGCGCTGCCGTCTCTGATAGATATGTTTTCTTCGCTCGCGTATGTATCTATGTTCAGCTTGTTCTTTACGCTGATCTTTATATCCGCTTTCTCCATATCTATCTTCGTATCCGTGCCGTATCCTCCGAACGCAAGCACATTATCGCCCGCGCTGTTCGCCTTGAGCGACGCGGAAAAGACTGTGAATTCCGTTCTTCCGTCCATAGCGCCGATAGCTGTACCGTTTGCCGCGTTCACCTCGACGGTCATTCCCGTCTCCGATACCGCCACCGAAGCCGACGGACCCCTGACAGTTCCTATGCCAACGCCGTCGCTTCCGTCACAGGATGCCTTGAATGAGCAGTGATCTATCTTTACGTTAGCCTTGCCTTCCATTGAACCGACGCATACTCCGTGTACCGCGGCTACCCATATCTCCATGCTGCAGCCTACGATATCAACGTCCGCATCGCCCGAGAAAGCGCCTATACCCACACCGGCGTTGCAGTCGGACTCTATGGAATACATTCCCGCTTTTATGCGTATCGTTCCGCCGAGATCGGAGCCTATGCAGGTGCCTGCTATACCTCTCGTATGTATCGTCAATGCGCCGGACTGCTGGAATACAAGCTCTCCGTTCTTCTCTCCGCTCGCTGCGCCGATACCGTAAAACTCGGACATATTCAGATTGATCTTCAGATTTCCGTCGCCTTCAAGAGTGAAATGTGCGCTCTCCGGTACATAAATGCCGGAATTGTGCAGACAGTTCTCACCCGCAATAACGAGAGTTACGTCCGAATCCTCGCCGAGCTCCACGCACGAGCGGCCGTTTGTATTTGAAAGGTTTACGTTTTCAAGGGTAATACGCCCGTTATATCCCGGCTCTATGCGTATGTGGATATTCGTTTTCTGACCGGGCGTGCCTATAACGGAGATATCCTTATAGACCATTGTTCCCTGCCCCACGACGATCTCCGTGCAGCCGTCCTTGACGAGCGACGGCAGCGAAACACGATTGGTCTTGCCGGCAATATATACCTGCCCGGCGCTTCCCTCCACATATTCGCGGTGCCAGAGCCTTATTTCCTCGCGTATCTTCTCGTCGATCTGCGGTATGAGATCCGGCGACGGCTTTGCGGTATAGTAACCCTGTATGAGATCCGCGCCGAGATTTATCACCGTGCGCAGTTCTTCCGATGTCTCAACTCCCTCCGCAAGAGCCATGATGTTGTTGTCGCGGCAGAAGTTGATGACTTCCCTTACGAAGTGCTGCTTCTGCGGCTTGTTATGTATATCGCTGAGCAGCGAGCGGTCTATTTTGACATAGTTGGGCATATAACGCAGCAGGTTGCTTACGTTGGAATAGCCGGTACCGTAGTCATCTACCGCGATCTTGATATCGAGCTTTCTGAAAAACTCCTTGCGCTCATCAAGCTCTTCGTCGCTTAGCTGCGCTTCCTCGGTGAACTCGACTACCGCGGTATCGGCATGCTTTTTCAGGTATTCCTCCATCTTGGCAAAATCGCTGTCGCTCACCCGTACACCCGGTATGCTGTTTATGAACACTTTCGCGCTGCCGAAGTCCGGCTTGCAGGTGTCAACTATGGAAAGTACGTTCAAAAACGTTGCTCGCTCAACGTCGGCAAGCCTGCCCTGCATATCCGCGTATTTGATTATCGCCAGCGGCGAAACGCGCTTTTCGGTCTTTGAGCGCATAAGCGCCTCATACGAGTATATCGCGCCGTCAACAGTATTCACTATCGGTTGGAAATGATAGGTGAGCAGGTTCTCGTCGAGTATCTTCCCGACAAGATCGTAGTCCTCCTTCTCCTCCGCCGTAAGGCTTTCGTAAACGGCTCCCGCGGCTGCGAATTTGTTCTTGCGCATTTTGTCGAGCTGTTCCTGCATACTCTGTATCGCAAGGCTGCGCCTGATGTTCTCGAAACCGCGCGAAACAAGCCCTATCCAGCGGCGGTAAACGTCGTCGTAGGATCTCGCGTCGTTTCCGTAGCTGACACAGGCATAGCCGAAGCACTGCCGCTCGGAGTAAACCGGCGTGAAGAAGTATGCGGCTGGCTCGTCCCTGTCCTCGTCTATCGCGGGCAGCAGCTCATTCGTGTCAAACATCATATCGAGCCCGACATGACCGTCCTTGTGCTCGCTGTTATATCTCAACGCGTATATCATTTTATCGGGATAGCTGTCGTTGTTTACGCTGATACCGCTGTCGCTGTTCATATACTTCCACGGTGCTGCGAGACAGAGGTGGAAGCTGTGCGCGCCCTTTATCTGATAGGCATAGGAGAACACCATGCCGAGATATTCCCGAAGATCGTTCTGCGACATGATATTATCCGCCATTGTGTTGTTTACCGAGTCAAAGCCCTCGTCGGAGATATCGGTACCCCATTCCTGTCTTCTTATCGTAAGGGACGGCATATTCATCTCAGTGCAGCCGCAGCTCTCGCCGATAAGCAGGGGCGGGTCTATCGTGAACGGCTCGGTCTCTTTGCCGTTGATGCTGTTGAATATATGCTCCGCGGCGTAGCTTCCGAACTCCTTTGCGGGAATGAGCGAGGAAGTGAGGGTAACGGGGGAGGTCTGTCCCTCGTCCGTCGAGTCGTAGCTGACCACGGCGACATCTTCCGGTATTCTTATACCGCGCGCCGCGAACGCTTTTCCGAGACCGACTGCCATAGCGTCGTTCGCGCAGACGACCGCTTCCGGCAGCTTCCTACCGTCTGCCGTAAGGTGATCCGCGCAGACCTCGCCGCTCTGGTACCAGAAATCTCCGTAAACTATCCTGTCCTCATCTACCGGCAGTTCGTGCTTCTCCATTGCGTCGCGGTACGCTTTGAGACGCAGCTGCGCGTGCTCATGCCATCTTTTTCCCGACAGGTACGCTATATCCTTGAAGCCGTGAACTTCAATAAGGTGCGAAACAAGCTCGACAACAGCACCGTAGCAGTCGGTGAAGATACTCGGGAAATACTCGCTTTCCTTCTCTATAACAAGCACCGGCTTTTTGAATGTCGCGTGCAGTCTGTCCTCAAGCGCCTTTGCCGCACCGGCAGTCTGTATGCTGTCCTCGATTATCACCGCGGCATCGTACATATCCGGTATCATCAATGAAAATATATTTGACTCGCCCTTTTCGCGCTCGGCGGTATCCTGATATTTGCGGTACATGGAAAAAATGCACACATCAAGATCATAGACGAACGCCTTTCCGAGAAATCCGCTTATGAATCTGCTCTGATAGCTTTCGTCCGCCTGACCGACGAATATTGCGATACGTTTTCTTTTTTTGCTCATAAATGCTCCTATATCCCGACGGATAACACATTGGTTACAATATACCATTTTGATTATATCACATTTACTCTACAAATGCAACAGTTTTTTGTTTGCACATTTCAAAAGTATTTAGGCAATACTGCACAATACAAACACAATCTTTGTGCGGTATAGTCTTTACTTTATCAGTCAGCAAAATTCCGGACCCGCCGTGAACCGGCGGAGCAGAAACCTCTCCGTGCAGTCCTCCCGCCCGACTACTCTGAGGGCACCAATCTGCGCTATCCAATAGAAGGATGTAACCGGTGACTCGAAGAGAGGCGGGCGGGAGCGGCGTTCTTTGGTTACTTTCTGCCGCTGGAGGCAGAAAGTGACTCGCACCGCCGGCAGGGAATGACAAAAGGAAAACATAACTATCCGCGGGCGAAATGAAACATAAAGTAAATGATACCTCGAACTATTTTATTGACATACACTGCTGGATTGTGATATAATTTAGGTACAATATTACTCAAGGAAGTGATCCTGCAATGAAATACGACGCAGTCATTATCGGTGCCGGAGTTGTCGGCTGTGCTGCCGCACGGGAGCTCTCGCGGTACGAGCTGAAGATCCTCGTCATAGACAGGGAGAGCGATGTGTGCGAAGGAACAAGCAAAGCGAACAGCGCCATTATCCACGCCGGCTTCGACGCGGAGCCGGGAACGCTCAAAGCCAAGCTGAACGTACAGGGTAATGCCCTTATGGACAGGCTTTCCGATGAGCTCGATATACCGTTCAAGCGTGTCGGCGCAATGGTAGTCTGCTACGGGGATGACGAGCTGCCGAAGCTGCGAAACCTTCTCGAACGCGGAGAGACGAACGGCGTTAAGGGGCTTAAAATACTGAACAGAGACGACGCTCTCGCACTCGAACCGAACCTCGCGGACGAGGTGTATGCCGCGCTGTACGCGCCCACATCGGGAATAGTATGCCCGTTTGAAATGACGCTTGCGTTCGCAGAAAACGCATATATGAACGACGCCGAGTTTATGCTTTCGGCAGAAGTGACCGGCATAGAAAAAACCGCTGACGGCTTTACGGTAAAGACGACAAAGGACGATGTCGAAGCCGGGATAGTCATTAACTGCGCGGGCGTTTACGCCGACAGGATACACGATATGGTCTGCGAGCCGTCGTTCTCGGTAACGCCGAGACGCGGCGAATACCTGCTGCTCGACAGAAACGCGGGAAAGACCGTGGGCTGCACGATTTTCCAGCTTCCGACAAAAATGGGCAAGGGTATCCTCGTTTCCCCGACGGTACACGGGAACCTGCTGCTCGGCCCGACTGCCGACGATACCGATGACCGCGAATTTACCGCGACTACCCGTGATGGACTTGACAGCGTGAAGAAAAAGAGCGCTCTGTCGGTGAAGAATATCCCCTACGGGCAGGTCATCACGTCATTCTCCGGGCTTCGCGCGACAGGCAGCACCGGTGATTTCATTATCCGCGAGGACGAAAAAATCAAAGGCTTCATAGACGCGGCGGGGATCGAATCCCCCGGACTTACGAGCGCACCTGCGATCGCGCTGTATATAAAGGATATAGTTTCGGGCATACTGCCGCTCAGAGAAAAAGCGGATTTTGACCCGATAAGAAAAGGAATACCGAAGCTCGCGTCCATGCCTGCCGAAGAACGTGCAGAGCTGATACGCCAAAGACCCGATTACGGTCAGATCGTCTGCCGCTGCGAGCAGATAAGCGAGGGAGAGATACTTGACAGTATCGAACGTCCGCTCGGAGCGACAACTCTCGACGGTGTAAAGCGCCGCGTAAGAGCTGGAATGGGACGCTGTCAGGCGGGCTTCTGCTCACCGAAGGTCATAGATATGCTTGCGAAAAAACAGGGAATTTCTTATGGGGGAGTGAAGAAAAATGGCTGAAAAAACTGCTCTCGCTATAATCGGCGGCGGTCCTGCGGGACTTGCAGCCGCGGCTGCCGCTTATGACTGCGGTATCACGGATATTACTATATTCGAGCGCGATAACGAGCTCGGCGGCATACTCAACCAGTGCATACACAACGGCTTCGGACTTCACACCTTCGGCGAGGAGCTCACCGGACCCGAATACGCCGCGAGGTTTATCGAAAAGGTAAAGGAGCGCGGTATCTGCTGCGAGACCGGCAGTATGGTGCTCTCGATAAGCCCGGACAGAGAGATAACGGTTGTCAGCAAGGCAAAGGGTCTGCGCGTGATACAGGCGGACGCGGTCATTCTCGCTATGGGCTGCCGCGAGCGTCCAAGAGGTGCGCTCAATATCCCCGGCTTCCGTCCGCAGGGCATTTACACCGCCGGCACAGCTCAGAAGCTTGTGAACTGCGAAGGCTTTCTCCCCGGCAAGGAAGTAGTGATACTCGGCTCCGGCGATATTGGGCTGATAATGGCAAGGCGAATGACGCTCGAAGGCGCGCACGTCAAGGCTGTGGCGGAGCTCATGCCGTATTCCGGCGGACTTAAACGCAACATCGTGCAGTGCCTTGACGATTACAAAATACCGCTGCTTTTAAGCCATACCGTGGTTGATATAAAAGGAAAGCGAAAGCTCGAAGGCGTGACGATAGCCGAGGTGGATGCGACAAGCACACCGATACCCGGCACGGAGCAGTATTACGAGTGTGATACGCTGCTGCTCTCCTGCGGACTTATCCCGGAGAACGAGCTGACGCTTACGGCGGGCATAAAGATAAACGGAATGACGAACGGCCCCGAAGTCGATGACAGGCTCACAACGAGCGCGGAAGGCATTTTCGCCTGCGGTAACGTCCTGCACGTTCACGATCTTGTCGATTTCGTTTCCGAGGAAGCCGGACGCGCCGGCAGGAATGCCGCGAGGTTTATTTCCGGCGAAGGCGCAAAGGAGCACGAACCCGACATACACAGGGTAATAGCCGGAAACGGCGTTCGATACACCGTACCCTGCACCGTCGATACCGCGAACACGGACGAGGAGCTGCACATAAGATTCCGTGTGCGCAACGTGTACAAGGGCTGCACGATAACGGTCAGCACGGGTGACGGTGTGATAGTATCGAAAAAGAAGCGCATTACAGTACCGAGCGAAATGGAAGATGTGATAATAAAGCCGGACAAGCTCGGCGCGATAACCGGCGATATCACGGTAAGCATAGAGGAGGGGCGCGTATGACACGTGAACTTATCTGTATAGGCTGCCCTATGGGCTGCGAACTTACGGCGGAAGTTGAGGACGGCAAGGTGATCTCCGTCACCGGCAACACCTGCGGCGTAGGCAAAAAATACGCCGAGACGGAAATAACCGCCCCGGTGCGCACCGTCACATCAACGGTAATGTCGGATAAGGGCAAGCCCGTCCCGGTAAAATCCGCCGGTGCTGTCCCAAAAGACAAGATATTTGATGTAATGAAGGATATCAAATCCGCAGTCGTTACCCTGCCGGTAAAAATCGGCGATGTCGCCGTCACCGACGCCGCCGGAACCGGCGTGGATATCATCGTGACTAAAGAGAGTTTTTGAGAGAGTTTCAGAGAAGGGGCTCTGCCCCTGTGACCCCGCAATCCCCCTTTGGAAAAGGGGGATTGACCCCCTAAACAAATGCTGTATTTCAGAGCGTACAGCTATGGGCAGCTTTTGACTGAAACGCAGTGGGGTTGGCGATATTTCGTGCAGAAATAGCAGAGTAAAGCTAACCGAGGTGCTGCACTCGCCCATAGAAGAGTGTCGCTACGCATTACGGAGCGGCGCGTCCGCCGCCCGAGGTGGCGCACCCGTCAATAGAAGAGTGTCGCTACGCAAAACGCCGCGGGGCGTTCCCCGCCGGGGCGTCCGCCGCTTAGCGAAGATTACACTTCTTTAATAACAAATTACCGCACAGAGTGTTGAGCTGTGCGGTATCTTTTTCCCATATATAGAAGAGAATAACTAACCGAGTGTGCTGTCGTTGCCGTTTTTATGCGCGCGTCGTGCGCGCTTTTGACGACAACTACCATTGCTTCGTGCAATGCACCTGTCGATAGAAGAATGTCGCTACGCATTACGCCGCGGGGCGTTCCCCGCTCGGCTCATCATGTCGGCTTCGATCTCCTCTGCCCAGCCGCGGTCTATCGAGCAGCCGCAGCGCATCGCTTTCATAGGTGCCGCGAGTGCTTCAAATACCTTCTTTGTTCCCTTTCCGTCAGCACGGTAATTCGCAGTCCTCTCCGCGCCTATGCCGACTTTCGACGCTACCGATACCGCGTCGATGTTCGCGCCGATAAACAGAAACTCCCAGCCGTCCTTCTCCTTGCGCTTCTCTATCAGCTTCTTCACCTTGTCATAGTCGAAGCGGTGGCTCGCGTTCTCCATTCCGTCGGTGGTTATCACGAACATCGTGTGCTCCGGTATGTCCTCGGGACGAGCATACTTGTGGATATTACGGATATGCTTCACGCTGTCGCCTATCGCGTCCAGAAGTGCCGTGCAGCCGCACGGGGTATAGTCGCTGTCCGTCATCGGCTTTATCTCGGATATGTCGGCGCGGTCATGGATAACGGTGCTGCTGTCGCTGAAAAGCACGGTGGAGACGTACACCTTGCCCTGCTCCTTCTTCTGCTTTTCGATCATGGAGTTGAAGCCGCCTATCGTATCGGCTTCAAGCCCGCTCATTGAACCGCTCTTGTCAAGTATGAACACGAGCTCGGTGATTCCGTTCTTTACCTTTTCGATTCTTTTCTCTTTCATGATAAATTCCTCCTGTGAATATTTTGGTTTTGGGTTTTCTTACCCTGTAACTGTATAATATCACATTCACGGGATAAAAAGGTCTCTTTTCAGGCGACATTTTTTCTCTTAGAGGTTCCTTTAAATTTCCGGCAAAAAAGTAACCGCACAGATAATGTTCTGTGCGGTCTTTATCCTTATTATCAGATTTTGTCACGATTCAAATTCGTCCGCGAAGCGGACTCCACAATTATTAATTAATCATGCCCCGATAAGAGACTGATCGAACGCGAAAAGCGCTTCGTTTATCTCAAATACGTTATAGTTGCCGTTTTCTATGTAATACTCGACGATAATATCAAACTTGCTGCTGCGGGAGAGCGCAAAGCCCGCCTTTTTAAGCAGCTCACGCGTTTCGGCAAGATCAAGCTCCAGCGCAAGAGCGAACGCAATGACCGTGGTTTTCTTCGGGTGATAGTTAATATCGCCGCGTATCTTCGAGAACAGCTTGCGGTCTATGTTCGCCTTTTTATAGCACTGTGAATCCGACATTCCGAGCTCGTCTATCTTGCGCAGAAGCATCTGCGTGAAGCTCTCGTCGATGTAGCCGAGCTTCTTGCCGAGATCGGCAGGTACGGACGACATCCGCATACCCTCGATTATATCGGCATTGCTGTCTTCAAGCGCGGGTGCGGCTGCCGGCATAGCCTGAGCAGCCGTTTCCCCTTTAGAACGGCGTTCTCTGCCGAAAAATCCGCCTGTCTTGTGGGGTGCGGCAGGTGCCTGCATTGCTTCTGCGGTGAACTCCGGTACCTCGTGCAGCTCCGCAAGTATCTCCGGCGGCTCGAACCGCTCTCTTATCATGTCATACAGACGGGTAAACTCCGGCTCGCTGAGCATTCCCGCTCTGCGCGGAACAACGAACTCGACCGTCATTTCCTGCCCAGACGCTTCACGCAGAGCATCGTGCAGCATCTCGGGCTTTTCGAGCTGTATCGAAATACGCTCGGTGCCGTTTTCGGATGCTTTTTTCAGTATTGCGGAAAGCTGTTCGGGATTTGAACAAATTTCCGGGTAGATCGTGCTTGTGGGTTTTCCGGATATTCTTACAGGCATTTTCTTGTCCTCCCTTTATTCGTCAAAGTATGTCGATATATTCGCCGTTAAGCGCCTTGTTCATGCTTCTTACGGCACAGAACTTTCCGCACATAGAGCAACTGTCCTCCTGCTCCGGAGCACGGCTTTCGCGTATGCTCTTCGCGGTCTCCGGGTCAATTGCGCACTCCCACTGCTTCTCCCAGTCGAAGGTTCTTCTCGCGTCTGCCATTGCGTCGTCGATATCCCGTGCGTGCGGTATCTTCTTGGCAATATCCGCGGCGTGCGCGGCAATGCGGGAAGCGATTATTCCCTGCTTTACGTCCTCGACGTTCGGCAGAGCAAGGTGCTCTGCGGGTGTGACATAGCAAAGGAACGCCGCTCCCGCCGATGCAGCTATCGCGCCGCCTATCGCGGACGTGATGTGATCGTAGCCCGGGGCTATATCCGTAACAAGCGGACCGAGCACATAGAACGGTGCGCCCATGCAGATAGTCTGCTGTATCTTCATATTCGCTTCGATCTGGTCAAGCGGCATATGTCCGGGACCCTCGATCATGACCTGCACGTCCTTTGCCCATGCGCGCTTTGTAAGCTCGCCGAGCCGCACAAGCTCCTCTATCTGGCAAACGTCGCTCGCGTCCGCAAGGCAGCCGGGTCTGCAAGCGTCACCGAGAGAGATCGTCACATCATATTCGCGGCAGATATCAAGTATTTCGTCGAAATGCTCATAGAACGGGTTTTCTTCGCCGGTCATGCTCATCCACGCAAAAACGAGCGAGCCGCCGCGGGAAACGATGTTCATTTTGCGCTTGTGCTTCTTTATCTGCTCGATCGTCTTGCGGGTAATTCCGCAGTGCAGCGTCACGAAATCCACGCCGTCCTCCGCGTGCAGCCGCACAACGTCGATAAAGTCCTGCGCGGTAAGGGTAGCGAGATCGCGCTGATAGTGGATAACGCTGTCATACACCGGAACCGTGCCGATCATAGCCTTGCACTCTGATGTGAGCTTGCGTCTGAACGGCTGAGTGTTTCCGTGCGAGGACAGATCCATTATCGCCTCCGCGCCCATTTCCACCGCAGCATTGACTTTCTGCATCTCGATATCGTAGTCCTTGCAGTCGCGCGATACGCCGAGATTGACGTTTATCTTCGTGCGGAGCATCGAGCCTACGCCGTTCGGGTCAATGCAGGTGTGCAGCTTATTCGCGCAGATAGCCACCTGACCGCGCGCGACAAGATCGCGTATCTCCTCCGGTGTGCGGTACTCCTTTTCGGCTACCGCCTTCATCTCGGGCGTGATGATGCCTTTACGCGCCGCGTCCATTTGTGTTGTGTACTCTCTCATTTTGTTGTTCCTTTCGGGATTTATTTTTCCTCCGCAAAGCGGGAATTAATATCAAAGGCGTGATTCATAGGTCCCGAGCCCTGTCCCAGATCGAGCATTGCTCCGAGTGCGCCGGATATATAATCTTTTGCGCGGCTGACGGCTTCCGCCATATCAAAGCCTTTCGCGAGATTAGCGGCTATCGCGCTCGACAGCGTGCAGCCGGTACCGTGGGTATTGGGGTTGTCTATGCGTTTGCCCTCAAACCACCGCATTTCCCCGTCTGCGTACAGCAGATCACTCGCATCATTTATGCTGTGACCGCCCTTTATCAGCACTGCGCAGCCGAACTTTTTACCTATGATCTCCGCGGCTTTCTGCATATCGTCTCTGCCGAGAATGGTCATATCGGAAAGTATCTGCGCTTCTGGGATATTCGGGGTAACAAGGTCTGCCGCGGTAAGCAGCTCATTTCCGAGCACTTCGGCAGCATCGGGCTTTATGAGTGACGCACCGCTTGTTGCTACCATAACGGGATCCGCGACGATATTGCGCGCACCGTGATATCGCAATTTACCCGCGATCACGCGGATAAGACCGGCGGACGACACCATTCCGACTTTTACCGCGTCGGGAAAGATATCCTCGAACACCGCGTCGAGCTGCTGTGCGAGAAATTCCGGCGAGGATTCCATGATAGCGCGCACTCCGGTGGTATTCTGCGCCGTAAGTGCCGTTACCGCGCTCATAGCATACACGCCGTTCGCGAGCATTGTCTTTATATCGGCCTGAATACCGGCTCCGCCGCTTGAATCGCTGCCGGCAATGGTAAGAGCAGTTTTCATCTTTTTTCACCTTCACTCTGTTATTTTCAGACGGAATTATCGCGGCGCCGAAGCCGGCGCGTGCGACTGCTGTATTTCTAAGATACATCAGCGGGTCGCTCTGCAAGAAATGAATGGGGGTTGGTAAAGACACCAATGCGAAAATGGCAGAGTATAGCTAAACTCGTCAGAAACCAAGTTTTGTGCGCACCGCCTCGGAAAGCTCACGCACGGCAAGCTCCGGGTCAGCGGCTTTCATTATCGCAGAGACCGCGCATATTCCCGCTATCGGAACACCCTTGAGGACATCAATATTATCCTTGTTCAGACCGCCTATCGCGTTCACCGGTATCGGTACCGTGCGGCAGATATCCGCAAGTGTCTCAACAGATGTAAGGATAGTTTTTACCTTCGTTGTCGTGGGATATATCGCACCCACACCGAGGTAATCCGCGCCCTGTTCATACGCTTCCTTTGCCTGTTCAACGGTCTTTGCAGTCGCGCCGATGATCTTATCCGCACCCCATATACGCCGCGCAGTCGCTATCGGCAGATCACTCTGTCCGAGATGTACGCCCTCCGCTTCCGATGCCATTGCCACATCAAGCCGGTCATCTATGATAAGCGGGACTCCGTACCGCTGCGCAAGAGTATGCACCTTCTGCGCAAGCGTCAGATATTCGCGTGTCGTGCGCTCCTTTTCACGGAGCTGTATCAGCGTTGCACCGCCGCGCAGTGCCGCTTCCGTGCGAGAAAGGAACTCCTCCTCGCTGTATGGTGTGCTGTCGGTTATAAAGTAAATTCGGGTATCGCACTTATTCAACGTCTATCTCCTCCGTGTCGGCGTATTTTGAAATATCGCTGTCTGTTGCCGTCGAGAGCGCGTCCATGAGGTTCACGGCAAAAGTGCCGCTTCCCTTCTCCGTCTCGGCGAGGCTGCCGCATATCCCGAATACTGTGCAGGCCGCGACAGCCGCTTCCGCTGCGGGTGCAGACGAGAGATACGCCGCGCACAATGCCCCCTGCATACAGCCGGTGCCGGTTATCGAGGCGAGCTGCGGACTGCCGTTATAGATGTGTACGAGCCGCTTTCCGTCGGTGACGATATCGGTCTTGCCGCTCGCGAGAACGACTGTGCCGTATCCGCGGGCAAGACGCACCGCAGCAATATCGAGCTCCGGCGTTCCGAGAGTGATGTCCGCATCAACGCCGGACGAGCTGTAATGCTCATGGCAGAGCGCGTTTATCTCGGAATAGTTGCCCTTGACAACGGACGGGACGGCTTTACCGATAAGCGAGAGCGCGTAGTCCCGCCTTGTCGGGAGACACGCAGCGCCGCAAACGTCCAGAATAAACGGTATCCCGAGCTCCTTCGCCGTCTGCGCCGAAATAAGCATAGACTGTTTGCGAACGTCGGTGATGTTGCCGAGATTTAGCATAACGGCAGCGGCAGTGCGCGTGACCACTGCGGCTTCCTCGGGGTGCTCCGCCATTATCGGACGTGCGCCCGCGGCAAGTATGACATTCGCGCACTGATTTATGGATATAGGGTTCGTAATGCAGTGTACAAGCGGGTGCAGCTCCTTCACCGAGCCGCGTATCTTATTTATCAACCGCTTTTTCCCTCCCCGCTTTTTTCACGATAAAATATACCACAGCCGCGGCTGCGAACGCACCGAGCGAGCCGTAGGCTATATACTGCCATACATCGCCCTCAAGCATAAATATGTTCATAAGTATCTCTATCACGACAAACGCTATCGCGCCGAACGCGGCGATAGTAAGCGCAGTAGAAAGCACGCTGCGCTTGTCGGCGTATGCGTGCGAGCCGAGCGAAGCCTGCATTTTCGCAAGCATACCGTTGTCCGCGAGCTTTCGCAGGAAAACGAAGGCGATGCTGCCGCCGATAAGCGTTCCCGCGGTGAACGACGGGATATAGAACAGCCAGCTCAGTCCTTCTTTTCCCCACAGGAACGTCATCACGGGGTATGAGACTATCGCGCCGACAATGCCGGTACCGATGACCTCACCGAGCACGGCGAAGATCAGTCTGCCCTTTGACAGGCGGTAGAACACGCCCGACAGAAACGCGCCGAAGACCGCTCCGGTAAGCGCGAGCGGCGGTATTCCCATAAGTGCCATGCGGATAACGCCGATCAGCGCTGCGCACAGCAGCGAGTACCACGGTCCGAGCAGCACCGAGCATACGATGTTAATGAAATGTGCCATGGGGCACATACCCTCCACGCGCAATATCGGTGAAATGACGACACCGAGAGCAACGAGCATGGAGAGCACAGCCATTTTCAGAACCTTTGAGTTCTTCATTTGTTATTCCTTCTTTCGCTTTTTTCGGAATGAAAACATTACATTCCGCCGGTCGGAGATCAATTTCTCCCTCTCGCCCCGAAACACGGGTTCCCATCGCAAAATACAAGACACAAGGCGCTCCCCTTCTATCCGCCCGACTCACGGGATATCGGCATTACCTCCTTTACGCAAAACAGAGACTTCCCCCTCGGGCAAGCCTCTGTTACGAACAAGCTGTATTCAGTCCGTCCCTACGTTGGCATTACCCAAATCAGGTTCACGGTCAAGGGTCACACCCTTATCTCAGCCCGTTGCACGAGCTCCCGCCTTAACACGATCATTATACACCATTATGAAAAAAAATGCAAGACTTTTTGAAAAGAAAGTTCGGGCAAAACCATTTCGAACTTGATATCGGAAATGATATATGGTATAATATGTACTGACGGAATAAATCCGCGCCGAAAAGACCGGGAGGAACGCAGCTTATGGCCGAGAAGTACGAGGATATTATAAAAAAGCTAAATCCGGCAATGATCGCAAGCAAGACCGGACTTGCAGGCTGTGCTTCAATGGGTGACAAATACGCGGACAGGCTGCTCAAAGCACTGAACGAGCCGCTGTTTTCATATAATCTCGCTCCGGCACTGCACGATACCGAGCAGCGGGAGATCTTTGCAAAAATAATAAAGAATATCGGTGCAGCCGTGTGGCTGCGGCATACGGCGGCAGACCGCCTTTTCAAAGCACTGAGAATGAACGCTTTCGCCGATCTCGGCTGCGGTATGGACCCGAGGGGGCTGGCATTCACCGAAAAAAAGACGGAGAAATACATAGGCATAGATCTGCCGCCCATAATAAACAAAATGGATAGCGCGGTGATAAAAGCCACAGGCTCCGTAATGCACAGAAACCGCGTGAGCTACATCGCGGCGGACGTGACAGACTACAACGCGCTGCGTTCGGCGCTGAACGTTAAGGAGCCGCTGTTTATCCTCACGGAGAGCTTAATGATGTACCTCACCGAAAACGAGCTGAAGACCGTCATCGGCAACATATACAAGCTGCTGGCGGAATACAGCGGAGTCTGGGTGACCGCGGACTTCGGAACGTCGAAGAGAGACAAGCTGCTGACGGAGAACGCGACGAGCGGATATGATCCGCAGAAATGCAAAGCCGTCACAGAGCCGCTTATCGCCTTACACAGCGGCACGATAACCAACAACAGCTTCATGCGGCTCGGCGGGGACGATGTTTCCGCTCTCCTTAAGCAAAGCGGCTTTACGGTCAGAAAAATTGCAATGGAGACGTTTGCCGACGAGCTCGATATACCGGAGAATGTGAAAAGGGTCTGCGAAAAAGACTGCTTCCTCGCTATGACCGTATCGGAGCCGGAATTTGACGCGGGCGGCAGCACATCGGGAAGCCGGTTCAACGTCAGCTCCGCAAGCAAGAACAACGACGCTACCCTTTGGGTGAGCGGAAGACTGGACGCGGTCACTGCGCCGCAGCTTATCGAAGAATTTGAAAAATGCAGAAGCATGAACCGGCTCCGGACGGTAACGCTGAACATGACCGCCTGCACATATATTTCCTCTGCCGGGATACGGGCACTGCTGATGATCTACAAAGCGGCGGAAAAGGACAGCTTCAAATTCAGGACTGCCAACCTTACTCCCGACGTTCTTGAGATACTGCGGACTACGGGGTTCAACGATCTCGGATAGCTAAATATGCTGTTGCAAAATTACCCGGTCTGTGGTATAATATATGTGTAAATCAGCCGCGGCTGACTGCCCGGCAAAGAAAAAGCGGAGAGATCATGGACATAATTCTTATTCTGAATATAGCGCTTACCGTTTCGGCGGCAGGCAGCTTCATTTACGGTGCTGTACGGTATTTAAGGCCGCACAAGCCTCTGTACGCTTCGATGATAGTGCTCGGAGTGGGCTGTATAATGCTCGGACGCGCGTATGTTCTCGCGAGATATATCACGGGGCTTACGATAATGGGTATATTCCACGTCGGCACGCTCGGAACGATAGGCGCATTCGCGTTCTTCTTCTCGTCGAACTACGGTCAGATAGACTCGCTGGTGGACGACGGGGATAAGTCGTTCCTCAAATACCGCATTATCGCGATCGCGGGAGTGGTCATCACGGCTGTATTGTACGGTGCCGTAGCCATAAGCGGCGCGTCGGAAATACTGAAAATAACCGACGGCATCGTCGCGCTGTTCATAGCGGCAGCGTCATACTTCCACATGAAGCATATTTTCATACCCGATATCGACTACGGCGTTGTCAGCTGCCTCAGGCTTTTCAACATACTCGCGCTCTCATACGGTATCCTGTGTATGCTTGAAATGACGGCGATAGCGTACAACTCGGAGCCTCTTATCGTGACAACCATAATCCTGCAATGTATCGTTTCCGCCGCGCTTATACCGGCAATGGATAAGGGGGTGCGGTCATGGAGCAAATGAGCGGTATTCTCTATATCTGCATCGCGCTGCCTATGATACCGATGCTTTTCATACTGCACGACAAGAAATCAAGGCTGTTCCTCGGCTACATGATCGTGGGCGCTACGGTATGCCTTGTGGCGGGCGGCATAAACCTCTGGCTGCTCGGGCTTTTCGGCGGCGACGGTATGTATGTCACCACAAACATAACCCCCATAAGCGAGGAGCTTATGAAGGCGATACCGGTGCTGTATTTCGCGGTTCTGTTCTCGGACGACAGAGATACGCTGCTTTCGATATCCTTCTCGCTCGGTGTGGGATTTGCGGTGCTTGAAAATGCCGTCATACTCACACAGCAGATCAACAACGTGTCCGTGCTCTGGGCTCTTTCGAGAGTCATTGGTGCAGCGCTCATGCACGGTGCCTGCACGGCGGCGGTGGGAATGGGAATGAGCTACATCAGAAAGCGCAGAAAGCTGTTTTTCTGCGGTACGTTCTCACTCCTGACCCTTGCTATCATCTTCCACGCGACATTCAACGTACTCGTGCAGTCAAATCTCCGTGCAATAGCACTAATACTGCCAGCAGCGGTGTATATCCCGGTCACCGTAATAATACTGAGCCGGCGCAGAAAAGCGAAGAAGAACGGCTGATGACCGACAATCGCATAACAGATCATATCCGTCGTTCCCGGAAGGGAATGACGGATTTTTCGCGGCGGAATATTGACTTTTGCGCAGATATATGATAAAATTTAATATATGTATGCTTTGATAAAGATACAATTGTTATATTGGCAATACCGCACAAAGCACGGCCAGCGCCTTTGCACTTGTCTTGCTTGCGCCTTTTCCGTCATATTGCCCCAAATCCACTTGACTTGCGCTGGCAAGCCTGCGTGTCTTTTAGCCAATCTGACGAAAAATTCGACTGCACAATACAAGCACAATCTTTGTGCGGTATAGCCTATAAAAATATAAAATCGGAATTCTGATATGAACAACGTCAATACCACAAATAAACTCGTTCAGGACAAAACATTCCTGAAAAAGGCGTATAACGCCGCGCTCATCCCGTGTATGCTGACAATACTCAGCGGATGCGTGAATATAATCGCAGACGGCATTATCGTCGGGCAGAAAGCCGGCGCAAACGGTCTTGCCGCAATAAACCTCTGCATACCGGTCTATCTCGTGCTCTGCATAATCGGCTCATTCTTCGTTTCCGGCACGGCTATACCCGCTTCGCAGTCCATCGGCAGCGACAACAGCGAGGAAGCGCAGAAATACTACGGCAGCGCGCTTACTACCTGCCTTATATCCTCAGCTGCCGCAATGCTCGTCGGCATTTTCCTTACGGGACCTATATCCGGGCTTCTGTGCTCCGACGACGGAATACGCCCTATGGTGCATGACTACACGTTAGTTACGCTTATCGGTGCCGCGCCGAAAATACTTATCTACATACCGTTCTGGTTCCTGCGTATCGACGGCAAAAACAAGACCGTAACCCTTATGATGACCGTAATGGGTATCGGGAACGTCATACTCGATATAGTCTTTATGTTCCTGCTAAATATGGGCATTTTAGGTGCGGCTCTCGCAAGCGTTATCGCGACTGCGGCTGCCTGCATACTCGGGTTTTACGGCCTTCACCGCAAGCCCTCCTCCTTTACGCTAAAACCCGCACTTCCGAATAAGAAGCAGTGGAGCAAGATCGCCGCTACCGGCAGTCCCGCCGCGATAAATAACCTTATGCAGACGGTAAAGCTGCTGTTCGTGAACTATGTTCTCGCAAAGTACGGCGGAAATGACGCGCTCGCGATATTCTCCGTGCTCAACGGTATCACCACGTTTTCGGACGCGGTTACAGTGGGTGTGCCGCAGGCAGGCTCGGCAATGCTCGGAGTTTACCACGGCGAGCACGATATAAAGAGCCTGCGCATAGTTATACATCTCGAATTTCTCAGCGGCATCATTCTCTCCGCGCTGTTCGGCATTGTGATAACCGCAGGTGCCGATCTTATAAGCACCGCTTACGGTATCGGTCTGCCGATGTTCATACCCATGCTGTGCCTTGCGGTAAGCCTTTACCCGGCGCTTGTGAACAGTATCCTCTCAACGTTTTACAGCATATCCTCTCACCCTATGCTGTCGAATATGATAATAACGCTGCGCTCATTCGTTTTCGCGGCGGTGACTATATTCGGGTTCTGTCTTGCGGGGCATATACCGTGGCTGTTCCTGCCCACCGCCGAGCTTCTCACGCTGGCGGTATGGTTCGTCGTGAGCGGGATAGCCTGCCGGAAAAAGAAGAACACCAGCAGGTTCCTGCTGGAAGACATTTCGCTTGAGGACAGCGGCAAGGTCATCAACTTCTCGCTGACCGGCGAGACGGAGGATATATGCTCGGCGAGCGAGCGTATAACCGATTTCTGCGGCGAAAACGGTATGAACCCCAAGCAGACCATGCGCATAAGTCTCGCCATAGAGGAGATGCTGACGCTGATAACGCAGGAAAACAAGGATGCGAAAATCAACTTTGACATCAGAGTATTTGCGACAGACGATATCATCGGTATTCGCATAAGATACAACGGCATCGACTTTGACCCGCTTTCGGGAGACGAAAACGACGACAAATTCATGGGTATCATGATAATAAAGAAGCTGGTGAAGTCCACAGTGTACAAACGAGTTCTGGGACTGAATACTCTTATAATCCTGATCTGAAGGAGATTATTACTTGAACAGCACAGACCACAAATACGGCGCTCTTTCGCACCTGCGCTCCGTCTGCGGCGACGCTTACGGGGAGCAGGAAAGGCTGCTTGAGCGCATAATACGAAAAAACAGCGAGACCGAATTCGGGCGCGAGCACGGCTTCGGCGAAATAACCGGCTATAACGATTATAAGAAAAGCGTTCCGGTCACCTCATTCGCCGATTACGAGGAATATATCGCGCGTATCATACAGGGCGAACACGATATGCTCACCGCTGACCCGCCGGTATTCTACAACATAAGCTCGGGAAGCACCGGATTTCCGAAATACTTTCCCCTTTGCGCCGAGGATATCGCGCAGCAGAAGATGTATTTCGAGGACGTGCCCCGCGACGTTATAACGGAGGCTCTGCCCGGTCTGAGTCAGGAAGAGCTCTTCGGCTGCATCTTCAACTCGGGCGATGTGTTTATGACGGAAATGCCGGACGGCACACCGAACGGCGTTCGCTCCGGCGCATACCCGCAGCTCGCGTTCAAGGAAGGAAAACTGGACTGCTCGGTATTCACGGCTCCGAAAGAGGTACTTTTCCCCGCGGTGCCGCAGAATATGATGTATGTCAAGATAAGGTTCGCGCTCGCGAACGAAAACATTACCGGCATACACGGCATCTTCGTACACCGCACGATCATTATGCTGGAGTTTATCCGCAGCAATTGGGCGGAGCTTGTCGAAGACACGGAAAAAGGAACGGTGAACCCGAAATTCCGTATAAGCCGGGAGTGGCGGGAATATCTCGCGGAGCATCTTCCGCCCGCGCCTGAACGCGCCGCGTATCTGCGGACGTTATCCCCGGACGATCTTGAGACCGGTATGCTGAAAAAAATATGGAAAAAGCTGAAATATATCCGTGTCATAACGGGAAGCACGTTTGCGGATCACACGGAAAAGCTGAAAAAATACACCGAGGGCATACATATCCACAGCTTCGTTTACGGCGCGTCGGAAGCCGTTCTGGGTGCCGTGCCGTACCTCGACAAAAGCGACGAGTATGTGCTTACCCCGGATACCTGCTTCTTTGAGTTTACGGATGAGGACGACCCGGAGCACATAGTTACCATGCGCGACATTGAGGTCGGAAGAAGATACGGTATCATAATAACTACCGTTTCCGGGCTGTACAGATACGATATGGGCGACATAGTGGAAGTTGTCGGGAAATACGGAAACGCACCGGCAGTGAAGATATGCTACCGCAGGAACATGGTGCTCAATCTCGCGGACGAGAAGCTCAATACCGCACAGTTCGAGAGCGCAATGAAGGATTTTGCCGAAAAAACAGGTATATCCGCGACGGGCTGCTTTGTAGTGGGAAACCACGATCATTTCCCGCCGAGATACGAGCTTTTCATAGAGACCGACGACGAGATCAGCGACGAAACACCGGCAGTGTTTGACAGGTGCCTTTGCAGCAACAGCGTCGGATATGCGGGCTCACGGAGCCTGCTGGAAATAGGGAGCCCGATGATATCGCGGCTGAAACCCGGAACATTCCGCAAATATGACGAGCAGCTTATCAGGGAAGGGCTGCGCACCGAGCAGGCAAAGCCGCTGCGAATAATGACAGACGGCTCAAAGCTCAAATTCTTTGAGAAACGCAAGGAGGAAACATATTATGGAAAAGAAATCTCCGAAAGCCGGTAAGGGACTTTCAGTCGTACTGCTTGCAGGTATGACCGTCGTGATCGTTGTACTGACGTCTATAACCGCTTATCTTGGCTACCACGAGTTCACGCAGGTGCTCGAAAAGCAGTACAACAACAACGCATACGAAATAGCGGAGACCGCGAAGTCTTACCTCAACCCCGACAAGTTCTCCCAATATCTCGACACGCTCGAAACGGACGAGGAGTTCGACAGGATACAGAAAGCGCTCGACGATCTCACCGTCACTATGGATTGCAGATTTATTTACGTCGGCAGGCTTTCCGAGGACTGCAAGACAATATGGTACATCTACGACTCGGTCAACCCGGATCTCGGATATGACCGCTATCCGCTCGGAATGGTGAGCGACAACCTTGACCCGGCATATACCGATGACCTTAAATACATCGTGGCTACCGGCAACAGACCCGATCACTACCTCTATACATACATCGAGGATCACACCTCTGCGGCTCTCGCGGTAAGGGATTCCTCCGGCAATGTCTGCGCGATAGTTGTTGTTGAGAAAACCATGTCGGTTCTTGACGAAGCCCGTACCACCTATGTAAGAGACGTTATCCTGATCGCGGCAGGTCTGCTTGTTGCCGTGGTTCTCGGCTATGCCCTCTACCTCAACAGACGAATCATAGCTCCGATAGTTGCGGTCAGCAAGGAAGCGCAGCGCTTTGCCGACAACCATGTTGAAGGCGACGAGATCGACAAGATCAACGCGAAGTTCGAGCTCGGTACCCTTGCAAGCTCCCTCAGAAAGATGGAGTCGGATATCATCAGCTACATCGACAACATCACAAAGATCACTGCCGAGAAGGAGCGTATCGGCGCGGAGCTGAATGTCGCCACGCAGATCCAGGCAAATATGCTTCCTTCGATCTTCCCGCCCTTCCCGGAAAGGAAGGAATTTGAGATCTACGCGACAATGACTCCCGCAAAGGAGGTCGGCGGAGACTTCTACGACTTCTTCCTTATCGACGACGATCACATTGCGCTGGTCATGGCGGACGTTTCCGGAAAGGGAGTTCCCGCGGCGCTGTTCATGGTCATAGCGAAGACCCTTATAAAAGACCGTGCGCTCTCCGGCGAATACAGTCCCGCGAAGATACTTACGGACGTGAACGAGCAGCTTTGCGAGTCCAACGAAGCCGAGCTGTTTGTCACTGTATGGCTTGCTATCATTGAAATTTCCACCGGCAAGGGCAAGGCGGCAAACGCGGGTCACGAGCACCCGACATTACGCCGTGCGGACGGAAAGTATGAGCTTATCGAATATCGTCATTCTCCCGCAGTGGCGACAATGGAAGGTATGCGTTTCCGCGAGCACGATTTCGAGCTGTTCCACGGCGACAGCATCTTCGTTTACACCGACGGAGTGCCGGAGGCTACCGACGCGAACAATGAGCTGTTCGGCAACCAGAGAATGCTTGAAGCGCTGAACAAACAGCCCGATGCCGATCCCGAGACGATACTCCGCAACGTCAAGTCTGCCGTTGATGCCTTTGTCGGCACTGCCCCGCAGTTCGATGACCTCACGATGCTCGGATTCAAGTTTAATTGATAGAACTTTCATAAAAATAACAGCTTGCAGTAAATTTTTATTGCAAGCTGTTTTCTTGTTATTCAGCAACGAAGTCTCCACCAACCCCACTGCATTTCAGTCTGTGGCAGCCCATAGATTTATCTCTGAAATACTGCATTAGATTTATCGGAAGTTTCTTTAATGCGCGCATCGTGCGCGCTTTTGGAAACTTCCTTACGGCATCGTGCCGTAGGGTGTCAAGCCCCCTTTTTTAAAGGGGGCTTGCGCCGTCCGCGCAGGACAAAGCGCGAAGGCGCAGGGAAATCTGCAGAGACTTTCACAGCATTCTTCGGCCGATATCGCCGGCGAACTGCGAGGGGGAGCTGAGAACGTACTGACCGTGGGACATACCGGCAATGCTGCGGAGGACGATGCCGGGGATATGGGCGCTCACATATTCTATATCGGCTTTCAGCGAGTCGGCTTCTTCGGAGCCGTACCAATACTCGAACGTACAGTTTGGGAGCGAAAGCACTTCCGGCAGCTCGTATGCGTACATCGTGCGGAAGATCCTGTCCATTGTGTTGTCGGACATTCGCTGCATCAACAGATATATCCTGTCTGCCGATGCGGCGCTTATATTTTGCGGCGGGAATACCTTGTCAAGCGCGGGACGGCTGTATTTTGCGCGTTTGAGCGGATTCGACGGTGAGAGGAGCTTGTCAAGAAAGCCCTGCTTCGGGCGCGGTGTCGTTCCCGCGTCAATGACGGCATGGGTAACGGGTATCGAACCGTCTGCCGCAATACGCAGCGCAAGCGCCCCACCGAGAGAAAAGCCGTACAGCAGGTCTATGCGCGATACGCCGTAACGCGCAAGGGTGAGCTCTATGCGCGAGGCAACGTCCTCGACAGATGTGTATTCCTCGTCCGATGTGATGTCGTGTCCCGGCACCGAGACAGCATAAACACGGAACCTCGCCGCAAGAGCATCGACCGCCTCGCGGAAAAGCTCCCACGGCATACATTCGCCGTGTATCATCACGATATTGCCGCGGCCGCGCTCGCCGAATTCGTGTATCTTCATATATTACTCCCGTGATTCGCCGTCCGATGTGAGCGCAATGTATTCCGCACCGCAGATACCTATATCCTCGCAGGCGTTTATCTGCCCCCATGCGATATCGCGGCGTATCACCTTCGCGGGCGAGCCGACGGCTACGCAGTTGTTCGGTATATTTCCCTTGACAACGCTGTTCGCACCTATCATGCTCCCGCTTCCGACATTCGTTTTGTACAGTATCGACACATCAAACCCTATCCACACATGATCGCCGATAACTATGCTCCGCGACTGGGATATCTCCTTTGTGGAATTGATGTTCTTCCCCGTTTTTACGTCGAACAGCGAATGTCCGTCCTGACTCATTATCGAGATACCGTAGGAGAACGTGCATTTCTTCCCTATCGTGACCGATGTGTCGGGCTGGGAATGTATGATAAAGCTCTTGCCGGGGAATGAATAGCCGATAAATCCCTCGCCTATGCTCACTATGCTGTTGTCGTAAACCTGCGCGTAAAGGCGGTTGAACTCGGACGAACCGCCGGAGCGGAACACCGCGTTGTTGTATGCGTAAATGCAGGAATCAAGATACATCGAATCCGGACCGAGCTCTATCAGCGAGCCGCTTTGCGCGTAAATATGAGAAGTCGCGAGACCGACGTTTTCACCTATGACTATCTTTGAATCATAGCCGAGAAAACAGAAATCAAGATCGCTGTAATCGCCGGTCACGGTATTGCCGTGCGCATCCTCGAAATATCCGTCACGCTTTTTCTTTACACAATCCGCAAAATATGTGTAGTCCTCACCCGCCTCGTAGCCGTACCGCTCAAGCCGTTCCTTTACCGACGAGCGGTATCCGACAGCAACGATAACGTAATACTCCGACGAATTGTCGTCGAGCTTGTGAGGCGGAAAGCAGGAAATTTCGCTGTAACCGTGTCCGGCATCGTCAACGCATATCGAAGCGCTGATCTTGTACTGATACATCATCAGCACGCGTATAAGCTCCCCGGCAGGGTTATTGCCCCATATCGCGATCTTTCTGCCGCGGCAGTTTGCGGCGGCTTCCTTTATCATTGCCTGTATTCCGTCAATTCTTTCGTTCATAGCGTTTCTCCTTTTATTGTCATGCTCACAGATATTTCTCCGCCCATTCCCGCACGCGCCGCTTCATTTCGTCAATGCCGAGCACGCCATAAGCAAACCCTTTCCTGACAAGCCCCGGCGGTACGAATTCGTCGTATTTCTCGAATACCGGCACCTCGTCCGGATATACGAGATCGAGCGGGTCAAACGGCTTTTCCGCTTCCTCGGCAAGCACCGCGAAGAACTCCCGCTCGTCCGAGGTCATCGTGAACTGTATGAAATACGGACGCGAGGGGTCAAGGCTTTTCAGTCCGAGCCTGCCCGCGCATTTGATACGCAGGAAGCGCTCCAGCGCAAGGAACGCGTATGTTCCGAGCCACGGGAACAGCACCCACATCTTCCCGCCGAGATTGATAAGCGAAAGCTCGGTGATACCGGCACTGCGGGCGCTGAAACGAGCCTGCGCGAGACGCTCGGCGGCGTTGTGCATAAGGTACGGGTAGCTCTTGTCCTCGCGCAGCACCTCCCGCATACGCAGAAGTATCTTCGTGTTTATGTCGCCGGGACAATCCCCGAAATACGCCGGCACCTTGCCCTTGACCGGCTCGCAGTACACAAGATGACGCTTCCGGTCAACCTCGGTGACTATCCACACATGACCCGCTATCGCTATCTTTTCACCGACGGGCGGCGGCATCACTATCGTGCCGAGCTCCTGCGATTCGCAGCGCACCGTAAATTCCTCGTTCTCCTGAAATACCGCGTAGAACTTGAACGAGTTCACTACCCGCTCTCCTGCAAGCCCGACGATAAGCCCGCCCTCGTCGGTGCGCTGGATATGGTCATTCTCGATAAGATGCCGCAGCAGCACCTTGTAGTCCTCCTGCGTGATACGATAAAAACTGCGCAGCGTAAGCACGCGTGAAGCGAGCTCCGCGGGGGTAAGCTCGCCGCAGGACGCGAGCGTGCTCATTGTCTGATGATACAGCAGGCTGTACGGCAGTCGGTCAAGACGCGGAGGCTCCACCCAGCGCTCCTCGGTGTAGCACTGTACAAGGGCTATGCCCTGCAGCAGCTTCCACGGCACCGTCTCCGGCAGCATTGTCCGCGGCTCCGGCATTTCCTCCCGCATTACGAACCACATCTCCGCGGGAAGCCCGCGTCTGCCCGTTCTGCCCATTCTCTGCAGGAATGAGGACACCGTGAACGGCGCGTCTATCTGGAACGCACGTTCGAGCCGCCCGATATCTATGCCGAGCTCAAGCGTCGCAGTGGTCACGGTGGTCATATATACGTCCTCGTCCTTCATTGCCGCTTCCGCAGTCTCACGGTAGGACGCGGAGAGGTTGCCGTGATGTATCAGGAACCTGTCCGGCTCATGCTTCGCTTCACAGTATGAGCGCAGAGACGTGGTCACGGCTTCACACTCCTCGCGGGAATTTACGAAAACAAGGCACTTTTTGCCCTTTGTGTGCTCGAAGATATATCCCATGCCCGGGTCGGCGTTCTGCGGCGCGGTATCGGTAGCACCTTCGAGCACCGGCAGCGCGTCTCCGAGCGGTTTTCCGTCGCCTGCCTGTACGTCCGAGACATAAAAGTGCTCCATTGACAGCCGCCATTTCGTTCCCTTTGACTCGATACGGGGAATGACAGTTCCCCTGCCGGAACCTGCGGCAAGGTACTCTCCCGCCGCTTCAAGATCGCCTATTGTAGCGGAAAGCCCGATACGGCGCGGATTCACTCCCGCCAGCTTCGACAGCCTCTCGATAAGACAGAGAGTCTGCCCTCCCCTGTCTCCGCGCATGAGCGAGTGTACCTCGTCTATCACCACGAACCGCAGATCACCGAACAGCTTCGGTATCGCCGCGTGCTTCCGCATTAGCATCGCTTCGAGCGATTCCGGCGTTATCTGGAGTATCCCCGACGGGTGCTTCATCATCTTGTCCTTGTGGGATTGCGACACATCGCCGTGCCAGTGCCAGACCGGTATCTCCGCTTCGGCGCACAGATCGTTGAGCCGCATGAACTGATCGTTTATCAGAGCTTTCAGCGGTCCGATGTATATGGCTCCTACCGACGAGGGCATATCCTCCGAGAAAAGCGTAAGTATCGGAAAGAACGCAGCTTCCGTCTTGCCGGATGCCGTGGAAGCCGACAGCAGCACATTATCGCCGGTATTGAATATCGCGTCCCCGGCGGCCGCCTGTATCGCCCGCAGCGACTCCCAGTTATTGCGGTATATAAAGTCCTGCACAAATGGTGCATACCTGTCAAATACGTTCATAGTCTGATATTCCCTTTATTTCAATAGTTAATGAACAGCGGCGGCGCCGAAGCCGGCGCGGGCAGTCCGCGGTTATATTCTTCAAGCGGCGGGCGCATCGACCGTAACAAGTTATTCTCTGCTATTATAAATCAGAATTTGTGCCGAAGCCGGCGCGAGCATATATGTATTCGGAAATTACTGCAATCAGTCCGACATTGTCACACTGTATGTAACAAGGTAGTCAGGATTTTTCACGACTTCTCCCGTTGATTTAAGTCTGTACTCTCCCGGTGCAGCACAGTCTATTGCTGTAAGATCGGGCGGAAGCCCGAATATATTTCTGTCGTTCTGCTGTATTTCGATACCGGATTCATCTGCTTTGATGACTTTTCCCCATACCTGCTTTTGTTCAACGAATACATTGTTCGCAGAATAATAGGTCAGTCCAGCCAAAATTGTTTTACCCAATAATTCATCGTATGTTTCAATCATATCACTATCCTCCTATAAATTCCGATTTATCGTCGCATCGAATAACATAATACGACCACTGCACCCGCCGCTTGAAGAATATAACTGCGGACTACGCCGCGGCGCGTTCGCCGCCTGCACTTAAATGTCGAACTCGGCAAATTCGGCGTTTTCCGACTCATCGCTGCCTGCGGGTTCGGAATACGATATGCCGCCGGAGGAGATGAAACCGGAGATCTCAATTGACGGGTTCTGGTAAACGATGTCCAGCAGCTCGATAAAGTCCCGGATCACCTCGCGGGGCGTGATGTGCGAATCCGCGCCGATACGCCCGAACTCCGTCCTGATAAATACGATCAGATCGTCCTGCGTGACGCGCTGCTCATACGCGAAAAGCTGCGCGTGGATATCCGCGAGCTTCTCCGTCAGCACCAGCATTTCCTCGTAGGTCAGCGGGACGAGATGTATCACCGGAGCAAGCATATCCTTTATACCCTCGCGCCCGAAGCGTCCCTCCGCAAGCCGTGAGCGCAGCGCCTCATAGCTGTAAATGCCGCGGCGGGTGTCCTCGATGCACTGCGGCGTGCCGCCCATGATTATGCCGAGGTACTTCGCTTTGCCCTGCAGCGTATCGTTGTACATAGTCAGTATCTTTTCGTAGTTGTACTGCCGGGTTATGGCGTTCGGTATCTTGTATATGTTCACAAGCTCGTCTATCAGCACCAGCAGACCGCTGTACCCCGCCATTCTGAGGAACGCGGCAAACAGCTTGATGTATTCGTACCAGTCATCGTCGGTGATTATAATGTTCACCCCGAGCTCGGTCTTCGCTTCGGTCTTGGTCGCGTACTCGCCGCGGAACCACTTCGCCACTTTAGCCTTATCCTCGTCGTTCCCGTCAAGGCAGGCACGGTAGTAAACGGTGAGCAGCTTCGCAAAGTCAAAGCCGTGTACCATTTCGCTCAGCGAGTTCATCACCGCGTATATCTTCTTCCCGACAGCCTTTTCAAACTCCGGCGATCCCGCGTCAAGCCCCGTTTCCGCCGCAGTCTCGGACTGCACGCCGCTTATCCAGCGGTCAAGTATCAGCGAGAGCGCGCCGCCGTCCGGACAGGTCTTGGTTGACATATTCCGTATGAGCTCCTTGTATGTCGCGAGCCCCTGCCCTTTCGTGCCTTGCAGTCTTCGTTCCGGTGAGAGATCGGCGTCAGCGGTGACGAAATTCCTGTCCATGACGTGGCTTCGTATCGTTTGCAGCAGAAAGCTCTTGCCGCTGCCGTACTTGCCGGCGATAAACCTGAACGATGCGCCGCCGTCGGCTATGATCTCAACATCGTGCAGAAGCGCGTCTATCTCCGTTTCCCTGCCCACCGTGATATACGGCAGACCTATGCGCGGCACAACGCCGCCTTTCAGCGAATTTATGACTGCCGACGCTATGCGCTTCGGTATCTTCATTCCTTTATCATTCCTTTCAGCTCGTCTGTGTAGTCCTCTATTATCTCAAACCCGCCGCCCGATATGTCTATCACCGTGTCCGCGAAAATATCGAACAGCTTCTCGTTTATCCGATCCGCGATTATAGACGGCAGCTTCCCCGCTTTTGCAGCAGCGGCGTTTATATCTCCGCCGTACAGCAGACAGTGCAGAAATCCGTATTCCGCAGCGTCAAGCGGCAGCTCGTCAGGGACGGGACTTTCCTCCTGCGCAGGCTCCGGCTCCGCGGTGACACATACAGCCTCTTCCGCCATGTCGGCTTCCTCGTCAACTATCAGCTTTTCGCGCGTGATATCGGCGGCGTGCCTTATCCCGCTGAGCTTTGTTACATCTATCTCGATCTTTGCGGCTTCCTCGCGCTTTTTCTGCTCGAAGATGTCTGCTATATGCTTCCCGATGATATCCGTTTCGAGCTTGGTTGCCTTGCAGCCGCCGAGACGGTTTTTGAACGCGTACCGCTCGCGCATAAGATGATCTACGGCTCTCATAAGCTCGCCGAGCTCCTTGCTGTTCTTACGTCCGCCCTGTATCATATCGCAGTACCACATTCCGTTCACACACTCGTACCGCTGATATTCGCCGATATCATAGACGAAGCTGCGCCTGCCGGAGCGTTCATAAAAGACGGCGGAGCGGAACATATAGTACGATGTTCTTACCCGGCAGCCGAAATACTTCTCGGACAGCGTTTTCTTGTTGTGGCTGTCACAGTGCTCCGCAAGTCTGCGGTATGTGCCGCAGGCGACTGTGCGGAAGTCGTCGGGGTATGCAATATAAAACTTCGATTTTTCGATATTGTACGCCGAGAGCCGGACGATCGCGCCGAAAAGCTCGTCATCGCCGTGCTTCTCCCACTCCGTCAGCAGTGCAACCGCCTTGTCGAATGAGAAATCCCCGTTGTCCTCAAGCAGCTCCTGCGGGAGCTTGTTGTAGATCACATAATCCTTTATCCAGCGGTTCAGATACGTCCGTATCACCGTCTCGCTGCCATAGTGTTCCCCGATCTTTTTCAGCTTTTCATAGCCTTCCTCGGGCGTTCCGGTGCCTACCCCGTTCAGCAGCTCGTAGATATACACAAAAACAAACGAAGTCGGGGCATCGCGGAACTCCCCCTTTCGCGCGGCGGAACGCCATGTGAAGTACCCGCGGAGCTGCTCGGTGGTCATGCTGCCGTATGTCGGGTAGTACATCGTGAAATTCCCGCTGTACGGGCAGTCGTCCTCGTAATCCTCCATTAATTTTGCCTGCTCGTAGAAGATACGCTCGCGGGACTGCCAATAAATACCGTCGCGGTACGGCAGATCGCGCATTTCCCGTATTTTCTCCGGAATGGCATTTTTCTGTATCGGGGCGGGTCTTGCGAGTGCGGAAGCCGGGCGCAGTATAGGCTCATCGCTGTAAACCTTACCGCCGAACGAGCTGCTGTTTTTCAGCTTCTCGTCGTCGAGCACCAGCGTAATTATATCGTTCACGTCCGACATTCCCTCACCTCCCCGCTTTTCTGATACTTACAAATTCAGCATACTTTTTTATTATAGCATAAAATCTGTGATTTTGCAATTGCGGGACAATAAAAAAGCACCCCGAAAGGTGCTTCCAGCTTGTCAAAAAACTATTCGCAGACTATCAAATCTCCGTATTACGGGATCAGGTTTAGGGATCCAACCCCTTTTTAAAGGGGTTGGCGCCGTCCGCGTAGGACAAGTCTGTCAAAAAAGTTCCTTTTTTGACAGACAAAAAGCACCCCGAAAGGTGCTCTTTTCCGAAATATTCTGATCTGCAATCACATGATGCCTTCAAAACCGTCGAACAGATCGCCGTCCGCAAACATCAGCGACGAAAGCTCATCGGCGGCAGATGAAGCCGGCACATTCTCGCGCATTAACGCAGATGCCTTTTCGTCCGCTATCTTGTCAAGCTCCTCAAGCTCATCAAGCCCAATCATCTCGTCAAGCTCACCCATATCGTCGGATATGCCGAACTCGTCATCAAAATCAAATGCCTTTACGCGTGACATCTGACCCATTCTCGTTATATCTCCGCCAGCGGAGAAAGAAGCGCCGCTTATAGCCGCAGCACCGGTTCCCTGCGGGTTTTTCGCGCTGTCCGCAGCGAACTCACGGAATACGCTGTCAAAGCTGACCGCTCCGGCTTCCTGCCTGTTGTCCTTCCGGCTGCCGTAAGCCGTGTTCTTGTCATAGGCTGTCCCGACGTTAATAAGCATTTCGGAATGATCCATACATTCTCCTTGCCGGCAGTTTATACTGCCCGAATATCGCCATTCGGAGACCGGCGTGTCCGTGCCGCCGTACCCCGATACTTCCGGTTGCTTCTGTACTGCATTTAGTATATGGACTTTGCGTTCATACTACATATATTGTTGTCATTATAACATTTGGTTAAACATTTATCAATTCTCTTTTTTAACAAAAAGTATAGGATATATTGTCGCATTTTGTCAAAATGTAACAGAAATGTAACTTTTCGGCAGCTTACGAGGCGTTTGGCGATGCGCTGACACCGTATGTAACGCTGTTTTCACAGCCCTGACGTTTTCGGATGTAAACTTTCCGTCTGTATCATTGCACATATTTCATTATCATTTTTCACGAAAAAATTCTATCGGCTATTGTCACTGTTGACAAAATACGCTTGTATGGTACAATAATATTTAGCCAAAATACACAGGCGTAATGCCGGGCAGGAGGAAAGAAATGTTAAAGAACCTTAAAATATCAACCGTTATATCTGTCAGCGTCGGTCTGATATCAATTATATGTATGGCGATATTCTACGTCGTGCTGAACGGCAACGTTTCAAAGGTAGTGGAGACAAAGGCTCTTGACAATATGACTACCTCGCTCGACGGACAGGCTAACCTTTTGACCAGTTTGTCGCTGATTCCGAGACCCTGCTCCGGCAGTACGCAACCGCGGACGAGATAATCAACCTGCTGAAGGTTCCCGAAAACCCCGAATATATAGCACAGGCGCAGACCTACACCGAGAAGTTTTACGGCAATCTTCACCAGTGGGAAGGTATCTATCTGAGCAACTGAAACACACAGGTACTCGCACATTTCTCACCTGCGGCGGTAGGTATGGTCACAAGATCGGGCGACGCGCTTGCACCGTATCAGGCAACTATGACATCGCAGCCGGACGGTTTCTTTAACGGCGGCGCTTTCGTTTCCCCCGCTTCCCAGAAGCTCATACTCAACCTGCGTATGGCGATATACGACGAAAATAAGCAGCCCGTAGGACTTGTGGGCGGCGGTCCCTTCCTCTCGGGAATGAATGAGATACTTTCCAAGACAAAGGTGTCCTCCTTCGATAATGCCGAATACGCTGTTCTCGATGCCGCCAACAATATCTACATCTACCACAGCGACAACAGCAAAATAATGGAGGAGATAGACGACGAGGCGCTCAAGAAGGCAGCCGAGCTTGCAAACGAGAAGAACAAGACCGGATACATAAATTCTAACGACGACACTATCGCTTACTACTTCATGGACGATATCGGCTTCATAATAACAATGAAGTACAAAACAAGCCTTCTCATGAGCGACAGCAACAAGATACAGACGGATTTCATTATCTTCGTCATCATCGCCGAGCTTATAGGCTATACCGCATAAATAGCGTGCGCAGATTGCGCAGTCAGATTTTTCGTCAGATTGTATAGAAATTTCGCAGGCTTACTGACGTAAGTCAAGAAATTTCTGTGCAAGATGACGGAATAATATGCAAGCAAGATGT
>JAFPUE010000098.1 GCA_017395555.1 Ruminiclostridium sp. | reverse complement strand
CGGCGGATCCTTCCTGCTCAATACGCAGTGGACAGTCGATGAGCTCGACGAGAAGCTCCCCGCTCCCGTTAAGGCTTACATCGCAAAGAACAACATCAACTTCTATATCATCAACGCTATCAAGGTAGCGAAGGAGATAGGCCTCGGCAACAGAACAAACACAGTTCTCCAGTCCGCATTCTTCTCCATCGCAAAGATAATCCCCGCAGAAGACGCTATCCAGTACATGAAGGCAGCGGCTCTCAAGTCCTTCGGCAAGAAGGGTGAGGACGTAGTCAACATGAACTACGCGGCTATCGACAAGGGCGCAGGCGAAGTTATCAAGGTTGACGTTCCCGCATCGTGGGCAGATGCAACCGGCGAGCTTCCGAAGCACCACTTCGAGGGCGACAACAAGTTCCTCATCGACTTCATCAACAATGTACAGGTACCCGTTAACGCACAGCGCGGCAACGCTATCCCCGTATCGACATTCGTTGATATCGCCGACGGTACATTCCCGCAGGGTACAGCCGCATTTGAAAAGCGCGGCATAGCTGTTGACGTTCCCGAGTGGAATCCCGACAACTGTATCCAGTGTAATATGTGCTCCATGGTATGTCCGCACGCTGTTATCAGACCCGTTATACTTGACGAGGCTGAGGCAGGCGCAGCTCCCGAGGGCACAAAGACACTCGACGCTACCGGACTCCCGGGCAAGAAGTTCACAATGGCTATTTCCGTTCTGGACTGCACAGGCTGCGGTGTCTGCGCAAACGTATGCCCCGGCAAGAAGGGCGAGAAGGCTCTCTCGATGAAGGGTCTCGAAACACAGGAAGCACAGCAGAAGGTATTCGACTACGCTATCAAGACAGCGGACAAGCCGGACGTTCTCGAAAAGTTCAAGCCCACAACAGTAAAGGGCTCGCAGTTCAAGCAGCCGCTGCTTGAATTCTCCGGCGCTTGCGCAGGCTGCGGCGAAACACCTTACGCAAAGCTCGTTACACAGCTCTTCGGCGACAGAATGTATATCGCAAACGCAACAGGATGCTCGTCCATCTGGGGCGGCTCCGAGCCTTCGACTCCGTACACAACCAACAAGAAGGGACGCGGACCCGCTTGGGGCAACTCCCTCTTCGAGGACAACGCAGAGTTCGGTCTCGGTATGTTCCTTGCACAGGATACACTCCGCAGCAGAGCTCAGCAGCATCTGAAGGCTCTTGCCGAAAACGCAAAGCCCGAGACAAAGGAGCTTATCGACAAGTACTTTGAGACAGCAAACGACGGCGCAGCTAACCTTGCTGCAACCGAGGCTCTCGTTGCGAAGCTCGAAAGCTGCGACTGCGACAACGCAGAAAAGGCAGAGGTTCTCAAGCTCAAGAATTACCTCTCCAAGAAGTCCAACTGGATCTTCGGCGGCGACGGCTGGGCTTACGATATCGGTTACGGCGGTGTTGACCATGTTCTCGCAAGCGGCAAGAACGTAAACGTGCTCGTATTCGATACCGAGGTTTACTCCAACACAGGCGGACAGGCTTCCAAGGCTACGAACATCGGTGCTGTTGCACAGTTCGCTGCTGCAGGTAAGGCTGTAAAGAAAAAGGATCTCGCAGGCATCGCTATGAAGTACGGCTATGTTTATGTAGCACAGATCTCCATGGGCGCAGACAGAAACCAGTGCATCAAGGCTCTCGCAGAGGCTGAGGCTTATGACGGACCTTCGCTCGTTATCGCGTATGCACCTTGCATCAACCACGGTATCAAGGGCGGTCTGACGATAGCTCAGCAGGTTGAGAAGGAAGCAGTTGAGGCAGGTTACTGGCATCTGTTCAGATTCAACCCCGATGCAGAGCAGAAGTTCTCTCTCGACAGCAAGGCTCCGACAGGCGATTACAAGACCTTCATGATGCGTGAAGTTCGTTACAACTCGCTTGCTCGCTCCAACCCCGAGAGAGCAGACAAGCTGTTCAACATCGCTATCGAAAACAGCAAGCAGAAGTACGACGATCTCGTAAGACTCGTTGACTACTACAAGGCATAAGCAAAACAAAAGGCGCTCCCGTGAAAACGGGAGCGTTTTTGTGTTTACAGGTTTTTATAATAGGTCTTATTATTAGTAAGGCCGAGAATATAATCAACATTTGTTGAGTACAGATCAGCCAGCTTTATCAATATATCGGGCGGGATATCCCTCATGCCGAGTTCGTAATTGCTGTACGCCTGCTGCGAGCAGCAAAGGTATGCGGCAATTTCCTTTTGCTTCTTATCATTGTCCTCCCGCAGATCACGGATCCTATTATACATTATACAGTCATCTCCGATTATAATTATGCTATATTATTATACCTTACAACGAAATGTGGTATTGACAAATACAACAAAATGTAGTATAATGGAGATAAATCAAAATAAACAGCGAAAAGGAGAATAAAAATGGCAAGTTTTAAACAATTGATAATGTATCTCAACGATAGCTGTCTCAGCACGAAAACTATGTCGTTTGATGAAGTGTCAAGATTGACGGGAGCGCGTGTCGACGGTTCCTTCGCCGACAACCGGAAAATATTTGAGCTTGAAGGGTTCAGTATAATCAGGGTCGATGTCGGCAAGCATACCGTGACATTTGCAAGAAACGCATAACAAAAACAGTCGATCCCGCTTATCGGATCGACTGTTTGTATTTATCTGACAATTACCGACCAAGCCTTTATCAGCCTGTCCAGAGACCACGCGGCATTGGCGGGGCTTGTGGAGGGGAGCGGGACGGAGGGAATGCCGGTCTGCGGGAGCTGATACTTTTTATATATGCTTGTCGCAGCTGAACCGTTGGTGAAGATCGCGGAGATGTGAGCGGCAGAGATTATCAGCGACAAGTCATTCGGCACGACATTCCTTATGCTCGAATCGGACGAGCCTGTTATGTCGCACTCGGCTATAACGTCCCACAGCGCTACGCCGCGACGGAGAAGGATCTCGCGCTTTGCGGGGATGTCGGGCGGTATCTCCTCGCCGAGAACTGCCGAAAGCACCCGCCAGAAGCGGTTCTGCGGGTGTCCGTAGTAGAAGCTCACCTCGCGGGACTTCACCGAGGGCATACTGCCGAGTATCAGAATTTTGCTTTTTTCGTCAAAAACCGGCGGAAAACCGTGGGTAACGTGGGTCATTTCCATATTATCTGTCCTTTTCCCTTCCTGTTCCAAACTATGGGATGGATATATTATCCGCCTCCGGCGGGGTTATGAGCTTTACGGCACATAAAACTATTTTCTGTTGTTCTCCGCCGTGGGCGGGGAGCAGCAACAAATATTATACAAAATTTTTTAAAAAAGTATTGACAAGCACGTATCGTCGTGTTATAATATATAAGCTGTTCTAAAGACAGCAGGTCTGTATGTGTTACAACGCATACAGCTAACGGGAAACCGCCTGCCGAGGAATGGGAGATCATAGATCATTACCCCCGTTCTGTCTTGGACGGGGATTTTATATTTCCCCTTTGATTTAAAACAGCAAAAATCTATAAAGGAGGAAAACCACTAAATGGCAAGCGAAAAAATTCTTCAGCAGAAGCAGCAGTATGTCGAGGAACTTGCAAAGAAGCTCGAAAATGCGGCAGGCGGCGTTATCGTTGACTACAAAGGTATCACCGTTGCGGAAGATACAGCACTTCGTAAGTCGCTCAGAGAAGCAGGCGTTGACTACTTCGTAGTAAAGAACACACTTCTCAGAAGAGCAGCCGAGAAGGCAGGCATCACCGGCATTGAAGAGCATCTCGAAGGAACAACGGCTATTGCGCTTCACGAAAGCGACATCATCTCCGCACCGAAGATCATCTACAAGCAGTCCCAGGATTCCGGCGACCGCTTCAACATCAAGATCGGTTTCATCGGTAAAGAGGCTATCTCCGTAGCAGAGGTAGAAGAGTACGCACAGCTCCCGAGCAAGGAAGTTCTCATTTCCAAGCTTCTCTTTATGCTCCAGTCTCCTATGCAGAGACTCGCTATCGCGGCAAGCGAAATTGCCAAGAAAAAGGAAGGCGAAGAGGTTGCATAATTGCACCCGCGCCGCTTAAAATCAACAAAATCATTATTATCAGGAGGAAAACAAAATGGCTTCAGAGAAAGTATTAAAGATCGTAGAAGACGTTAAGGAACTCACAGTTCTCGAACTTAACGACTTAGTAAAGGCATTAGAGGAAGAATTCGGCGTATCCGCTGCAGCAATGGTAGCAGCAGGTCCGGCAGCAGGCGCAGGCGCTGCGGCAGCTGAAGAGAAGACAGAATTCGACGTAGTTCTCACTTCGTTCGGCGACAGCAAGATGGGCGTTATCAAGGCTGTTAAGGATATCTGCGGTCTCGGACTTAAGGAAGCTAAGGAGCTCGTTGAAGCTGCTCCTAAGACCCTTAAGGAAGGCGTTGCCAAGGCAGAAGCTGAAGAGATCAAGGCTAAGCTCGAAGAGGCTGGCGCTAAGGTTGACCTTAAGTAAGCGGCGAGTCGCCGCTGACAGTAGCTGTATTTCAGAGCTCCGGCTTAATGTCGGGTGCAGCATGAAGCGCAGTGGGGTTGGCAAAGACTCCGGCTGCGTAACGGCAGAATACAGCAGACTCAATACACAATCAAAGGTACGGTTTCACACCGTACCTTTTTGTTTTGCGCTTCTTTGAGTCGGCGAAGGATTCCGGTCAGTCTGCCGGAGTCTTCGCCAACCCCACTGCATTTCTATGAAAGCTGCCCATAGATAAAACTATGAAATACAGCTGTCGCCCGCGCGGGCTTCCGCGCCGGCGCCGGCGCCGCCCCATTCTACTAATGTGAAGCCGGTTCTTTCATAGTGCGGGAGCTCCTGCTCGGGTATGTCAACGGGCGTGTTGCTCGCGTAGTAGGTCATGAATACGCGTATCTGCGTATCGGGCATAGGTGATACGTCAAGCGGGACGCTTGCCGCATAATCAGCGGTGTGCAGAGTAATGACGTTATACGGATTGTCCTGCATCTTCGGCAGCCAGTAGATGATAAACTCGTTGGCTTCGCGGGCGGTAAGACCTATGTACATCAGCTTTTCACGCAGGAATTGTGCGGTATCGGCTCCAGCAACACAGAAGCCCGCCGCATCCGACATAACATCACGGCTCACACCCTCCCAATAGAGGCAGTAATACTCGTCGCCGTTCGCGTCGTACAGCGTACCGTCGGGCATCGCGGTAACGTTCCAGCCGTCGCCGTATTCGGGGTATGTGCAGGTAAGCTCACCGCCATACGGGAAGCTTACCTTCACCGAAACGTTCGTTTCTTCCTCGGGATAGAGGTAGATGACCGGCTTTTCCTTTGCACCCTCGAACGAGATGCCGTAGTACGCTTCATAGATCGCACTTTCGTTATCCGTATAGTACACGTTCAGCAGATCATTCGGGAAGTTCTCCGACGGTATGAAATAATGTCCGAATCTGCCCTCTTCAAACGATTTTTCGTCATAGAGGTCGTTCTTCACGCGCAGATTATACCTTTTTATCTTCTGAAACTCGTCACGCAGGTTGTCGTACAGCATATCGTAAACCTTATAAGGATTATCCGACATTACCGAGTAACCGAGCGAGTTTTTGCTCACCCACTTGTAGTACGTCCTTGACTGTCCCGTAAGAGGATTGTAGGCATCATACGGCTCTATGACGATCTTTTCGCCGAGATAATAATAATCCGACTTATCAAATCCGTTTTCATCTATCTCGCCGTTCTTGCGGGATTCAGTAACACGGAGTATGTCGAGCTTTCCGTTCTTTATCGTGAGCAGGCAGTGATCCTTATAGTCCGTGAAATGCCAGCCGTGCTCGCCGGTGGGGAGATATATGGCTTCGTCAAAGGGCTCGTATTCCACCCTTGTGAACTCACCGAGATTCTTCATCACCCCGTTGTCGAGTCGGAAAACGCGGCAGTGCGTAAAGCCGTAAGGTCCGTCAATCTCGTAGGGGGTTGGGCTGTATTGTGTTATTACCTCGGGAACGCCGTCGAAGTCAAGGTCTATAAGGTCAAGAGACAGAGTATCCTCGTCTATCATCTCGTCCTTTGCTGCGAGCATAGCTTCGGCAAGACCCGGTTCGGAGTCCTCAACCACGGGAATAACTCCCCCGTTTATGATGCTGTCGGTGTCCTCGGTTATCGGCTCTATGTACACAATATCGCCGCCTACAAGCGCGCCGCCGATGTTGTCATAAGTGAACTCGGGATGCATCAGCACGATCTTCGCGTAGATGAATTCGTCGTTCTGGTACTTTGATACGCTCTCACCGCCGTCGAGATAGCTGACATTAGTCACATACCCGTGCATCGTGTCGGCGTAGAAATCCGTGCCGTTCACGGTGAACTTCATCTTCTCCGGATCATATTCCGTCACGGGAAGTGCAAGGCGCTGCATAAACAACGGGTCAATGATGATCTCGTAAGCGTCCGGCTCGGGCATTATGTTATCGATACGATGTTCCTTCGCAAGGCGCACAAAAGCGTTGACAACGAACATTTTATCATAGCACTGCGTTTCGTAGCCGTACTTTACCTTTTTCAGAACGACCGCTCCTTTTTCATCGACCTTGTCTATGTCCATTCTCGTGTCCAAAGCCTTGAACGTTTCGTCATAGTATCCGCCGAAATCGCCGCCCGTATGTTCCGTGCTCTTTACGGCAGTCCTGAACGCGTCGTCGCACTCCTTTGACATCGCACCGCTCGAATATCTCGCCTGCGGTGTGAAGCGATAGCTGTCGTGCTTGAACTCGAAGTACGGATTATTCCCGTCGTAATCGAGCTGCGGCGCGTCACCCGGTTGAAGCTTCCAGTCATCCGTGCTATTCATGTGAAGCGAGCTTCTGTTTT
>JAFPUE010000097.1 GCA_017395555.1 Ruminiclostridium sp. | reverse complement strand
TTAAACCGTCTCGACGAGATAGTTTACTACAAGCCGCTCACAAAGGCGGAGATAGGCAGCATAGTCGATCTTATGACCGAAGCGCTCGGCAAGCGTCTTGAAGACAAGCAGCTCACCCTCTCGCTCACTCCCGCCGCCAAGAGCTTCATAATCGACAACGGCTACGATCCCGTTTACGGCGCGAGACCCTTGAAGCGCTTCATACAGCACCACCTCGAAACGCTTATCGCAAGAGCCATAATCTCCGATCAGCTCAACCCCGGTGACACGATCAGAGTTGACAGCGACGGAGACAGGCTGATAATCGCATGATAACAAGAAAACAGCTCCCTGTTTTACGGGGAGCTGTTGTATGTTTACATAGATTACTTTGAGGCAGGAAGGTAAGGTCTGAGAGCGTCTGCCATTACGTTTCTCGGCATTGTCTGGAGCCAGATCTTTCCGGGTCCCGTAAGTCTGGTGTTGAAGAAGCCTTCACCGCCGAACAGAGCGTTTCCTATGCCCTTTACAGCCTCGACAGATACGTTTACCGTAGCATCCATAGCGGCAAGGTTACCGGTGTCGATTATCATGGACTCGCCCGCTGCAAGCTCGTACTCAATAACGCTTCCGTCTATTTCAAGGAATACCATACCGTTTCCGGTGAATTTCTGGAGTATGAAGCCTTCGCCGCCGAACAGACCGGCGCCTGCCTTCTTCTGGAAGTGAATGGACATCTCAACGCCCTCTTCACTTGCGAGGAATGCGGATTTCTGCGCAACTATCGTTTTGTCGGGAGAGATCTGTACCGGGATGATCTCGCCCGGGAAGCTCGAAGCCGCGGCAAAAAGTCCGTTGCCGCCGTTACAGGTGTAAACGTTCTGGAACATGGACTCGCCGGATAACATTCTTCCGAAAGCCTTTCCTATTCCGCCGCCAGCGTTTGTGGACATCTGCATATTCGGGGACATCCAGCTCATAGCTCCCTGATCGGTCTTGATCTTCTCGCCGTTTTCAAGTGACATGATCACTACGGGCAGCGGCGTGCCCTTGATCTCGTACTTCATAATGATATTTCCTTTCAAGTAAAGTTTTATGGCAAACTTCTGCCAATTTGCCTGTATAATTATACCATTATTGCAATAAAAAGTCAAGCGTTTTTGTGAATTATTGGCGAAAAAAATTACAAATATGTACTCCCGCATACAACTTCATTACGCAGTATGCGGGAGTAATAATAATTCACGGGAATATCAAAGCCGGACGAATATAATACTGCAATATCAGGTGCAGAACCTGTGGTCACCGATGACGGCTATAACGGGACGTGAATAGATAAATCTGTCGCTCGTCTTTGCGGGGTTGTAGTAGTAGATAGCCCCGCCCGTCGGATCCCAGCCCGCAAGCGCGTCACGGGCAGCGGAATACGCACTCTCGGCAACAGGCTCGTTGAACTGCCCGTCGTTGAGCGCGGAAAACGCGCCGTTCTGATAGATAACGCCTGCAAGCGTATCCGGGAACGACGGGTGCTCGATACGGTTACAGATAACCGCACCGATCGCCACCTGCCCGACATAGGACTCTCCCCTGCCCTCCGCGGAAATGATCCTCGCCAGCAGATAAATGTTCGCGTCCGTAGCCTCCGGCACCGTGCCTATCGTTATCCCGAGCCTTTTCAGCGTCGCTTCGTCAGCCGCACCGGTCTGTTTGAGACCCTGCTGCTTCTGGAACTTCGTTACCGCCTGCCGGGTCTGCTCGCCGTAATAGCCGGTTATCTCCCCCGTGAACAGACCGCGCTCCTTAAGTACGCGCTGTATCTCCTCGACCTCCGTTCCGGACGAGCCTGTCTGGGAATATACCTGCATATCCCTGTTTTCCTCCGCCGACTTTGCTGTCGCTGCGCAGAGTATCACCGCCACAAGCACGATCACCATTTTTACAAATCCGTTCATATATTTCACCTTTCTTTTCGGTTTTTTCTCCGTGGTAATAATTTTCCGCAAATATTGGCGGATTATACGGCAGACTGTGTTTTTGCGCAGGCGGTAATCTTTGCGGGGAAATTATGGAAGTGTTTTAGCAATAAAATAGTCCCTCGGAATACCGAAGGACAGATTTATAAATATTATTATTTATAGTCGAGCTTGAGATACAGAAATATGAGAACGAACATAATTCGGGGTAAATATCTTTACCCAGAAACAGCTTGTCAAAAAACTATTCGCAGACTGACAAATTTCCGTATTACGGGATCAAGTTTAGGGATCCAACCCCTTTTTAAAGGGGTTGGCGCCGTCCGCGTAGGACAAGTCTGTCAAAAAAGTTCCTTTTTTGACAGACAGATTCGGGGTAAACATATTTACCCCGAAAATTTTTTTCAAAAGCTATTGCAAATCTTAATAATATATGTTATAATACAGGCGAGTAAACGTTTTCACATATACAAATAACGGAGGACAATCATGGATAACAGCATTTACAGAATACACATGGGCGCGGCGGACTGCGCACTCGATCTCGGCGACGGCAGCGAGCGCGGCGAATACGTCGATCAGGACTACATACTCAACCGTCTCGGCAGACCCCACAGAGCGATAAACCTCATGTACTGCTACTACCCGCTCGACAAGGAATGGCCGCAGCGCATAAGCGAAGCCTGCAAAAATAAAGAGGTACGCTTCGCGTGGGATTACCCCTACGACGACTATTTCACCTACAAAGGCGGTATCGGCGGAGACCTTTCGGACGAGCCGTTCAAGTATATGCGTGAGATACGCGCACACGGACAGGACGTTATCCTCACCCTCACCATTGACCCGAACGTTCCCGACGAGCACCTTGTCGCAATTGCAAAGGACCTTTCCACATTCGGACGTATGCAGATTCGCATTAATCACGAGGCAACCGGAAACTGGTTCTCCTTTACCAAGCGTGCTACATATAAAGAAATAGCCGATTTCTATGTGAAATTCCATAATATCCTGAAAGAATACGCGCCCAACGTAAGCACTATCCTCTGCGCGGGCGGCGTTGAAAATCCCAAGGAGAACAAGATCGAGAAAGAGGAAGAATTTGCCGACGCAGTTCGCGCAACCGACATCTGGTCTATCGACAAGTATATGGCTCTGCACTGGGGCTGGCCCTACGATGTGGCGGAGCGCGGCGGTCACTCGCACAGCCGTTCCGCGGTCAAGGACGTGTACGATATGGCAAAGCGCAGCCACGCGAGGTTCACCGAGCTTTGCGGCGGAAAGATCAAGCCCATGGTGCTCAGTGAAATGAACGCCGACGGCGATGTTACCGGACCTTACGAACAGGCGGAAATGATGAAGATCTTCTGCGATATGATAAAGAACGACAAGGACAGGTGGCTGACCGGCTTCACACTGTATCAGTTCCGCGACAGAGGCAGGCTCGGACTTGAGATAGAAGACCCGAACAATGCGAATGTCGGCATTGAGCAGCCGCTTATGAAGACCTACCGCGAGATACTGAATGACAGCTTCTTTATGCCGAAAATCAAGAACGACGGCAGCGCGGAGCTCCCGATAAAGCTCAGGTGGGGCGGCTCCGAGGACGCGGAAGGTATCGCGATCCCCCTCAGTTTCGAGAAGGATCCCGTTTTCTGCGAGGTAACATTTGAAGAAGATCTCAACCTTATGCTTGAGATCAACGGGCGCTGGTTCTACAAATCCCCGAAGGCAAAGACGATAGACCTTATGAGCGCGTTCTTTGACAAGCCGCTTGACGGAGCAAAGGAACTCACGCTTAAAATATTCGCGCCTCCCGCTTCCGGCGAGAATGACCCGAAGGACGGCGGCGACTGGCAGCTCAACTCATACACGACTATCACCAAGCTGCCCTCTGTCCGCATAAGATACGAAGCTACCGAACCGACGAAGGACAATTGATAGTTGCAAACCGGAGATATTTATGAAAATAAAAGCTATCGCAAAGATCACAGCCGCAATTCTCGCGGCATCGGTACTGCTCCTGTCCGGCTGCGGCACACCCGAAAAACAGCCGGAAACGCAGGAACAGGAAATGACAGAGGAAGAACCACTGAATAACACACTCACCGCGCTTGAAGTGTCAAAGCTCATGGGCAACGGCATCAACCTCGGCAACACAATGGAAGCCTATGACCACACAGGCTACCTGAACGGCAAAGACCCGACATCTTCGGAAGGCGCGTGGGGTATGCCGCACACGACACGAGAGATGATAGAGGGTATGAAAGCCGCAGGCTTCGACACTCTGCGCATTCCCGTCGCTTGGACGAACGGTATGAACTTCGAGAGCGGCGACTACACAATTGACTCCCGCCTGCTCGACAGAGTGGAGGAGATAGTCGGCTACGCCCTTGACTCGGATATGTACGTTATCGTGAACGATCACTGGGACGGAAGCTGGTGGGGAATGTTCGGCTCCGCGTCGGAAGAAACACGAACCGCCGCAATGGATATGTACAAGTCGATGTGGTCACAGATATCCGAGCGCTTCCGCGACTACTCCTACAAGCTGATTTTCGAGTCCGCAAACGAGGAGCTCGGTGACCGTCTCAACGACAAGGATATTGCAAAGGATTCCGGAACGCTCTCCGAGAACGAATGCTATGAGATGACATACAAAATAAACAGCGAATTTGTGAAGCTGGTGCGCTCAACCGGCGGAAAGAACGAGGACAGATTCCTGCTTATTGCCGGATACAACACGGATATCACACGCACCTGCGACGACAGATTCAAAATGCCCGAGGACACCGCGGACGGCAAGCTGTTTCTTTCCGTGCATTACTATACCCCGTGGGATTACTGCGGAATAAAAGCGCTCGATCACTGGGGCTCGCCGAAGCAGTACGAGGAACAGAACCGCCTGCTCGGTATGCTCACAAAGTTCACCGATCAGGGCTACGGTATCATCATAGGCGAGTATGCGGTGCTTATGAACGGTATGACACCGAAGCCGGATACGGACATATTCTTCACGAACTTCCTCAACAACTGCGATCTGTACAATTATGTGCCTGTGCTGTGGGACTGCAACAACCTCTACCGCAGGAACGAATGCAGGATAGCGAACGACGAGATGCGCAAGCTGTTCCTTGCACGAAGCCTTTCCGCACAGTCGTCACTGACCGATGAGCAGATAGCCGAAAATGCAAAAAAGGGTATGGAAGAAGCACTCGCTGCAGCAGAAGATCGTATGACGGACGAGGGAGATATACCAGCGTCGGACGATACGGCAGTCGCTTGGATAATGTACCAGAGCGGAGACTACACCGCGGCTTACTGCGTCGGCGATATATATGACCCTACGAACAAGACATACGGAATAAAGGCGCAGAACGCGCTTATCACAGGCGAAGGAACATACACGGTGTCTCTCGATCTCGGCAATATCGGCAGCCCGAAGGGTATTGCGTTCTCCGCGCTCGGTATCTCAAACGGTGAGATTCTGTTCCCCGGCTACGCGATAACAATAGACAGCTTCAAGGTCAACGGTGTCGAAACCGAGCTCGGCAAAGGCTACACCTCCTCCGACGATAAGAAATGCACCCGTATGAATCTCATGAACGGGTGGGTATCGAAGCTGCCCGATGATGCCCGCACCGCCGACGGTTCGCTCGAAGGCGCTACCGCGCAGATATGGAACGCCGGTAAGAACGAGCGGATCATGAGCATCGAGATCACGTTCACTTACTCCGCTCCTTCGTCGGAAGGTTAAGAGAGATCTTCAAGAGATTTCGGAGAGGGGTTGGCGGAGACTCCATTACTAAACAACAAGAAAACAGCTTGCAATGAAAAATCACTGCAAGCTGTTATTTTAATGAAAATGTTTAAATATCTTCACGATTCAAATATTATCGCGAAGCTATGCCTAATTCTGCCAGAAATACAGAAATTAAAGGAATGCGAAGAACAGACGTTTGGCGAGCTCGGAGCGGGTTAGCTGCGGCAAAAGACGGGAGGTATCGACATTCAGGTAATACTTGTCGTACCCGTTCACTATGCGCGTTCCGGAAGGATGCTCGGTTATACGGCGGAAACCGCTGCCGTAGGAAGCGTGAACGTGACCGTGCAGCATATACGACGGCGTTACCCTCTTGATGAACTCATCAAAGCACTCATAGCCGCGGTGCGGCAGATCATGGAGATCGCCGTAGCCCTTTGCCGGTGCGTGCGTCACAACTATATCAACGCCGCCGCTCATAAATATAGAGAGCTTTGTGCGCCATATTCTGTGCCGCATCTCACGCTCGGAGAACATATAAGCACCCTTCCGGTACTTCATGGAACCGCCGTACCCGATTATACGCAGACCGTTGAATCGGAACATTTTCCCGTCTATGCAGGTGCAGCCTCCCGGCGGCGTCTCGACGTACTTGTCGTCGTGATTGCCCGGTACATACAGCACGGGGCATTTAACCATCGTCGCGAGGAATTCAAGATACTCCGAGTGCAGATCGCCGCATGATATGATAAGCTCGACTCCGTCGAGCTTTTCCGGCGAGTAATGATCCCACAGGGACTTCGACTCCTCGTCGGCTATCACAAGTATTTTCATACCGCTCTCCCGTCAGAATTCTTCGCTCATCGGCATACTGCCGTCTATGTTGTCGTTCAGCCAGTCCATCGCAACGATCTGACCGTCCTTCAGCTTGTCAAGCGACGCGGAGATCTTATTTCTCTGCACCGCCGCATTCTCTGTCATCTTGTCCTCCTGCGAGTGAAGCTCACCGGAAAACGGATCGTAACCGCCGCGTACTATCGAGTTCTTGAAAAATGAGAGCATTTTCTGAGTCTGATACGGCAGCACCGGTGTAACTATATTGACTACGCCGGTGGAAAGCCCGAACCAATAGTTCGCGGCTCTGTTCCCGCCAGCGATCTCACTTATGTCCCATGCACCGCTCATTACCGACTGCATTATCTGCGCGTAATACCTGCCCCAGCTGAAATACGGCGTTCCGATATGCACGTCATTCTCGCCGTCTATACGGTAAACTCCGGGCTTGTTTGCTATGCCGGGAACCGTCGAATAATCGAAATCCGCGTAAAGACGTATTCCCTTTCTCTCCCACTCATCCCGCCAGTCGGTACGGTCACCCTCGCCGAGATATCTGAGCTCTATCCTGCATTCCGGGTCAATCAGCGAAACGCCTATCGCAAAAGCGTTAAGGTTCACCACGCTCATGCTCGCGCCGCACCGCGCAATATATCCTATCCGCCTGTTGTCTGCTGCCTTTCTGTCAAGCAGCAGCGTGTCCGCGGAGAGTATTCCCATGAGGAACGCCGCCTCGTACAGCTTTCCGTGGTAGCATCTTACTGCGGAATGTGCCTGCCCGACGGAACAGTTCAGAAACTTCACCGACGGATTGAGCACGGCGGCTTTGAGTGTGTCCGGCATCATCTTCGGCGACACCGTGAATATTATCTCATTTCCGTCGTCGATCGCTCTTGTGAGAGCGTCGTGTATGTTACCGTTGCTGTTTGCGGAGAGGTACTTTTTCGTGACCGCGTTCGCGCCGGTCATCTCGTCCGCATACATACGCCCGAGCTCGTGACTGCCTATCCAGCGTGACTCGTCAACTCCGGCATCGTAGATAAACGCGGCTTTGAGCGGCGACGCGGCAGTGTACGCCTTGAGCGACGAGAAAAGGTTCGCTATCCTTGTATTTCTCGGCTTTTCGGCTTCGGGAGCTTCTTCAAGGAATGCTATGCTGTCAACATCGCGGTCAGCAAGCAGTTCTTTCCTGGCGAGACGGATATTCTTCACGATCTGCTCATCGCTGTTGTCGAACAGCGTCTTCATGGGGAATATCGAGATATACACAAGAAAAGCGTCACCCGCGGTGAAATCGTTGTTTATTTCAAGCGCCGTGCGCGCAAGCCTGCTGAACGCGAAATAAGCCGCTTTGAGATCGGCACACAGCTGCTCGTCCCACGGCTCTTTGAGGTCACAGTCAAGAAGATCGGCGAGCTTCGCGTATCCGCCCGGCTCGCTGAGAATTATGTAATAATTCTTTGTTACAGCGTAGAAATCAAGGTACTCGTAATACACCTTGACTTCCTTTGTGTCGTTCTTTGCGGGGAGTATTCGTGTGACGTTGGCGAGGATATACTCACTGCCGCCGTACTTTGACACGGAAACGCGCTTGTTGCCCTCCAGCACATAGTACCGGTTCATATACTCATAGCACTCGATAGCGTCCCGTATGCCCTCCTCCATGTAGGAATCGTACAGGCTCTCCCATTTTGCCGCGAATTCCGACGATTCCGGGAATATAGGCATGAAGTTGTTGGCGAACGCGTTGTTTCGCGCGATAGCTTTGTTGCCGGTGATACGGTTTATCGGGAGCTCCATAAGCCCCACTTTCACTTCTCCCGCGGCGTTCTTTATCTCATCGAGCGAGTCGAGCACGGGCAGATACGGTGATATACCGTTCTTTACCGCTTCTCTTACGGCTTCGTCGCCCAGCTTTTTCGCCGCCTTGTAATCCGATCTCATAATTCAATTCTCCCGAAATTGTGTAGATTTTGTCTGTACCGCGCAAAGACGGTATTGATTTTACTCCGTAATTATGCCGAGCTCCTTCAGCCACGCGGAAATAACATATCCCTGCGCACTCGTGAGTATGCGCCCCTCCTTAAGGACTGCGGTATCGGAAACGCTGTCTTTAAGGTATTTTACAGTATCTCCGAAGCGGCTGCCGCCGGAGGTAGCGAAAAGTATTATCGTCTTACCGGAGAAATCGCGGCTTTCGAGGAACGTGTTGATTATCGTAGGAGCCTTATACCACCATATCGGGAAGCCGACAAATATCGTGTCATACCCGGAGATATCCGGCGCTTCCTCCGCCATTGGCGGGCGGAAAGACAGGTCCGCCATTTCAAGGCTGCTGCGGGACTGCTTGTTATGCCAGTCGAGGTCTTCTGCGGTATAGAGCTGCGCGGGCTTTATCTCAAATATATCCGCGCCCGCCGACTCTGCTATCAGCTTTGCCTTTGCCTCGGTATAACCGCTCGCGCTGAAATATGCTACAAGTACTTTGCTCATTTTTCTGTCCTCCTGAAATGAAATAGTACTGATTTCAGATCAAGATATAGACAAACGGACTTTTTGTTTCTTCTCCACGCCTCCGGCGGGGAGAAGAAACGCTGATAAGCCATGTCTATAATTTGAAATGAAAATAGTATAGGAAGTTGTATTATACTGTTTTTATTATATCATCTTCATATATCACTGTCAAGCAACACTCCGTAAAATTTCAAGCCCCGTGTTCCTTTTTTGAAACACGGGGCTGTATGGTCATATCTTGTTTTTCATAAGCTCTTCCAGCTTACTCAGAGCCTTGCGGTGACGTATCTTCACCGCGCCGTAGCTGATACCGAGCTTGTCGGCTATCTCTGTAAGCGGCCTGCCGCTGCCGTACCGGAGCGCTATTATCCGGCGCTCCTCGTCCTCAAGATAAGTGAGTGCATCGGCAAGCTCGGAAAGCGTTTCCTCGTTTATATAGCTTTCCTCTGTGAGAAGCGGCGACGGAGCGTCCTCCGGCAGCTCCTCGGAAACGCGGTTTCTGCGCAGAAAATCCGTGACGGTATTGCGGGTTATGGTATATATCCATGTCGAAACGGATGCCTTGTTCTCATCGAATTTGTCTATCGACGAATGGACCTTCATAAACACCTCGGACACGAGGTCTTCGGCATCCTCCCGGTTACGGATATGACTTGATATATATGCCGCCACCTTTGAGCGGTATTCGAGATAGATCTGCTCGGAACTTACTTCAGCCATTTTTCGCTCCCTTTATCTTATCGGGATCGACGGCAATTCCGCCTGCCGCAAGACCGAGTATGTCATCGGACAGCTCTACCGCTTCCGAATAATTCTCGGCTTCGTCTATTATGCGCTGTAACGCCGGATCGCGCACGAAACGCTGAAAATCGAACAGATTATTCAGTATTCGTTCCATTATAGCAACCTCCTTTGCTCGTTTTTCCGACATCAGCTTCATTCGCTGCACGGACCTCGCAGCCTGTACATTATGAAAGGAGCACGCACAGCCCCCGTTAAGGAGCCGTCACACCAGTCCGGAAAAACGATCACGGAATATTTTCTTTTCATAGGCACTGCCTCCCATAAATATCGGTTCTGTATATTTATACGCAGAAATCCGTAATACGGCAGTGCTTTTTTCGTTTTTTATCGTAATTTTATTATATCATCACAGGTGCCGTTTGTCAAGTGCGCCGGGAAACGGAACAAAGTGTTTTTCTGCTGTCCGGGCTACCGTTTTGCACAATTTTCCTGCGTTTTTTTGTGCAAAAGAACAAACAAAAACCGAAAAAGTTGACGAAAACAAGAAATAATGGTATAATATTATTTTAAGGAATAATCGTTCAATATCGGCTCCCGCAGACAGTCCGGAGGTTTGTATAAATGAAAAATACGATCACAGCATCATATCACAGCAAGCTCGGTAAAACAGTCGCGCTGTTCGCTGCTTTCGCCGTATCAGCACTCGTGTTCGCGGGTTTAGCCATACGCGTAAAGGCATACGGTATCAACGGCATCTCCGTGTCGGATGACAGCCTTTCCCGCGGCGACAGATTCACCGTATCGGTGACCGTTCCTGCCGCACGGACAAACGCGGATTCCGCGTCGCTGCGTATCGAGTTCGACAACGATGTTTTCGAGCCTGTCGTAAAACAGGGCTGGGCTTCCGACTTGATAACAAACGCGTCCTCCGGCTCAGGCGACGGCTTTATCGCTCTTTCGGCGGGCAACGCATCGCGGGCGATAGACCTGTCCTCCGATACCGTTATCTCTGCCGGTTTCACGGTAAAGAATACCGCGCCCGCAGGTCAATATGCCTTTACGATAACAAAGGCGAGCTTCTCATACGCCGAAGACGACGGCATAACGATACACGAGCTCTGGGAGCCGGAAACCATTGCAGCTTACGTTACTGTTGACGACAGTGAGGGCAGCGGTCAGGACGATGAACCGGAGATGCCGGACGAGCCCGGAGACGAGGCTTCATACGGGGGCGGCATACGGCTTTCAAAGAACACCGTCGAGCCCGGTGAATTATTCAACGCTTACATAGAAGTACCCGCCGCGTATGTTTCCGCGGATACGCTTTCCGTCCGTGCGGAGTTCGACTCCGACGCATTCGAGATAGTCTCGTGGGAGCCCGGACTTCCCGCTTCGGAAGCCGTGAACAGCGGCAGCGGGTTCTTTGCGGTCTCGGCTTCGTCGGCAGACAAGAATATCACTCTTGAAAACGGACTTACCCTCACCGCGCAGATGCGTGCAAGGAACGATGCCGCAGGTATGACCGGCAGCTTTACCCTCGTATCACACAGCATTTCAAAAGTCGAGGATGACGGCTATACAAACACGGAGCTGTGGGCTCCGCAGACATTAAGAGCTTCGGCAAAAATAACCGGGGAAACCCCTTATATCGAGCCCATAAAGGGCGGCGGTATATCGGCTTCGGTTGAGTCCGTAAAGCAGGGTGCGACATTCTCCGTTTATGTCACAGTTCCGGCAATACAGGAATACGCGGATACCGCTTCCATTCTCGCGGAGTTTGACAGCGATATGTTCGAAGTTGTATCTTGGGCACCGTCAATGCCGGGCTCATTCAAAAACAGCGGCAGCGGCTTCTTTTCACTGGCGGCATCAAACGCGGACAAGGTCATTGATCTGACGAGAGGTCTCACGCTGAAAGCCGAGCTCCGCGCAAAATCAAACTCACCCGTAACTACCGGTATTATCACACTGAAAAGGGCAAGTCTCGCCTATGTCGAGAGCAACGGCTATGATTACCGCGAGCTGTGGCAGCCCGCAGTCACTTCTGTACGAGTTTCGGTTTCCCGCGCGGAGACACCGGTGACAAGACCATCGTACATTCCTAATTACAACATTCCGTCAAACACCTCACAGACTACCGAACGGACGGCCGCAAGCACAACAACCACCACGGCAAGGACTGTAACGCCGGTAACGGTTGCGGATTCCGACGACGATACGACGGGACTGCCGGAGGACTTTGACGACGAGGAAGATCCGTTTATTGACCCGGAACCGCCCACAGACGACGATTACGAGCCTGAATTTCCGGACGACGAAGAAGACGAAAACGAGCCGGACTTCCCCGATGAGGAAGAAAGCGGCGGAAACCGCAGCAAGAAGATAAACGTTGCGCTGGAACAGGATCTTTCCGGTCTCGGCGGCGAAAAGATCCGCATTAAGACAAGATACGAGTTCTTCGATCACGACATCATCATTATCATATCCGATCTGCCGGACAACGAGCCGGACGCGGTATCTGCGCTTAAACTGCTCGGAATGAGCGGTCACGACATTTACCCGTTCGATGTGAGCGTTTTCGACACGGTCACGAACACCTATATCAAGCGGCTGCCGGACGGGGCATACATCGAGATAACCATACCGCTGCCGGACAATATGAGAGCCTACGCCGACAGCATTGAGCTTTACCATATCGTAAACGGCGATCCGGAGAAGGTACCGTCCTCGATCGTCACCGAAGACGGCGTTAAGAAGATCACATTCAGTCTCAATTCCTTCTCACCTTTTATGATGGTTAATACGGTTTACACGTCAGCACCGGAGATCGTTATGCCGGCAAGTATCCCGGACAGCAGCGGAGCGATAAATCCCGCCACGGGCGTTGCCGCCGCGGTAGGAGTACCAGTCGTGCTGACCGGCTGTGTGCTGCTCGCACGAAAGACCAAAAAGCGCAGAAAACGCGCAACAAACCACCAAGAAGAAGAGAAAGAAACATCTGCAATTGATAATTGATAATTGTGGTGCGATATCTGAATCGTGACGAGATCCAAATGTGAGCACAAAAATAACAGCTTGCTGTGAATTTCATAGCAAGCTGTTTTTCTGTCATCTTGTAAATGAAATATCGCCAACCCCACTGCGTTTCTCGCTGCACCCGTCCGCTGTACTTGCTCTGAAATACTGCATTTATTTAGTGGGTCAAGCCACCTTTTTCAAAGGGGGCTTGCGGGGTCGCAGGGGCAGAGCCCCCGTCTAAAAACTCTCTTAAAGTCTCTTTCTAAAATGCGCCTACGGATCCAAGGCGAAGCCGAAGCAGAGTCCCCTCTCCGAAATCTCTTGAAACCTCTTATGCGGGGTTCTTTACCTCGGCAACATACTCGTCGTACTCTTTGGTGATCTTGTCCTCGGGAGCTTTGGTTGCGAGCGAAACTATCACATCTGCAAGAAGCGCTATTATAAACGCGGGGAGGAGCTCGTAGATATCAAATGCGCCGCCAAGCCCTCTGATAACGAACTTCCATACAAATATCATAACTCCGCCTGCCGCAAGTCCGGCTATCGCGCCCCATTTGTTGGAGCGCTTCCAGAACAGTGCAAGCAGCATTACGGGTCCGAAGGTTGCGCCGAAGCCTGCCCACGCGAAGGATACAACTCTAAAAATCGAGCTGTCCTTGTCCCACGCGATAATTGCCGCAACTGCCGCTATAAAGAGAAGTATGCCGCGGGCAACGATCATGGACTGCTTTTCCGTCAGCTTAATCTTGAATACTCCCTTCAGAATGTTCTCCGAAGCACTGGAAGAAGCGGCAAGGAGCTGTGAGTCCGCTGTGGACATCGTGCAGGCAAGTATGCCCGCAAAGATAAGTCCCGCAAAGATCGCAAGAATAACGCCGTGCTCACTCATGAAGAAGCCTATCTTTATAAGCGCGGTCTCGGATTCCGAGCTCTTTGTGAACGTCTCTATTATTCCGTTCTTGCTGAGCGTGTTTGCAACTATACCGATAAATATCGCAACAAACATCGAGATAACTACCCATACCGACGCTATACGGCGGGAGGTCTTTATCTTACGGTGATCCTTGATCGCCATGAAACGAAGGAGTATATGCGGCATTCCGAAGTAGCCGAGACCCCACGCCATTGTGGAAACTATCGTAAGAAAATCATAGGGAGAAGCGGTGTTGTCCGCAGCGTTGTGATTCTCAAACAGTGTCAGGTATCCCGGAAGTGCCTTTGCGTTCTCGATAACGTTGTCGATACCACCGGCATTCTCGATGCCGAATATAAGAACGATAGCAAGTGCGCAGGTCATAACTATGCTCTGTATAAGGTCAGTCGTGCTTGCAGCAAGGAAGCCGCCGAGGCTTGTGTAAAGTATGATGATGACCGCACTTACAAGCATCGCAGCGTGATAATCCCAGCCGAAGAGCTGCTCAAAGAGCTTGCCGCACGCGGAAAATCCCGATGCCGTATAGGGGATGAAGAATATCAGGATTATCAGCGCCGATATACCGAGAAGTACATTCGAGTTGTCGTGATAGCGCTTTGAGAAAAAGTCGGGTATCGTGATCGCACCGCATCTCTGCGAGTAAAGACGAAGCCTTTTTGCAACGAACAGCCAGTTCAGGTATGTTCCGATAGCAAGACCGATAGCTGTCCAGCCCGCTTCCGCACAGCCGCAGAGATATGCGACTCCCGGTAAGCCCATAAGAAGCCAGCTGCTCATATCGGAGGCTTCCGCGCTCATTGCCGTTACTATCGGGCCGAGCTTTCTTCCGCCGAGGTAGAAGTCCCCGACGTCGTTGTTTTTCTTGGAAAAGATCACGCCTATAACTACCATCATCAGCAGATAGACAACGATCGTGGCTATTATTATAACCATTCAGTAATTTCCCTCCTGTGAAAAAAATATCGTGACTATTATAGCATACTTTGTCTGTATCTGTCAAGAAAATTAGTCTATGGTACAACAAATATATCGTTTTGTTGCAGCACAACAAAAATTCCCCTGCCGAAGCAGGGGAACCTTATCGTTTTATTCTTCTGTGCTGTCTGCGGGAGCTTCTTCCGCTGTGGGAACATCTTCCGCAGCCGGAGCTTCCGGCTGTACGGGTTCCGCATCGACAACAAGCTCGTTCTTCATTATCTTCTCGAATACCGCACCGTCCATTTTCTCATTCTTCATGAGGTACTGCGCAACGCGTTCGAGGCAATCACGGTGAGTTTCAAGAATATTGCGGGCGCTTTCATACGCGGTCTCGACAAGCTCTCTGATCTCCGCGTCGATCTCGCCGGCGATATTCTCGGAGTAGTTTCTGCCGTGCGAGTAGTCTCTGCCGAGGAATACCTCCGCGTCATTCGTGCCGTAAACGATAGGTCCGAGCTTCTCGCTGAAGCCGTAGCGCGTAACCATGCTTCTTGCGACATTCGTTGCACGCTCGATATCGTTCGATGCACCGGTGGATATGTCTTCGAGGACTATCTTCTCCGCAACGCGTCCGCCGAGCAGTACAACAAGCTCTTCTTCCATTTCCGTCTTGCTGACATAATTCTTGTCATGATCGGGCAGCGACATTGTAAATCCGCCTGCCGAACCGCGCGGTATTACGGTGATGTGATGCACCTTGTCCTGCGTCGGGCAGAAGTATGTGCAGACCGCGTGTCCCGCTTCGTGGTACGATGTAAGGCGCTTTTCCTTGTCCGTAACGACTCTCGACTTCTTTTCGGGACCGGTCACTACCTTGATAGCGGCTTCCTCAACATCCTCCTGCACGATAGCCTTTCTGTTCTTTCTCGCCGCGAGAAGTGCAGCCTCGTTCACGAGGTTTTCAAGATCGGCTCCGGTAAAGCCCGCGGTGGTCTTTGCGATAGTCGCGAGGTTGATATCGGGCGAGAGCTTCTTGTTCTTGGTGTGGACCTTGAGTATCTCCTCACGTCCCTTGATATCGGGGTAGCTGACCACGATCTGTCTGTCGAAACGGCCGGGACGCAGCAGCGCCGGGTCAAGTATGTCACGTCTGTTCGTTGCAGCCATGACGATGATGTTCTGATTTTCGGTAAAGCCGTCCATTTCAACAAGCAGCTGGTTAAGTGTCTGCTCGCGCTCGTCGTGACCGCCGCCGAGACCTGCGCCTCTCTGACGTCCGACAGCGTCTATCTCATCTATGAACACAACGGACGGGGTATGCTTTTTCGCCTGATCGAAGAGGTCACGCACACGCGACGCGCCGACACCGACGAACATTTCAACGAAATCCGAACCGCTTATCGAGAAGAACGGAACGCCCGCCTCTCCCGCGACAGCCTTCGCAAGCAGTGTCTTACCGGTTCCGGGAGGTCCCACGAGCAGAACGCCCTTCGGGATACGCGCACCGAGCTCCTGATACTTGCGCGGGTTCTTCATAAAGTCAACGATCTCTTCAAGCTCCTGCTTTTCCTCGTCCGCACCTGCCACATCCGCGAAGGTTACCTTCTTGCCGTTTGCGGGCTGGTTGCGGGTATTCGCGCGGGAGAACTGGCTCATCTTGCCGCCGCCCGTGGTCTGACGCATGATGACGAACGTAAAGCCGATCATCAGCGCTATCAGTATCAGATACGGAACGAAGCTGAGCAGGAAGGAATTGTCGGATATAGGCAGATAGTCAAATTTCAGCGGATTATCGGGATTCTTCTCATTGTACCCTTCCCGGTAACCGTTTATATCCTGTATGAACAGGCTTACGTTCGGTACGCTGTACGTCTTCTCCTTGGAATCCGTGTCGCTTTTCAGCCTGTATTTCAGTGCGCCGCTGCCAAGATCGAGCGTAAACTCGGATACATTGTAGTTATCGAACTCGTTGAGTACGTCCGAATAGCTCGTTTTAGCCTCCTGACTGCCCCTCGGTATCGTATTGAGGATCAGGATAAGACCGCATACGAGCAGCGCGATTATAGCGACATAGATGACTATGCCTTTGAATTTGTTAGACTGCATTTAGACCGCCTTTCCAAACGGCACCCGCCGTTGAGATATGTTCTTTTATTCACACATTATATATATGTCTGTATCGATCAACGTTCATATATTTCTGGTTTAAGAACGCCTATGTATTTGAGCCCGCGGTATTTCTCCGCAAAATCGAGTCCGTAGCCAACCACAAACTCGTTGCCCACATCAAAGCACTTGTAATCCGCGGTAAGATCGGACACACGCTGTGCCGTTACCTTGTCGAGCAGAGCCGCGATCTTCACGGACTTTGCCGAACGGTCCATTAGCAGATCCTTCACGGCTGTGAGCGTTCTTGCGGTATCGAGGATATCCTCAACTATCAGCACATTGCGCCCCGTGATATCCGTGTCGAGATCCTTCACGATGTTTACCGCCCCGGAGGACACGGTAGCGTTGCCGTAGGACTTGGCTATCATGAAGTCGATATCGCAGTTGAGATCTATCTCACGCATAAGGTCTGACATAAATATGAAAGAGCCCTTCAGGATGCCGACAACGATCGGCGGATCACCGGCGTAATCCTCGGTTATTCGCTTTCCGAGCTCCTTAACGGCATTCTTTATCTGTTCTTCGGTAAAAAGTATTCTTTCAACGTCAGCGTGCATTTTACGTCTCCCGATAGATTTGATTTTGTAAGCAACAATCGCCATTGAATAAGTATATCACAATTAAGTGAAAAAATCAACACATAAAATGTTCAAATTCTGAAAAATATATTATATATATGAAAAATTCACCTTTGACGGTAATTCTGTATCTCGGTTTTTACAAAAAACACCTTTTTCCGCACCAGCGCAAACTTGTTTTTGCAGAGATTTACCTTGCCCATGCCCTTTTCAATGATCTCAGAACACTGGTCTATGCGCAGCTTAGACGGCTCCACGCCGTTCTTTTTGAGCTCCGAGGCTATTATCCTCGACTTTACCGCGCCGGGCAGCTCCTTCAGCTTCCGCGAGTCATACCCTGCCCCGTAAACGCACTTCCCCGCGCACTCCGCCGCGTAAGCGTCCAGAAACGCCGCGTCCTCACCGACAGCCTCGGTCATGCGTGAAAGCGCCGCTATCACAGACGGATTGAACTCCGAAAGCAGCGGCAGTACCTTGTGCCTTATGCGGTTTCGTGTGTAGTCGTCGCACAGGTTGGTGCTGTCCGTTACAAATTTTATGCCGTTTGCGCGGCAGTATTCCTCGGTATCTTCCCTTGTGCAGAGTATCAGCGGGCGCACGAACATATCCCTTACCGGGGGAATCCCGGCAAGTCCCTTTGTTCCCGTGCCGCGTATCATATTCATTATCACCGTCTCGGCACTGTCGTTTGCGGTATGAGCCGTGGCGAGCTTCGCGCCGCCCGATGTGATGCTGTCAAAGCAGCCGTAGCGCAGCCGCCTTGCCGTTTCTTCAAGGCTCTCGTGCTTGACCGCCGCGCCCCGGACATCTACCCGGAACACTTCAAGCGACACACCGCGGCTCTCGCAGAGCTCCCTGACAAAACGCTCGTCCCCGTCGCTCTCCTCGCCGCGCAGACTGTGGTTTATGTGGCACGCCGAGACGGTTATCCCGAACCGGTCTTTCAGCGCGAGAAGCCCGAGCAGCAGCGCACAGCTGTCCGCTCCGCCGCTCAGCCCCACCGTTACCCTGTCTCCCGGCGTGAACATATCGTACCGCTCGGCGGCGGCTATGATCTTACTCTCCATAGCGCTGCTCCACATCGCTGAAGCGCGTGAACTGACCGTCCCAGCGCAGATTCACGGTAGCGGTCTCGCCGTGGCGGTTCTTCGCGATTATGCACTCGCAGCTTTCGAGGTTGTCCTCCGCCTTGGTGTAGTACGCGTCGCGGTACAGGAACAGCACGATATCCGCGTCCTGCTCGATAGAGCCGGATTCACGCAGATCGGACAGCATAGGACGCTTGTTCTCTCTCGATTCCGGTCCGCGCGTCAGCTGTGACAGCGTAATGACCGGTACGTTGAGCTCCTTGGCGAGTATCTTTAAACTACGGGTTATCTCCGACACCTCGTTGACACGGTTGCCGTCGCGCCTGCCGGTTGACATGAGCTGTAAGTAGTCTATCACCACAAGCCCGAGGTTGTCCATACGTCTGAGCTTTGCCTTCATTTCGCCTATTGCCGCATTCGCGGTATCGTCAACGTACAGCTCGATCATATTCAGCATCTCGGCTGCCTCGTTGAGTCCACGCCACTGCGAAGGCTCTATCCTGCCCGTTTTGAGCACATCGGACGGTATCTTGCCCTCCGACGAGAGCATACGGGCGACGAGCTGTTCACGCGACATTTCAAGGCTGAACACCGCGACTTTCTTGTCGGGGTGCATTCTTGCGGCATTTACCGCGATATTCATTGCGAACGACGTTTTTCCCATACCGGGACGCGCCGCGATAAGTATGAAATCGGACGGATTAAGTCCGAAAATAAATCTGTCAAGCGACGGGAAGCCGGAGCTCATGCCCTTCTTCTTCGCCTTTTCCGGGTTCTCCGCAAGCTCCGCGAGTCCGCGAAGCGTATCACGCAGAGTGGGACCGATATGAACAAGTCCCTTGATCTCCTTCTGATTGCGGATATCGTAGATCATCTTTTCCGCGTAGTCCAGCATCGCCGACGGGTCCTCCGTGCCGGAAGAAGCCTTGTCAAAGATGTCCTTCGACGCGGTTATGAGACGGCGCATAAGATATTTCTCGTCGAGCACCTGCGCATAGCTCTCTATCGACGACTTTTCCACCGACATCTCGGACAGCCTGAACAGGTACGTTCTTGCCTCGTCCTGCGACTCGAACACGCTCTGGCGGACACAGTGCTCCGTGACGGTGACGATGTTTATATTCTCGCCGCCCACGAACAGCTTCTGTATAACGCCGTATATGCCGTTGTGCATCTTTATGTGGAAATGCTCCGGTGTTATCACGTCCGATATCTTGGAAAGCAGATCGGGCTCTACTATCACCGAGCCGAGAACTACCTGTTCGGCGTCTATGTTGAACGGGAGATTTGATTCTATGATCTCAAGCTCTGCCATATCTCAAGTCACCCTTACTGCAGCTCGGTCACCTGCACCTTGAACTTCGCGGAAACGCCGTTGTAAAGGCGCGCCTCGGCTTCAAAGGTGCCGAATGTCTTTATGTCTTCCTTCAGAACTATCTTTTTCTTGTCAACATCGAGCCCGTGAGCGTCCTTGATGAGCTTCGCCACGTCCTTTGCGGTAACGGAGCCGAAGAGCTTGCCGTTTGCGCCCGCTTTTACCGCAGTGGAAAAGGTCTTGCCCTCTATCACCGACGCAATATGCTTCGCGTTGGCGGTATCGGTGTCGATCTTGTGCTGCGCGTGAGCCTGCTGACCCTCAAGTATATTGAGATTGGCGTTTGTCGCCTCAACGGCAAGGTTCTGCTTTATAAGGCAGTTTCTTGCGTAGCCGTCCTTTACTTCCTTTATCTCGCCCTTTTTGCCCGTGCCTTTCACGTCCTGCAAAAGAATTACTTTCATTTTTTGTCTCCTCCTGATGTCTTTTTAATTATGAATTAAGATTGCTGTAATACTTGTCTATTGCTTCTTTCAGCCGCTCGACAACGTTCTCAACAGTCGTGTCGTGGAACTGAACGCCCGCCATTGTCTGATGACCGCCGCCGCCGAGAGTCTCGGCTATGAGCTGTACATTCAAAGCACCGAGAGAACGGCAGTTGAGCGCGATCTCGTCATTCGACAGCTTCGAGACAACGAACGATGCCTTTACGTCCGTAACGCCGAGAAGCTCGTCGGCAGCCTGCGGCGCAACTACCCTCATATCCTGCATGACCTTGTTCGCCGTGGCAATCGCGCAGTTTCTGTACACCGACGCGGAAGCCACAAGCTCGGATTTCTCGCGGTAGCACTCAACGGAGTTGGTGAACAGCATTTTAACGTTCACGGTGTCGGCACCGAGCTTGCGCAGGAATGCCGCAGCCTCAAACGTGCGCACGCCGGTCCGCAGCGTAAAATTCTTGGTATCGAGCGTTATACCCGCAAGCAGAGCCTCCGCCTGCACCGAGGATATCTTGCCCGCGTCCCCGAAATACTGGAGAAGCTCGGTCACCATTTCGCTCGCGCTCGACGCGTAGGGCTCGTGGTGGAATATCGAAGCCTTGTCGATATAGTTTATCATCTTTCTGTGGTGGTCAATTACAACTACCTTGTCCGCGCGTTCAAGCAGCTCCGGCACATCGACGATATCGGGATTGTGCGTATCGACTACGATAAGCAGCGAGCCGTCGCCGAAGTTCTCCTTTGCCTCGTTCGCGTTTATGAACAGATATCCCTTTTCCTTCTCGTAAATGTAGTTGTATAGCTGCATCGAGAGCGTTGTCTGCTTGTCGATCACAGCATAGGCATTCTTGCCGAGCCGCCTTACCGCACCGGCAAGTCCCACCGCGGCTCCGACAGCATCGAAGTCGCTGTTGCGGTGACCCATTATGTAAACGTCGTCCGCCTGCTCCACCGCTTCTATCAGCGAGCTTGCGATTATTCTCGTCTTTACCTTTGTGTGGCGCTCAACGCCCTTTGAAACGCCGCCGTAGAACTCAAATCCGCTCTCGTTCTTTATCGCAGCCTGATCTCCGCCGCGGCCGAGCGCCATATCGAGCGCCTGTCTCGCAAAATCCTCACTCTCGGCAAGGCTGCGTCCTGTGCGTCCTATACCTATCGACAGCGTTACGCTTATACGCTCGTTGACCTGTATTTCCCTCGCCTTGTCAAGTATCTTGATCTTGTCGTCTATCATGGCGCGGACATATCTCTCCTCAACTACCGCCCAGAAGCGCTCACGATTGTACTTTCGCAGTATTCCGTTGGTGCCGCTTATGAAGTCCTCCAGCAGCTTGTCTATCTGTACGGTGATCTTTGCCGTCTCACTCTCCGAGCTGCCGCCGAAAAGCTCCTCGTAGCTGTCTATGACGAATATCATAACTACGGGCTGCGACAGGCGTTTCTCCGTTTCGAGCACTCTCATGCCCGTGATATCGGAGAAGTATATCATAAATACATCCTTTGCGTCGTCATCGCCGGGCGAGTCCGCATATACCCTGTAATAGTTGTTCTTGTACTTTATCTCGTAATAGCTGTCACGTCCCAGCAGCTTTTCGAGCGGGAGCTTCGTGATTATCTCGATAGAGCTGCCGTACACGGCTTCGTCCTCGAAACGCTTCGCGAAGTCAAGATTGAACCACACAAGTCTGCTGCCGCTGTCAACAATCGCTATCGCAAGCGGCATATAGTTCATCGACACGCGCTCCATGCGGTCTATCTCGGAATCTATACGCGCAAAATACTGGAAATTCTTTCTTGTGACGGAGATGAGCTTCGCCGCAGTGAAACCGCCGGTCACGCAGAGTATGGGCGCGAAAATGCAGAACGCCTGCAGGGAAGCGCCGTAAGTGAATATGAGCATCGACACCGCCGATATCAGCAGCGCGATTATGGATATCACAAGCCCCGCGTCGCGGAAGTTGTTTTTCACTTACATTCCCCCTTTTTCAGTTTACAGTTTACATTTTTGGAGTCGTCCGGCGGACGACAGATCCGGATATGCAACAGTACGTTTTTCAGACTTCCATGATTATCGGAAGTATCATAGGGCTTCTGCCCGTTTTCGAGAAAATAAATCCGCTCAGCGCGTCCTTTACGTCGGCTTTCACGCCTGACCACTCGCGCATATTCGGGGTGATACTCTTTAACATCACGCTTTTGGCACGCTCACGGGCTTCTTCCATAAGCTCCTCGGATTCGCGCACATACACAAATCCCCTCGATACGAGATCGGGACCCGCAGCTATCGTACCCGTCGCTTTCACGACAGACGCAACCACGATTATAAGTCCGTCCTGTGCGAGATGCTTTCTGTCACGCAGCACAACGGAGCCGACATCGCCCACTCCGAGACCGTCTATCAGCACGCGTCCCGCGGGTACCTGCCCCGTTATCTTCATATCCACGCCGTCCGTCTCGATGACCGTTCCGTTGCCGGCTATGAAGATGTTCTCCTCGGGGATATTGAGTTGTTTGGCAAGCTCTGCGTGTTTGAACATATGCTTGTACTCGCCGTGTATCGGTATGAAATACTTCGGTCTTGTCAGCGAGAGCATCATTTTCAGCTCCTCCTGACACGCGTGACCGGAGACGTGAACGTCATACATAGCCTCATATACCACACTCGCGCCCGCTTTCATAAGCTCGTTCACGACGCGTCCAACCAGCTTTTCGTTGCCGGGAATGGGGTTCGCGGATATGATAATGAGATCCTGCGGCGTTATGGTGACCTGTCTGTGCTCGTTGTTCGCCATACGGGACAGTGCCGACATAGGCTCGCCCTGACTGCCCGTGGTGATGATAACAAGCTCGTCGGGCGGGATCTTGCCGATCTTCTCGATATCGACGAGTATTCCCTTCGGCAGACGTATATAGTTCAGCTCTATTGCCGTTGTGAGCACGTTTATCATGCTTCTGCCGGATACCGCGACTTTTCGCCCGGTCATCTCGGCATTGTCGATTATCTGCTGTATGCGGTGGATATTGCTGGAGAATGTCGCTACGATTATGCGCTTTCCCTCCGCCTGAGAAAAGAAATTGCGGAATGTCGCACCCACACGGCGCTCGGACATGGTGAAGCCGGGACGCTCGGCGTTGGTGCTCTCCGAAAGTAGCGCGAGCACTCCCCTGTTGCCGAGCTCGCCGAAACGCGCAAGGTCAATTATGCCGCCCTCTATCGGGGTGTAGTCCACCTTGAAGTCGCCGGTGTGGATAACTATTCCGGCGGGTGTGTATATTGCAAAGCCGCAGGAATCCGGTATTGAATGGTTCACGCGGATAAACTCTACTGCCATGCAGCCCATTTTTACGGTCTGGCGCGGCTGAACGACATTCAGCGTACACTGTGAGAGTATGCCGTGCTCTTTCAGCTTGCCCTCGACGAGACCGAGGGTAAGACGGGTGCCGTAAACCGGGACATTCACCTTTTTGAGCAGGTATGCGAGGCTTCCGATATGATCCTCGTGTCCGTGTGTCAGTACAACGCCGCGGAGCTTATCCTTATTCTTTATGATATAGGTAAAATCCGGGATAACGAGATCTATGCCGAGCATATCGTCGTCGGGAAACGCGAGACCGCAGTCCACTATGAACATATCGTTGCAGCACTCATAGAGATACAGGTTCTTGCCTATCTCGTTGAGACCGCCGAGGGGTATTATTTTCAGCGGAGCGGATTTTCTGCCGCCTGACGGGCGCGACAAAGCTGTCGGCGCTATCTGCTGCTCCGTTCCGGCTTTTTTCTGTTCATTTCTTGTGTAGTTCGGCTTATCCGTTCTGAGGATATCCTTGCGCGGTTCCTCCTTCTGCACCTGCGGACGGCGGTTTTTTACGTCCTTGCGGACAGGCTTGTTCTGCTTTTTCGGGGCTTGCTTCTGCTGCTTTATCTGCTTGGGCTGTTTTCCCGGCATAATGTATTTGCCCGCACCGGGACGCTTTTTGCCCGCGGCAGACTGTCTGTGGTTATTGTTTTTTTCCATTTTGCCTCTTTTCTTTATGCGGGAGCTTATTTGGTACAATAGAAAGCAGTGTTGTGAAGCTCCGTACATTGATTTGATATTATATATTCGGGCATTGCCCGTTCAAAACATAAAAATACATAGTATATTATAACTCATTTTCTCTCAAAAGTCAAGCATTTGATAATTCTGCTGTTCACCGGGCGGCATTGGCTTTTGGGTTCATTTCGCCCGCGAAAAGTCCTGTTTTCCTTTTGCTGCTCTCTGCCGGCGTGGCGAGTTACTTTCTGTCGGCAGCGACAGAAAGTAACCAAAGAACGCGTGCCGCTTCGTGGATCAAAGAAGCTTGCAACAGTACAGTGAGTCTATTAAAAACTGTTTGACGGGAACATACAGACAGCCCCCGAAAGACCGGTGCAGGCAAGCTCTTTGACAACTCGCGGAAAGAAGGCAAAGATCCAATGATGGATCCCGTCGCAGCCGCTGCAGGGTACTTGCTCCCGTTAGTCCTGTACCGCATCAGAGGGCATTGTACGCCCAATCTATCGCTTGTACCGCACAGAGCGTCTGCGAAAGCAGCAAAGTGCAGCGGGCAGCCGGTTGCGCCCCCGTCTGCTGCCGGGTTTTGTTCCCGCACACGTTAGTTTTGGGAATGGTTTGAATTGTTATTATATTTGTTTAAGGGCGGCAGCGGCGTTTCTTATCAGTTTTTCGGTTTTGTCACACAGTGCGGCGGCAGTTTCGGTGCCGAAGCTCTCGGCAAACATGAACAGCCCGGTGCCGCGCTTGTCGGGGCGCAGAAACACACGGTCATCGCCGGAGGCTATGACTGCACCCTCGTTCTCCTCGGGAACGGCTTTGAGACGGTCAAGTATGCGCTGCGGAGGACAGTTCACACGGATAAATCTTCCCGCGTTTGACGAGCGCGGCACGGATTCGAGCGTTTCGGCAGGCGTGAGCGAAAGCTCCGCCATATACCCGAGAACCTTCAGCGCAAGCGCAAAGCCGTCCCGCATGAAGAGTTGGTCTGCCGCAAGACGGCGGGCTTCCTCGTCGCGGTCATCCATTGAGCTCGCAAAATAACGGAATATCTTACCGCCGTATGCGGCTGCCGCATCCTCGGCTGTGTGCGGGAATGCAAACGGCAGTGCGGTGTCGTGACCGCGGCGGGCTTCATACGCACAGACTGTGAGCTGCATCGAGACAGGGTCTATCACCGTGTCACCGCAGCTTATCTCCGACATATCGCCCCGCTCCGTTATCGTCACCGTGAGCTTTTCCCTGCCGGATGAGATCTTCTTTGCAAACGGATTGCAGATATCACGGAACATAGCATTGCGCGACACGATGCGAACATCATAAGGCACTTTGAAGCCGGACAGCCCGGTGATATACGAGCGGTACAGCATAAGCGCGTCGGTTATCTCCGTGACCGTGCCGAAGCCGTCCCAGCCCGCGCTCATAAATTCGCCGCGTGTGACCGCGCCCTGAAAAATGCGCTCGCGGCTTCGTTTGAGCGGCAGCAGCCCCGCCGAGTATATCATCACCGACGTGCGCGAACGCGAAACGACGTGAACACAGATATCCGCGCCGAGCAGCTTCGCGGAGTACGCAAGCACCGGGAGCGGTACGCTGCCGCAGTCATACGCCGAGCCGCCCGAGCAGGATATCCCGCTGAGAAGCGCATTCTTTATGCAGAGAGAGGCGTTGCCGTCGGCACAAGATACCGCTATACCGCTGTCGGATATCTTCGGAAGCGCACTGCCGATACGCACCGCAAACTCGGGTGTTATCACTGTGTTTGTCGTGCCGCAGATACCGTCCTCCGACATCTCCGGGTACTCCGCACTCCCGTACTTAACATCGGACGTGACCGACGCGCCCCTTTCTATGCGCTTGTTGTTCCATATCCGCACACCGCCGCTTATCACGGCATTCTCGCCAATCACGGAGCCCTCGCCCGCCACGGCTCCCTCATATACCGCGGCACCCGCACCTACCTTCGCGTTCGTGCAGATCACACAGTCGTTGAGAGTCACACCCTCGCCGACAAACGCGCCGTCCATGACTATCGCGTTGTTGAGCTTCGCGCCGTCAGAGATATACGCGCCCGCGCCTACCGCCGTGCAGCCCGCGGCAAGCGCTTTATCCGAGAAATAGGCTCCCTTCGCGACAAACGAGGTCTTGCTTATGCGGCTGCCGTGATCGGTGACGCGTTCCGGGAGCTCCGCGTTTATTTTGCCGTTCACGAGATCGGACGTACAGCGCTTGTACGCGCTCATATCCCCGATATCGCACCAATAGCCGTTCTCCGCATAGTAGCCGAGCGGCATCTCCCGCCCGAGCATCTCCGGGAATACGTCTTTCGCGAAATCAACCATTTTTCCGTCGGGTATCAGCGGGAATATCTCCGGCGATATCACATAAATTCCGGTATTCGCAAGGTCACTGCGGCAGTTCACATACGACGGCTTTTCCGCAAATCCGCTCACCATGCCGTTCTCGCCTATGATAACGCCGTATTCGCGCGGATCGTCGACCGACTTGACCGCTATCGTTGCTTTCACGCCGGTGTCCTTGTGGTGCTTGTATATCGCGGCAAGATCGAAATCGCACATCGCGTCGCCGCTTATCACGATAAAGTCCTCGTCAAAGTCGGCGGCTGCCTTTTTTACACAGCCTGCGGTACCGAGCGGCTTGTCCTCATACGACACGAACGTGCGCACGGAGCCGTATCTCCCGTCACCCAACGCCGCTTCGATACGCTCACCGCGATAACGGACAGCCACCGCGGCTTCCGTGCAGCCGTTCTTCTCCAGGAGCTCTAAAATGTAGAACAGGACGGGCTTTCCGCAGACGGGAACAAGCGGCTTCGGCAGGTCACAGGTGAGCGGACGCAGGCGTGTGCCTTCACCGCCCGCAAGTATTACAGCTTTCATAAAATTCCTCCGTATGATCGTATTTGCGGACGGAAAAATCATTGTCACAAGACCGCCGTGCCGCATAAAATAACAAGGGAATGTTTTCCCCGTTATGTCGGATAACGATATTATTCCACAGGAAAGGACGATTTATTTATGAGAACGGTAATTATTCCTCTCGATTCATATACAGACGCAAGAAGAGCAGTGAGATATCTCGCCTCGCACGGTATCCGCGCTCATGTCGAAAAGATAAGCACCGGCAGAGGCGGCTGTACATTCGGGATACGGACGGAAGAACCGCCCGAAACGGTTTGCCGTATGCTGGCGGAGATAAGAGTGCGCTGCGGAAGGTCGATGCCCGTGCCGCCGCCCCCTCCCCCACCGCCTCCTCCGCCCTTCCGCAGACGCGGAAGATAGACGCGAAAAGCTGTCCTGTGCGCGGTCACGGCTGCGCACGGGAAATACGGAGGGAGGAAAAGCAATGATATACTTTGACAACGCGGCAACGACTTACCCGAAGCCGCCCGCGGTCATCGCGGCAATGTCACGCGCACTTGTGAAATACGGAGCAAACCCGGGCAGAGCGGGACACGCGATGTCGCTCGAAACGGCGGAGGCGGTCTTTGACGCAAGGGAGAAATGCGCGGAATTTTTCGGGGCGAGAGTCGAAAACACGGTGTTTATGCCGAACTGCACATTCGCGCTCAATACGGCGATCAAGGGTGTGCTGCCGTAAAACTCGCACGCGGTGATAAGCGACATCGAGCACAACGCCGTGCTTCGCCCGCTTTACGCGCTCTCCCGGAATGCCGGGGTGTCATACACCGCCGCGGTCACGGACGATGACGACAGCACGGTCAGGGAATTCGAGCGCAGTATAAACCGCCGCACAAAAGCCGTTATCTGCACAGCCGCCGGGAATGTCACGGGGCGGATAATGCCGATAAAACGGATAGCGGCTCTGTGCCGCGAGCGCGGTATCTGCTTCATAGTCGATGCGGCGCAGGGTGCGGGAGTTCTGCCGATAAAGCTGTCGGACGGCATAAACATCATCTGCGCGGCAGGCCACAAGGGACTGTACGGACCTATGGGAACAGGGCTTCTTATCACGGACGGGAAGTATCGCCTGAAAACGCTGATAGAGGGCGGCACGGGAAGTCTCTCAAAGGAGCTGTCACAACCGGATTTCCTGCCCGACAGATTTGAGAGCGGCACGATCAACACAGCCGGTGCGATATCGCTCGGCGCGGGCGTAGATTTCGTAAACTCAAAGGGAACCGACAATATCCGCGCGCACGAAAACGCGCTGTGCCGCAGATTTTTTGAGGGTGTCGCAAAGCTGTCGTCGGTGAAGCTGTACAGCAGCGACTTTGACGAGCGCTTCGCGCCCGTTATCCCGTTCAATATCGGCGATCTTCCCGCAGAAAAGGCTTCACAGCTTCTGAGCGACGCGGGCTTCGCACTACGCGGCGGCTTTCACTGCGCATACCCCGCCCACAAAAAGATCGGCACAGCCGAAACCGGCGCAGTCCGCTTCTCGCCGTCGGTCTTCAACACCCTCACCGAAGTCAGCGCCCTCGTTCGCGCCGTCGGCAGGATCGCAGCAAGATACTGCGTGTGAGAGAGTGCGAGATGGCGCGAGAGGGTTCGAGAGCTTTGAGAGATTTTGAGAGATTTGAGACGGGGGCTCTGCCCCTGCGACCCCGCCAACCCCCTTTGAAAAAGGGGGCTGGACACCCTAAATAAATGCAGTATTTCAGAGCGTACAGCTATGGGCTGCCGCAGACTGAAACGCAGTGGGGTTGGTAGAGACTCCGATTATTAAAATAACAAGAACCGTACAGAATTTACAATCTGTGCGGTTACTTTTTTACTATATATAGAAGAGAATAACTAACCGAGGCGCTGCACCCGCCCGTAGAAGAGTGTCGCTACGCAAAACGCTGCCGCGCGTCCGCGGCTCGCTACGCAAAACGCTGCGGCGCGTTCGCCGCTCTGTGCGGTTACTTTTATATAGCATAGAGTAGGAAATACAAATATTAACAATTATAAAAATCCTTTTTCGACAGATAATAACACCGAAAGAAAGGACGGATATTATGAAACTAACGGAAAGTGAATACGGGAAGCTCGCTAAAAGACGCGCACCGGGAACAAAGCTGTACAAAACAATACCTATGGCATTCCTCGTCGGCGGTCTGATCTGCTGTGTCGGACAGGCTATCCTTGATCTGTACAAGTCTCTCGGTATCACGGCTGATATGGCAGGTACACTAACCTCCGTTTCGCTCGTGTTTTTAAGCGCGGTGCTGACGGGCTTCGGACTGTACGACAAGATCGCAAAGCACGCGGGTGCCGGTACCCTCGTGCCGATAACCGGCTTCGCGAACGCGGTTGTATCACCGGCAATGGAATTCAAGACAGAAGGATATGTGCTCGGCGTGGGCGCAAAGATATTCATAATCGCGGGACCCGTGATCGTGTACGGGCTTGCAGCCTCCGCGCTGTACGGCATTATCCTCTTCGCTATGCAGGCAGGCTGAGAAAGGAGATCGCATGAGCAGATATACAGGCAGCGGCACAGTCGTGCTCGACAGCACGCCCTCCGTTGTTTCATTCGGCTCCGCTGTCGGGAAAATGGAGGGCGCGGGACCGCTCGGGAGCTGTTTCGACTATGTGAGCGAGGATTCCGCGTTCGGAGAAAACACATGGGAGAAAGCGGAGAGCCGTCTCCAGCAGCACGCGTTTGAACAGGCGCTCATACGCGGGAGCATATCCGAAGGCGATATCAGCTTCGTTTTTGCGGGTGACCTGCTGAACCAATGCACCGGCTCCGCATACAGTATGCGCAATAACGGCGCAAGGTTCATCGGGCTTTACGGCGCTTGCTCGACTATGGCGGAATGTCTCGCTCTCGCCTCTGTCTTCGCGGACAGCGGTGTCGGCAGCCTCAACGCGGCGCTTACTTCCTCACATTTCTGCTCCGCGGAAAGGCAGTTCCGTTTTCCGGAGACATACGGCGGTCAGCGCACACCCACGGCACAGTGGACGGCAACGGCAAGCGGCTGCGCGATAATCGGCGCACATTCCGCACCACCTTACGTCAAAGCGGTAACGATAGGCACCGTCAAGGATCTGGGGATAAAGGACGCGAACAACATGGGCGCGGCTATGGCTCCGGCGGCCTACGACACCATAAAAACACACCTCGAAACGCTCGGCAGAACGCCCGAGGACTACGATCTTATCCTTACGGGAGATCTCGGGTATGTCGGCAGTGACCTGCTGTATGACCTTTTCATGCAGGACGGCGTTAAGCTCGGAGAACGGCATAACGACTGCGGGAAAATGATATTTGACCGCGAAAAGCAGGACGTTCACGCGGGCGGCTCCGGGTGCGGGTGCAGCGCTTCGGTGCTCTGCGGGCATATACTCCCGCGTATAAGGAGCGGCGAGCTGAAAAACGTGCTGTTCACGGCAACGGGCGCATTGATGTCAACCACGCTCGTCCAGCAGGGCGAAAGTATTCCCGGCATAGCGCACTGTGTTCATCTGAGCTTTTCCGACAATACTTTATAAGGAGAACTTTTATGGAATATCTATGGGCGTTCCTCATAGGGGGAACATTCTGCGCGATAGGTCAGGTGCTTATTGACCTTACCGCGATGACACCGGCAAAGATACTTGTAACTTATGTTGTATCGGGGGTAGTGCTCGGTGCGCTCGGGGTTTACGAGCCAATTGTGGAGCTTGCGGGCGCCGGTGCGACGGTACCGCTGACCGGGTTCGGGTACAATCTCGCAAAGGGTGTGAGAAAAGCGGTCACGGAGGACGGGCTTATCGGCTCGCTCACGGGCGGACTTGAAGCCTGCGCGGGCGGAATAACCGCGGCTGTGATATTCGCACTTATCGCCGCAATAGTTTTCGGACGCGGCGACAAAACGCGGCGAACGCGCCGCAGCGTTTTGCGTAGCTAAATTCTTCTATGGGCGGGTGCAGAGCCACGGTTAGTTATTCTCTTATATGTATATGTATGGTAAAAAATAGTAACCGCACAGACTAACAATCTGTGCGGTTATTATTGTTTTTAGAAATGGAGTTATCGCCAACCCCAGCGGCGAACGCGCCGCGCCGATTCCGTAGCGACGCTCTTCTACGGGCGGGTGCATTGCACGAAGCAATGGTAGTTGCCGTCAAAAGCGCGCACGATGCGCGCATATAAAACGGCAACAACAGCACACACGGTTAGTTATTCCCTGCTATTTCAACAACAGCCACGCATAGCAGAAGTCTCTCAAGGCTCTTCGGTACCGTTATACTTGAGACACACCATGGTCATATCGTCTGCCTGCGGAGAGCCCTGTGCAAAATCACCGATCACGCGGGACACATTCTTTATCAGCTCCTCCGGAGATGCGTCCGGAGCGATATTGAGGGCATCGACTGTGCGCTGTGTTCCGAAAAGCTCGTTGACCGGGTCTGTGGCTTCCGTGATACCGTCGGTATAGACGAACAGGCAGTCTCCCTTTTTAAGCCGAAGCTCATACGTCTTATACTTCATACCGTCCATTCCGCCAAGCACAAAGCCGTGCTTGTCTCTGAAAAGCTCAAAGCCGCTTCCGGTATTTATGATCGGGAATTCATGACCGGCATTGGCACATGAGAGCCGTCCCGTGCTTACCTCAAGTATGCCGAGCCATACCGTCACGAACATTTCAAGCGTGTTTCTCTCGCATATACGGCGGTTCACAAATTCAAGTATCTCCGACGGCGTGCCGCCCATGACCGCACGGTCATTTATCAGGATCATCGACGACATCATGAACAGCGAAGCGGGTATTCCCTTGCCGGAAACGTCGGCGATAACAAGCGCAAGATGATCGTCATCTATAAAGAAGCAGTCGTAGAAATCGCCGCCTATCTCCTTTGCCGGAGTCATAGACGCGGATATCTCAAACTCGCCGCGCTCCTTTACAACCTTTTCTATATCCGGCAGCGTTCCTTTCTGTATTCTTGTCGCAAGTCCGAGCTCCGCGGCAACTCTCTCCTTGTCGGCGGCGAGCTTTATGTTCTCGTCCGTGTACCGGTCTATCTCCTGCGCAAGCTGTGAGATATCGTCGGCAAGCACTCCGAATTCGTTCCGGGACGTTACCTCGTTCATATTCTCCGTTACCTTTGCGCTGTCCTTGTCAACGATGTAGCCCCTTACACTGCGCTGAATGGTGGTCAGCGGTCTTACCGCGGTGATGTACAGGAAGTGCAGCAGCAGCCCGCCCGCCGCAAGCATTACGAGAATACCTAAAGCCGCCATTACGGTAAGATTCTCCGCAAGACCCTTTCTGACGGTACTCCAGTCGTAGGTTATGCATATTGCGCAGATGACCTTCCCGTTTTCCGTTATCGGCGCGTACCCGATATAATAGCTCCTGCCGTCATCGAAATATACGATCTCATATTCCGTTTCGTAAAAATCGCCGCGGCGCATTCTCTGCACAGCAACCTGATCATTTATGTCGAACTCCAGATGCTCGCCGAGAGATAATTTCGTAAAATCAAAATGGCTGTCTCCGTGGCAATATATAAAGCCGCTGTTTTCCTCGCTTATGTCGATGAGGTAAATTCCGTCGTAGTTGAACATATACTGCTCGGAATTGAAGCTGCTCGCAGTATATTCATATATATCGTGAGCAATAACGAGCTTCTCCGCGTCATCCATCCCTTTGAGAGACAAGCAATCGGGGTCATATTCCCTCTGATACACTCCGGAAGCCGCTTCGCGCTCCTCTTCGGACAGATCCCGGGTAATATCGGGAATGTGCTCACGCCAGTAGTCAAGGTATTCGGAAAGATGTAAAAAGCTCTGTACATCCTCCTTGTTGCGAAGAAGGTCACGGTCTATCATCTCGTTTTTCGCGCTCAGAAACATAGAAGTCGATCCCACGTATATCATCGTTCCGAGAACAATTATAAGAATTATGAAGAATACGACTGTTATTATGCCGACTTGTATCAGCAATCTTTTTCTTTTCTTTGTCATAGTTTCTCCTGTACCTGTATTTATTCCGAACCGTCAACCGGCTTTTTTGCCAATATATTATATCATTTATTGTGAAGAAAGTCAATTAAAACATATAATCTTTACAAATAATTCCCTGCGGAGAAACGCGAAAAAGAAAAGGCACGGCGAGCTTTCCCGCCGTGTCTTTCCTTTTCAGCCAATATATAAATGAGAGGAAACTATGCAATTATATATTTGTACGCCGCCGATCATGCGTTATCCTGCAGAGCGTCATAGCCCGCTTCGCCCGTTCTGATCTTCAGAACGTTCTCAACATCGTAAACGAAGATCTTACCGTCGCCGACATTACCGGTGTAGAGCGCGTTCTTTGCTGCCGATACAACGTCTTCAACAGGCACCTTGCAGACAACTACTTCTACCTTTACCTTCGGTAAGAGCTGCGGAGTTACAGCGACTCCACGGTAGTACTCTGTCTTGCCCTTCTGCATACCGCAGCCCATTGTGTTGGTCACGGTCATACCGGTGATGCCGATAGCGTAAAGCGCGGATTTGAGCTGATCGAACTTTTCGAGCGAGGTGATTATATCCACCTTTGTCATCTTCACGTCGGAAGCGGTATTCTCCGCCTTGAGGTGCTGTACGGGAACAGCCTTTTCTTCCGATACAACGGGGATAACGTTCGCAACTTCCTTTTCCTTGCCGGAAGCGGTTGTCTCGATGTGCATCGACGGGATAAAGTCCGCATAGGAGGACTGTAAGCCGTGCTCGGTAGCGTCGAGGCCGACGATCTCTTCATGTCTGTTGACTCTGAGGCCGATTGTTTTCTTTATGATAAGGAATGTGATCGAAATGGTAACCGCAGTCCAAGCCGCGACAGTAACAACGCCGAGAGCCTGTAATCCGAGAAGCTCGAAGCCGCCGCCGTAAAACACACCCGCGAGCTGATTGCCGAAGCCGTTTACAATTGAGTAGCCGGGAACCTCGGGGTTAGCGAGAAGACCTACTGCGATAGTACCCCAGACACCGTTGCAGAAGTGAACTGCGACTGCGCCGACAGGGTCATCAATTTTCAGAACGTTATCGAGGAACCATACGCCGAAGATTACGAGAAGTCCGGAAACAACGCCGATTATTGTTGCGCCGAGAGCATCCACGACGTCACAGCCTGCCGTTACGCCGACAAGTCCCGCGAGGGAAGCGTTAAGGCACATCGAAACATCGGGCTTGCCGTAGCGGAGCCATGTGAATATCATACATACAACGGTTGCAACTGCCGGAGCGACAGTTGTCGTTACGAAGATCGAGCCGAGCTGTCCGCCGCTTATCGCAGCAGCGCCGTTGAAGCCGTACCAGCCGAACCAGAGGATAAAGCAGCCGAGTGCGCCGAGTGTTAAAGAGTGACCGGGGATAGCTTTCGGCTTGCCTTCCTTGTCGAACTTGCCGATACGGGGACCTACCATTGCGGCACCGATAAGGGCGCAGACACCGCCAACCATGTGTATCGCGCAGGAGCCTGCGAAATCATGGAAGCCGAGCTGTACGAGCCAGCCGCCGCCCCAGATCCAGTGAGCCTCGATCGGGTAGATCACAAGGCTGATGATCGCGGAATAGATGCAGTACGAGAGGAACTTTGTACGTTCCGCCATACCGCCGGAAACGATGGTTGCCGCAGTCGCGCAGAACACGAGGTTGAACACGAAGGGTGACCAGTCGAAGTTGCCGTAATCGGTAAATACACCGAGTGTCGGCATTCCGAGAAATCCGCCGAGAGTGTCCTCGCCCATCATCAGACCAAAGCCGAGAAGAGCGAAAACGACGGTTCCTATACAGAAATCCATTAAGTTCTTCATTATGATGTTACCTGCGTTTTTAGCGCGGGTAAAACCTGTCTCTACCATTGCGAAGCCTGCCTGCATGAAGAAAACGAGCGCGGCTCCTATCAAGTACCATATACCGAATATCTCGGTATCAACAGCTTCCATGATGTTGTTAGCATCCATAAAACATCTTCCTTTCTTGTCTGCACATTATGCAAAAGGGGCGCGGCGGTACACCGTCAAGCCCCATTGCTTGTTTTTATCTACACTTTTATTTCAGTTTGAGTTTTTTGGAAACGAAAGAAACGAAAAATAATAAGAAAAAGTGTGTAAAGGAACAGAGAGATTACAAGTTTTTTTACCCTTCGTTCCCGGATTTCGTTTCCACATTCCGGTTCAGCCGTGAATTTTCTGCTCAAATTTGTTCTTTTCGCCGCAGCCGCTCACATCCACCGGGTAGCAGCCTGTGAAGCAGCCGTCGCATACGCCGCAGCAGGTAAGCTCGTGCGCGTCCTCAACCGAGAGATACGCGAGACTGTCAGCTCCGATCTCTTTCGCGATCTCCGCCGGGTCCGAGAACTTACACGCTATCAGGTTTTCGCTTGAATCTATATCCGTCCCGAAGTAACACGGGTGTTTGAACGGAGGGGAGGATATACGGACATGGACTTCCTTTGCGCCCGCGCTTTTGAGCAGTCCCACGATCCGGGCGCTCGTCGTGCCGCGCACTATCGAATCATCCACCATTATCACGCGCTTTCCGCTTACCACGTTTGACACCGCGTTCAGCTTTATTCGTACGGCGTCGCGCCGTTCCGACTGCTTTGGCTGTATGAAGCTGCGCCCAATGTAGCGGTTCTTGACGAAGCCCGTCGCATACGGTATCCTGCTTTCCTCGGAATATCCGAGAGCCGCGTCTATGCCGGAATCCGGAACTCCGATCACGATATCCGCTTCCGCCGGGGAGCGCTTCGCGAGCATTCTTCCCGCGTTCATGCGCCAGTTCTGAACCGGCTCGTTTTCAAGCCGCGAGTCCGGACGCGCGAAGTAGATATACTCGAAAACACACATCGTCTGCGGTGTTCCGCAGTGTGTCTCTATGCTTGTCAGCCCGTCGCTGCTTATCACGACTATCTCGCCCGGTTCAACATCCCGCAGCACCGTGCCGCCGACGCTTTCAACCGCGCAGCTTTCGGAGGCTGCGATATATCCGTTTTCCGTCCTTCCGAGGATCAGAGGTCTGAACCCGTTCGGGTCACGGAACGCTATCAGCTTTGTCGCGGTCATCAGCACGCAGGAGTACGCACCCTTTATCTCGTGCATTGCGGCTTCTACGGCTTCTTCCGTCGAACCGCATTTCAGACGAGCGGCTACTATTGAATACGCTATCGCTTCGGTATCGGACGTGCCGTGGAATATCGCACCGTTCATCTCGTACTTTCTCCGCAGATGTGCGGAATTGGTAAGGTTACCGTTGTGCGCCAGCGACATATTGCCCTTGATGTGGCGGACAACCAACGGCTGAATGTTGTTCATATCGCCGCCGCCCGTTGTCGAATAACGAACGTGTCCTATCGCGATATTGCCGGTGCCGAGAGCCTGTAATTCCGGCTCACCGAACACCTCATGCACAAGCCCGCTGCCCTTCCGGTGCCTCATCACGCCGTCGTCGCAGACCGAAATGCCTACGCTTTCCTGTCCGCGGTGCTGGAGCGCGTACAGCCCGAGATAAACCTCGTGTGCCGCGTCGATCGGAGTGTCGGAGTAAATTCCGAACACTCCGCATTCTTCATGTAAACAGCCGATCATCTTACATCAAACAGGAGCTGACCGTATGTCGGTATTGCCCAGTATTCCTCGGACGTGAGCGTTTCGGCCTTATCAACGAATCCGCGCAGCTTCGACATTGCCGGTATCACCTCGTCCTTGCATACGAACGCGCAAGCCTTTGCATCGGCTGTACCGTCTGCCTTTTCGATCGTTGTTTCAAGGTCTTTAAGTGCGTGGAATGCCTTGCCGAGCAGATCGGAGAGCTCCGAAGCGAGCTCTGTCTCATACGCCGAATTGTCGTTTGCTTTCAGATAAGAGATATAGCTGCTTATGCTCGGGAGCAGATCATGGTAAGCCATATCCACCATTGTGCGAGCCTCTATCTTGATGAGCTTTTCGTAAGCCTCGAAGAGTATTTCCTCACGCGACTTCATTTCCGCCTCGGAGAATACCTTGTGAGATGTGAAAAGTGCCACATTCTTTTCGTCGAGCCAGCGATCCAGCGCATCGGGTGTTGTCTTCAGATTGGAAAGTCCGCGTTTCTCCGCTTCCGCGATCCAAGCATCATCATAACCGTTGCCGTTGAAGATTATGCGCTTGTGCTCCTTTATTACCTTCTGTATCAGGTCATGCAGCGCACCGTTGAAATCGGAAGCACCTTCGAGTGTATCCGCGAACTGCTTCAACTCCTCCGCTACCGCTGTGTTGAGCACCGTGTTGCTGCCGGAAACCGATGCAGCCGAGCCGAGCATTCTGAACTCGAACTTGTTGCCGGTGAACGCGAACGGCGATGTTCTGTTTCTGTCCGTTGTGTCCTTCGGGAACTTCGGGAGAACGTGTACACCGACTTTCATCAGCTCCTTCTCCTTGCTGCCGTAGGGTGTATCGTTCTCGATAGCTTCGAGTATTTCCGTAAGCTCGTTTCCGAGGAATACCGAGATAACTGCGGGAGGTGCTTCGTTCGCGCCGAGTCTGTGATCGTTGCCCGCGCTCGCTACGGAAATTCTCAGAAGATCCTGATAATCGTCAACCGCCTTTATTACCGCACACAGGAACAGCAGGAACTGCGCGTTCTCATACGGTGTATCGCCAGGTTCAAGCAGGTTCACGCCTGTGTTTGTGCTTATAGACCAGTTGTTGTGCTTGCCGGAGCCGTTCACGCCGTCGAAGGGCTTTTCGTGAAGCAGGCAAACAAGTCCGTGCTTCTTTGCAACCTTCTGCATGATCTCCATTGTGAGCTGGTTGTGATCCGCCGCGATATTTGTTGTCGCGAAGATCGGTGCAAGCTCGTGCTGTGCGGGAGCAACCTCGTTGTGCTCTGTCTTTGCGAGTATGCCGAGCTTCCAGAGCTCTTCGTTAAGGTCTTTCATGAATGCCTGCACACGGGGCTTTATAACGCCGAAGTAGTGATCTTCGAGCTCCTGTCCCTTCGGCGGCATTGCGCCGAACAGTGTGCGGCCGGTATATATAAGGTCTTTTCTTCTGTCAAAGTCGTTCTTGTCAACAAGGAAATATTCCTGTTCGGGACCGACTGTTGTCTTGACCGATGTTACATTTTCATTGCCGAACAGCTTCAGGATCCTCATTGCCTGTCTGTTTACGGCTTCCATTGAACGGAGCAGAGGTGTCTTCTTGTCGAGAGCCTCACCGCCGTAGGAGCAGAACGCTGTGGGTATGCAAAGCACTCCGTCCTTGATAAATGCGTAAGATGTGGGGTCCCATGCGGTGTAACCGCGAGCCTCGAATGTTGCACGAAGTCCGCCGGAGGGGAAGGATGACGCATCTGGCTCGCCCTGAATGAGCTCCTTGCCGGAAAATTCCATTATCACGCTGCCGCCCTGCGAGGGGGAAATGAAGCTGTCGTGCTTCTCGGCTGTGATGCCTGTCATGGGCTGGAACCAATGGGTGTAATGTGTTGCGCCCTTCTCAATCGCCCATTCCTTCATTGCGTTTGCGACTACCGCCGCCGCTGCCGGATCAAGGCGCTTGCCGTTGTCGATCGTGTTCTTGACCGCTTTGAATGTTTCTTTCGGCAATCTTGCCTTCATCACGTTTTCGTTGAACACGTTTTCGCCGAAATACTCTGCTACTGCTTTCATAACTTTTGTTTCCTTTCGTTATTATTGGCTTTACAAAGCAAAAGACGTCGGCGAGAGTTATCCTCTCACCGGCGTCTTTGCCGTTCCACATTTCATATTATATCACAACGTTTTTGATTTGTCAATAGGTTTTTGCAATATTTTTTAATTTTTCTTGCATTTTATTTTCTCTTTATATTTACCATTATAAATACGCAAATATCCGTCCGTACAGGCTTTGCGCGCGTTTTACAATTACACCCGCATTGACAAAGTCTGTCCGTTTATGAATTATCATTGTGACATATATGCAAAACGAACTTGCAAACCTGTTAAAAATTTAGCAGATATACAATTTTTGCAGGATTTTGTTTTATTTCCTGCATTTATTGTTGACGAGCACATTAAGTTGTGATATTATTGTTTCATTGAAGCAAAAGGATTTCGGAGGGTTGTCACCATGAGTTTCAAAGAAGGAGAAGTCCGTATTCCTGCAGGTTGTGCAATATCCGGTTTCATAAACCGTAACGGCAACCGGGTGAGCGGAGCGGATATCGTCAAGTCCATTTCATATATGCATGACCGTTCAAACGGCTTGGGAGGCGGATTTGCGGGCTACGGCATATACCCGGAGTACAAGGATCACTACGCATTCCACGTTTTTTACGACAGCGCGGAGGCAAGAGTCAAAACAGAGGATTTTCTCGATCGTCATTTCGACATCATAAACCTCAGCCGTATTCCGATACGCCACATACCCGAGATAAAGGACGAACCGATGATCTGGCGGTATTTCGTCGATCCGCGCCCCACAAAGCTCACTTCGTCGCAGCTCGACGAGAAGGAGTTCACCGTAAAGTGCGTCATCCGCATAAACACGCAGTTTGACGGCGCATACGTCTTTTCCTGCGGCAAGAACATGGGCGTTTTCAAGGCGGTAGGTTATCCCGAAGATGTCGGCAGGTTCTACCGTCTCGACGAGTACGAGGGCTACGCTTGGACAGCT
>JAFPUE010000096.1 GCA_017395555.1 Ruminiclostridium sp. | reverse complement strand
ACATTATCAGAGAAAGCCATATTTCCGATACCGTATCTTCACAGCTCAACACGCTGTATTTCGGCATTGACCGTGGATATAACGATATCGGTGCAGCCGGAGCGGGCGTGCCGGAAAAGACGGTGTATATGCCGTCACTTATGAAGTATATCCGGCTGTCGGGAGAAACGAATGAGCGCTATCCGGAACGTGTACCGGAACGGGAAATATACAGCACGCGCCGTCCCGAAATAACCGGAACCCGAAAGAACGCGGGCAGCTCGTCGTCGGGAGAAAAGCGTGCGGATATGCCGGCGTTGAATGTATTAATCGTCAGCGCTTCGCATAATGATATTTTACGGAACAATGATAATGCGCGGACAGATTATCCGGCAGTACGGACGGCTCCGGTATACAGGAGCGGCAAGGACTCGCTCGGGATCGTAAGGACTGTTCTTGAAAGGATAGCGGGATATAATAAACCTGCACGCACTCCGGCGGAAAGAGCAGGAAAGAGCAGCAGAGCAGTGCGTAGCGAGAACGGCGGCGCACGTCTCCCGATAAATGAAAGCATAAATACCTACGGCGGCACAACGATAAACGCGGCGATCTCGGAATATGATTTGCACGTTACCGCAGGCAAGGGTGGTACTGTATATGACAATATCCGGCTCCTGCCTGTCTATACTCTCGGCAGCGCCATAATGCCGGTCAATATCCTGTCATCTGAAAACATGACCGGCAGCAGACTGCACAGCGCCTCCGCTTCGTATATGCGCTCCGTCGCGGCTCACAGAAAGCCGATGAACATACTGCGCGGCGGTATCGTTCCCGGCAGAAATACCGGCGCGGGAGCTCACGACACGACGGCAGAGGCGGATAGTGCGACTGCCGCTGCATCGCCCGTTATGCCGCGAACGGAGACTCTTCTGTACCGCGAGCCCGTATCAGCCGCCGCACCTGCCGTACAGCAGCCCGCAAACGGCTCACAGCCTGACAAGGCAGAGCTTATACGGCAGTTCGGCAATCTCATCGAGGGTGCGGACGCGGGTCTTACTCCCTCTTATGATGCCGGCACCCGCAGTATCGGTGAGGCAATGGCGGCGATAGAGCAGACTGCGGAGAAGGTCGCTGTCAACAGCAAGCTGATCGAGGAGATACGCGAAAAACAGCGTGCAATAGAGTCCGTAACGCTTAAATCAAGCGATATGGACACGATATCGGAAGAAATGATAAGAAGACTGCGGGAACGCATGAGATTTGACAGATCGCGTTTCCTTTAAAAGTATAGATTGATACAGTTCGGCGTGAAAGGGGTGTCGGTATGGGATTTTCCGAATTGCTGAAAAACGGTGCGGCAAAACTCTCGGGCAAATCGCCCGCTCAGAAGGCGGCGATCGTCGTGGACGATGACAAGGATAACGCTATCGTGGCGCAGTTCAATCCGTCGGAGTACAGGATCGTCGAACGCTCGCAGTATACGGAGGAAACCCGCCGCAAGAGCGATACGCCTTCGGTGCAGTACACCGGAAGACCGCTTGCAACGCTGACCGTGAAGCTGTATTTTGACTGCGATACGATGCTGTCGGCGGCTAATCTGGCGAGCGGAGCGGCAGCTGCGTTATTCGGCGACGATTCAAATGATATAACCGAAACGCTGGAAAGGCTCTCGGATCTGACAATAATCGACGGAGAAGGGCACGAGCCGCCGAGCGTTGAGTTTATATGGGGCGCGACCGATTTTATAGGCTATGCCGAAAGCGTTGTAACGACGTATCTGATGTTTGACCAGAGCGGCAAGCCGCTTCGTGCGACAGTCGATCTTACCCTGCGCGGAACAAACGGCTTTATCTGCGAGGAGCAGAGCCCGTATCAGTCCCCCGACCGTACAAAGGCGAGAATAATGACCGAGGACAACAGTATATGGAACATCGCGAAGAACGAGTACGGCGATGTTCGTGAATGGCGAAGGATAGCGGATGCGAACGGGATAATGAACCCGCTCGATATTCCGGTGGGAGAGGTGCTTCGCGTGCCTTCGATAAATGACAGATGATCTTTGGAAGCAGTGGTGAACGATAATGGCAGACCTTATGACGGCTACGGAAAAGTACACGTCACTTCAGAACAAGTACGGCAATTTCGTTGTTCCGGCATTCAAGATAAAGGCAAACGGTACAGATCTTGTGACCCAGAACCGCCTTACGGTCGCCGAGCTCACGGTGACGCTTTCGCTTGAGAATGCGGGAATGGCGGTCATGAAGATAGCCGACATTTATGATATGGAAAAGCACAGCATGGACAGCAAGATCAAATCACTTTTCAAGCTCGGGACGGTGATAGAGATAGAGCTCGGCTACCTTTCCGCGACCACGGCGGTATTCAAAGGATATGTCGCAGGTCTCGGAACGGAGATAGATGAAGAGCCGATGCTCGTGGTCAAGCTCATGGATGCGCGTATGCTGATGATGACGAACGGTGTCCGCAAGCAGCTTTACGAAGACAAGAACTACTCCGATATCTTCAAGAAGGTAATGGGAAGGTACTCAAAGCTGTGCAGCATAGAAGCCGACGCGACCTCCGACAATCTCACCGCGCCGGTATCGCAGAGCACGAGCGATTATAATTTCGTGAAGAACGAGCTGCTCAGAAAGGGCAAGTCGGAACGCGAATTTTTTATACTTTACGATAAAGCGTATTTCAGAAAACCCTGCAAGAACAAAACTCCGATAATGACGGTAAATCTCGGCAGAGAGCTGTTCCGGCTAAGCACTATGGAGGACTATCTCGATACGGAGATAGAGGTCATAGGCTATGACCCCAAGAACAGCAAGAGCATATCGTCCAAAGCGACGGTCAAGAGCGACGGGAGCATGACCCCCGTGCTTACCCCATCGCAGCAGCAGTTTTTCATAGACCCCGACGCGGACAGTGAGGAAAAGGCGAAGATAAGGGTCGGTTATCTGTCGGATAAAATGAAGAATGACAGCTGCTATGCCGAGGGCGAGCTTGTGGGTCTGCCCGAGATAGTCCCGGGGAGATATCTCAAAGTCGAGGATGTTGACGAGCTCGTGAATAAGAGCTTCTACCTGAGTGAGGTAACGCACCGCATCGATTCGTCGAGATTTCGTACCATGTTTGAGGCAAGAGGCTGGGTCTGATAATGGAGGTCTCCAATGAGTCTGTTCGATGAAATGTCCGGTTTCGATTCCGGTGCCGGCGCAAACGGCATCATAAACGGAGTTGTTACCGGTACTGTTAAGGAAAACTATGACAAGGACAACCCGGGGAAGGTTAAGGTCGAGCTTTTTCTCGGCGAGGACGGGCTTAATGTGACAGGCTGGATACCGGTGATGACACCGTATGCCGGAAACAAGTACGGCGGATACGCTCTGCCGGAGATCGGCGATGAGGTGGTCGTCGCGTTCAGGCTCGGCGACAGGAACTGCCCCATAGTGATCGGCAGCATCTGGAGCGGCAAGAACCCCGAGCCGGAGGGAGCCGTGACCGAGAAGAATATGACCAAGCGGTTCGTCACCAAGGGCAATAACGAGATCTGCATAGACGACACGCAGGATAAGCAGAAAATAGAGATAAAGACTGCAAAAGGCAAAACGATCATACTTGACGAGGAAAACGACAATATGACCGTTCATGACAAGGATAAGAAAAACTCGGTCCTGATAGATTCAAAGCAGGGCGAGATAAAGATAAAAGCAGACAAGAAAATAACTATCGAAGCGGGCGATGTGAAGGGCATATTAGACGGAACAGGCAAGAAGATAACGCTGCAGGCAGGAACCGTCGAGATAAAGGCGGATCAGGCGTTCAACGCCAAAGGCACCGCCACGAAGATAGAGGGAACGAATGTCGAGATCAAGGCGAACGCGTCGATAAAATCACAGTCGAGTGCCCTGACCGAGATCAAGGGCGCAATGGTAAAGATAAACTGATGCAGTGAAAGGAAATCCTTCCGATGTATGACAAAAGCTTTCTCGGTACGGGATTCAAGTTTCCGGTATGCGTAGACCCGAATACCGGCAAGGTCCGTACATCGTCGAACGAAGACGATATCTCCGAGTCGATACGGATAATACTCGGTACGTCTCCGGGCGAACGTCCCATGATGCCGGATTTCGGCTGTGCGATAAATACATTCGTTTTCAGCGGTATGGATTACACGACTCTGATGATGATAAAGCGCGAGGTCGAAAATTCGCTCGTGATATGGGAGCCTCGCATAAAGGACATCAAGGCGGACGTAAAGCCGGATAACGGCATCGACGGGAAGCTCGTGATAACGGTGAGCTATGTCGTGCGTTCGACAAACAACCCGTTCAGCCTCGTATATCCGTTCTATATCAGCGAGGGCTACGGCGATACCCAGAGATGACAGGTAAATAATACGATACGAAAGTGTGGTGAGAACAGTGGTCAAAGTCGATTACAGGGGCAAGGACGATATAATCGCGGAAATGATCGAAAGGGCGAAGAGCTATACTCCGGAGTGGAATATGAACTGCGACGACCCGGATATTGCCGCTGTTCTTGCTCTTGTTTACGCGGATATGCTCGCGGGTACCGTGAAGAAGGTAAACGGCATTTCGCTGAAAAACAAGATAGCGTTTTTCAATATGGTGAACGCTTCGCTGCTGCCCGCGGCACCTTCCGAGGGATATGTCAGCTTTACGCTCTCGTCGAACGATATGGGAAGCACAACGATAGCGAAGGGCGCAGTTATGTCGTCCTATACCGGCGACGGTGAGACGATACACTTTGAGACATGCGACGATATCCTCGTTTCTCCCGCGAGGATAGAAAAGATATTCTGCGCCGATGACCGCGAGGATCTCATAGGCGAATATGAGAACTTCAAGGAGGAAAAGACTGTTCTGTTCTCGCTTCCTCCGGTCAATCTGCAAAGCCATATAATGCGGATCGCGCACCCGTTCTCCTTCAATACAAGGACGAACGGCAGCATCGCGCTGAGATTTTTCCGAAGCGGCGGTTCGCTTGTCGGAAGCGATATCATAAATGCGCTTGCCGACCCTGCAGCTGCCGATATTGAATATTATGCCGGCGAGGAAAAGGGCTATGTCCATTTCTCGGAGGTCAGCGAAAACGGCGGAGACCTGCTGCTTGTCAAGAACGATAAGCTGCCGGCGGTTCTTGCCGACGAGGACGGTTTCAGTCTGCGCGTTACGGTAAAGGACGTGTCCGCATTCGATAATTTCACGTTCTCGCATATCGAGGCGCTGCCCTTTGCCGGGTCGGTAGCTCCGGACTGCGTCACCGACGGAAATGTGGAATACGACATAAACGAGTTTTACCCGTTCGGCGAGCGCTTCCAGCTTTTCAACGAGGTGTATTTCGGTTGCGGCGAGATACTTGACAAGCGTGGTGCCGAGATCACGATGAGCTTTGACATGGATATAATCGAAGTCCCGATAGAGAACCAGATCGAGGACGACGGGATAAACTGGAAATGGGTCGCAAACAAGAAGGACTTCAAAGAAGCGAGATCGTACAGGATAGCAATAACCGGAGTTATCTGGGAATATTTCAACGGCAGCGGCTGGAGCAGGCTTTTCCCGGACAGCAGTTATTCCGACCTGTTCAATATCGTTCAGGGCGCGACAAGCAGCTTCAAGAGCATGACCTTCACCTGCCCGCAGGATATGTGCGAGACGTTTGTCGGTGCGCACGAGAGCTTCTATATAAGGGCAAGGGTGCTGAAAGCGGAAAACCTGTACAAGACAAAGGGATGGTATATGTCACCGCGAGCCCGCAACATTTCGTTTGAATATCATTATGAGGGTGCGGGCTGCCGCATTTCCGACATAGTAACATACAACAATATCGAGGAACAGCGCTGTGAGTCCTCCGGAGCGGCTTCATACGACGGCTTCGCACCGTTCCGATGTGCGGGCGCATCCGACAGGACGGTATATTTCGGCTTCTCCTCGGCTCCCGATAACGGCCCCATGCGCATATTTTGGGATATTGAGGAAGACCCGCTTTCCGCACGTCCGAAGCTTAAATGGCGGTATCTGACCCGTGACGGCTGGAAGCCCATGAATATTGCCGACGAGACGGAGAGCTTCACAAAAGTGGGACTTACGGTATTCCTCGACAATCACGGCTTTGTGAAAAAACGGCTCTTCGGTGAGGAGCTGTACTGGGTATCGGTTTCCGATACCGGCAGCGCCTACGGATCGAAACGCTGCGCAATGCCGGCAGTGAACGGTATATTCTTCAACTCCGTAAAGGCTGTGAATATCGACAGCCACAGGGAAGAGCTGTTCGCGATGAATGTCTACACCGAGAACGCGAAGTTCGATCTTTCCGCGGCGAATGTGCTGGATTTCGAGCTGTATGTCAACGAGTTCTCGTCCATAACCGACACCGAGGCGGATATGCTCGAACAGGAGGGCAGGATAATAAGAGTCACGGGCAGCGGCGGTCTGGACACCGAGACATGGGTGAAGTGGGAGGAGGTAAGCTCCTTCGCAATGGAGGACAACAGCTCACGCTGTTATGTCATAGACCGCAGCAGCGGGAGCTTCTCGTTCGGCAACGGCAGAAAGGGCCGTATCCCGCCCGTATCCGACATCAACAATATCAGAGTGATATATACGACCGGCGGCGGAGAGAGAACGAATGCCGCAATCGGCGGTATAACCGGGCTGGAGCGCTCATACGGGTTCGTTTCGGGTGTTACCAATCACAAGCGGTTCTATGGCGGCTGCGATACCGAGACGGTGAATGAGGCTATGAAGCGCACGTCCGTTATGATAAGGACGCAGGGCAAGGCAATAACCGCGAGGGACCTTGAAACTCTTACATTCAATGCATCAAGAAGCATAAAGAAGCTGCGCTGTGTGAGCGGACGAAACGCACACGGCGGCAGAGAGCGCGGTGCGGTAACGCTTGTCGTGCTGAAAAAGGAGCATTCCGAATTCAGCAGGATATCGGAGGATATCAGGCTGTACCTTAAAGACAGGCTGCCCGGGAATATAGTTTCCGACGAGAGACTTTACATCACGGAGCCGACATTCGTGAAGATAAATGTCCGTGCCGAGATAAAGACGAAGGAGATCAACGGCATATTCGAGCTCAGAAAGAGCGTCGAGAAGTGTCTCGCGGATTTCTTCGCGTCCTTCTCCGGGACGGACGGCGACAACGTATGGCGTCTCGGAATGGTGCCGAATGAGCAGCAGATAAGAAGCGCTCTGCTGCGGCTCAAAAATGTTGAATACATAAGAAATCTGTATATAACGCTGTATGTTTCCGGAGCCGGAAGGCTCAAAGAGATCGACAGCGACACCGTTTCACAGTACAGCTATATCCTGCCGGAAAACGGCGAGCATGATATTTCGGTAACGGTGGAATAACGGCATATTATCGTAAGTGCGGGGAGGTGACAGCTTGTTACCCGATATTGATCTTGACAACGAATATTTTGACGATATACTCGACAACGCACGGAACAGGATCGTGAGCATATACCCGGAATGGACGGATTTCAACTATCACGACCCCGGTATCACGATGCTTGAAATGTTCGCGTGGCTGAAAGAAAGTCAGCAGTTCTACATAAACAAGATAGGCCCTAAGAATATAAGAAAGTACCTCAAACTGCTCGGACTCGAACGTCGCACGAAGGTGCCTTCGACTACCGCCGTTTCGGTGCTGTATGAAAGCGATATAACCGCACTCAAGGGAACAAAGCTATTTGCCGGGGATATCTGCTTTGAGGCAGACAGGCGCACATATATTTCCTCGTCCTCGATAGATATCTGTATCTGCGATTACGGCGGCGAGAAGAATGTCATCGAGCGCGATCAGTTCTATTTCGGCGGCAATCTTCATATCCTGCCGTTTGCGGAAAACACGAAGGGCGTATTCTATATCGGATTTGACAAGCCGCTTGCCGAAAAGGAAGTCCACACGATCTGGTTTGATGTGATGAGCGAGGACGGGATCGAGCGGAACCCGATCACCGACCCGAAGAGCTTCATTCCGCTCGTGGACATTGAAATGGAGTATTTCGACGGCGTGAGCTGGAGACGCGTGAAGCGCATCGACGACACTTACGGATTTCTGTTCTCCGGAAGCATCAGCTTCATTCATGGCGCACAGCACGGAAAGTGTACGGTAGCCGGACACGAGGCTTATTTCATAAGATTTTCGGTCACGGGCGGAGAATATGACGCGCTTCCGGTAATAAAAAACATCTTCTTCAACCTCCTGCCCGTTACGCAGAGAGATACAAAGGCGGAATATGTCGATCTTCCCGCGGGGAATGAGGTCAGACTGTTCACGGAGCTTGCCGTTTCCGGCAACACGAGGGTATTCTTAAAGGACAGCGACGGTCTGTTCACACCGGTAAAGAGCTTTTCCAAACAGCTTGACACAGAGACCGGAGAGGTGGTATGCCATATACCGGGAGGTGCCGGAGCCGAGGGAATACGCGCGGTTAATTACGTCGCCGGTTTTTCGGTGGACGGAGCGCTCGGGTACGGAACGGGACTGCCGTTCCAGGAATACGATCTTGAAACGGGCGATATCGAATACGACAGCTTTGCGGTCATGACCGAGCTGCCCGGCAGCGGCGGAAGATATGTAGAATGGAAAAAGGTGAAAGATTTTTCCGCTTCCGGTACGGACGATTTCGTATATTCGCTCGACACCGAAAAAGGCGTGATATCCTTCGGTGACTGCATACACGGAATGGCTCCGGAGGGTGATATACTTATAATCGGCTATTCGCTCACACGAGGTGCGGACGGCTGTGTCACAAAGGGAAAGATAAACGAGATCGACGGCTTCGACAGGTCGGAGATATATGTTGAAAATCTCCGCGCTTCCTCGGGCGGGCTGAATGAGGAATCCATGGAGGAATGCTTCATAAAGGCGCAGAAGCTGCTGCAGACCACCGAGACCGTCGTGACCGACGCTGACTGTGAGGAATGTGTGAGCGGCACGCAGGGACTTCGCATCGAGAAATGCAAGGTCATAAAAAATGACAGGAACGACGGGCTTGTCACGACTGTGGTGGTAAAGCCGTATTCGGGCGACGGAATGGGAGTTCCGTGCGAGCGGTACATACAGAATATACTTGCTGCGCTCGAACCGCGCAGAATGATCGGCTCGCAGTTCAGGATAGTGCGTCCCGAGTATGCGGAGGTCTCCGTATATGCGGACGTGACGGTATCGAGAAAGTATTCAAATCCGAGAGAAGCGGTTTACAGCGCGGTAACAGAATTCTTCTCGGCGATAAAGGACGATTTCGGTGCGGAGATAATATACAGCAAGCTGTATGAGCTTATCGACAGCCTTGAATGTGTACTTTCGGTCAACGTTCTCACAATGCAGGTTGAGGGCAGCGATGCCGAGCGCACCCGTGAGGGTGATCTGATACTTGCGCGCAATGTCGCGTCGTATCTTACCGATGTGGACATAATGATAAATATGTGACCGCAGTTCACATTCATTTAAAAAGGGATCATAATCAAAATGAGAGAAAAGCTGAAATATTTCATATTGAATAACGCCTACGATTTCGGACGGTGCATATATGAAAATATGGAAGTTGACGGCAGCGGACTCAGGTTCTCGTCGGACAGGATATCCGGGATAGGTCGTTTTATGACAAGGATATTCGATTCCGATGACCGTGGTATCGTGTGGCACAGACTTCTGATAAATACGGAGGATTGCTCTGCGGACGAGCTGCGTATCACGGTGTACGCTTCCGACGTAAAGGAGTTTTCGTACAAGGGCGCCGTGTACACGATAGACGATGTTTTCGCCGACAGCGGCAGGAGCCTTGACGAAAAGACGGAGATGTTCTCGGTGTTTGAAAAGAAAAAGATCACCGGGGCAAAGGATGTTCTTCTGCACGATGTCAGCGGCAGATATCTGTGGGTGTACGCCGAGCTGTTCGGCATAAGCGGCAGACCGGCGCTGATAAAGGATGTACGGCTTTATCTGCCCGCCGTGTCGTGGATAGACTTCCTTCCGCGGATATACAGACAGAACGATAAGGACAGCGCATTCCTTGAACGCTATCTCGGCATATTCCAGACGCTCTACGAGGAGATCGAGGACGAGATAGACCGGATATCCGACAAATTCGATCCGGAGAGCGCGGAAAGCGGATTTCTCGAATGGCTCGCGGACTGGCTGGATATTTCGGACTGTTCGGTATGGGAGGAGCAGAAGCTCCGGAAGCTGCTGCTTATGGCGGTAAGCCTGTACCGCAGCCGTGGAACTAAGGAGAGCCTTTCGAAGGTCATCGAGCTGTATACGGGAGAAAAACCGTTCATAATAGAAAATTTCACGCTGCGTGAGCACAGCAGTGCTACGGAGTATGAACAGACGCTCGCGCCAATGTACGGCAGCGACCCTTACAAGGTGTTCATACTTGTCAGGAGCGAGGTCATACGCTCGGATAACGACATTGACGTGCTGTGGCGAATCGCACGGGAAATGATGCCCGTAACGGTGGATTTCGAGCTTAAGGTGCTCGAACCGTATATATTCCTCGGGCAGTATTCCTACCTCGGCATAAACACATACCTCGGAAAGCCCGTAAACGCTGTTCTTGACGGCAGATCGCGGATAACCTTCTCCGTTATCGGAGAATAACTGTATTTATCAATAAGGAGCAGATATGAAGAACACACAGCTTTATCCATTTGAAAGAAACAAGTATTTTTACGGCAAGCTTCTGAGCGTTGAGGATTTCAACTTCGAGCAGAAGTATATGAACGACAAGCGCAGGCTCATTAACCGTATGGTACACGGTATCGGTGTGGTCTGCGGACTGAACGTGGTCAGAGTGGACGACACCACCATATCTGTCGAGAGCGGACTTGCGTTCGATACCACCGGACGCGAGATCGTGGTGGATATGCCCGTTACCAAGAAGCTGCCGATGCTGAGCGGCTATGATACGGCGATAAGCAGCGGAAGCAATGCTTATGTGTATCTGTGCCTCGAATACAGCGAGGGCGAGAAGGGCAACGCTCACAATATAGCGCAGGATAAAGCGGTAACGAACGCGGACAGGGTAAGGGAAAGCTATAATCTGTATCTTACCGCGAGTGAGCCGGACGATGATATAGACCGCACGGATATGCTGTTTGAACAGGCGACTACCGTGTTCCGCAACGGCACTGTCCGTATCCGTCACATAATGCCGAAATTCGTAAATCCCGATACCGTGTTCCCGTTCAGGATAGAGATAGAAACGTATTCAAAGCAGTTTGTCGCCTTCTCGTATGACATACAGCTCGTGTGCCTCAACAGCGCAGCCGACGGAAGCTCTGTCATAAAAGTCAACTTCGACGAGTCGCTGTATGACAAGACGGGAAAATACACGCTTACCTTTGATCTTACGCCTGCGAATGTCAACGAGACAGACGGAACGGCTACTCCCGATCCGCTGACATTCCGATTTGCTTACGACAAGATCACGGCAGAGGGTGTCATATCCGGAAGATCGAATGTGCGTATAACGAACAAGGATCCGTATGACGCGATAGTTTATGACAGCTACGATCACAGTATGGATACGGAGCTTCGCAATACCGTCGGACACCGCCTGTATCTTGCGAGGATAATACTTGTCAATTCCTCCGGCTCTGCGATAATCGACGATATCGAGAATGTTCCGTTCGGGCAGTATGTCGCGAGCAATATCCTGCTCAATGCCGTGAGCCGCAACAGACTTGCGCTGAATAAAAATGTTCCTGCTGCCCGGACGGCGAAATCGGAGCCGCAGCTCGGCGGAAAGTCCTCAAATGAGATCGCGAGCGGTGTGTGCAGGATAAATCTCAATGCCGGAAGCCTCAAAAACAAGGTGTTCTACTCCGATGAGATATTCCACGGGCTCGGTCTCGGAAGCGTGACGATAGTGCTCGGAGCGGTGACCGAATACGGAACGATATACGGCAGCCCGTCCGTTTTCCGTGATGACGAGGCTCATTATGAGATCGCGGCAAAGCTCGACCCGGCAAAGGGCAGCTTCATTATCGGGATCCTGACGAAATCCACGATGCTTCAGGATTATATCGACGTGAAGTGGACGGCTATGCGTGACGTTGATGAAAGGGCTGCCGAGAAGAGCAGCATGAAGATCACAATAAAGCCCAACTCGCTTATCATAAAACCGCGTGAGACCAAGTATCTCGAAGCGGTATGCAGCAATATGACGAACAAGACCGTGCGCTGGTCGGTATCTCCCGCGACAGGCGGAGAGATCGACGCGAACGGAATGTATTCCGCGCCGAATATAGAGGGCGTTTATGAGGTAATTGCACAGAGTGCGGTATATCCGGAGGTAAAAGCATCTATTATGGTAGTGGTGCGCGGATAAAAAGAGGTTTATGAATTATCCTTTTATGAAACGGAGGCGGAGCTGTTGGTAATCTATACATACGGTCATGAATATCCTGTCACGAGCGTTCATAAGTCTACCGATGTGTACAGCTGCTATATCTGCACGGATAACAGAAACGGCGGCTTCTGCCGGATAATGAGCATAAAGGATAAGTCTCTGTTCCCGGAGCTCGTGGGCTGGCTTTCCTCGACCGTAGACCCCGCGGTATTCACGGACTACATAGAGCACTTCATGTTTGACGACACGCTGTGCATAGTTATGAAATACACGCAGGGAATCACTCTCGCGGACAGGAACGATACCGAGGCGGCACCGCTCAGGGAGCGTCTCGAGCTGTGCAGGAAGATCCTCGAACGTGCGGTGCTCATGGATATCCCTGATTACTTCCTCGACAGATGTCTCGATACGCACAATATAATTGTTGCGCACGATCTGACGGTGAGCTTCAATTACCCGATAGACGACATAACGGAATCAAGAGCCTACCACCCGATGATAAAGGCGGAAAAGCTGCTCCGGACAATATTTGCCCGGGAGCTTGAGCGCAAAGTCCCCGACGAGCTGATAGCATTTTTTGACAAGATGCCGGAGCTTATCGGGTCAGACAAGATAGAGCTTTACAGCAGATACTACATGATGATGACGGCTGTGACCGAGAGGGACGCGGGTGAAGAGGAGCCGAAATCGTTCTGGTATAAGCTGTGGGACAAGATCAAGGAGATATGGGTAACCCTGAAAAAAATACTTATGTTCCTGCTGCTTGCTGCTGCGGCGGTATATCTGATATTTACGATAAATACCTCCGGCAGCTCCAAAAACAGTCAGCCGAATTTTGACAGCATAGGGACCGTAACGATAGATAAAACAAGGTGAAATTGAATTATGTTTGATTTGTTTGGCGCATTCAAGCTGTTTCTCCGCAAAGCAGAGCGAATATTCATTACGCCTCTTGTCCTGCTGTGGCGCACGATACTGAGAAAACTGAATCCCCAGAATATCGTCAGCAAGGTCGCTACGGATATAAAGAAGGAAGCAAAGGGCATTACATCCAAGCCCGATAATGTTTCGCAGTATTTTGTCATCGGAGACAGGTTTGTCGCGAAAAAGCTTGTATATGCGATATTCCTTATAATTATCGTGCTTGCGATACTGTTTGTGAAGTTCGGTCTTCCGTGGCTCGTAAGTATGTT
>JAFPUE010000095.1 GCA_017395555.1 Ruminiclostridium sp. | reverse complement strand
CACACATCTTGCTTGCATATTATTCCGTCATCTTGCACAGAAATTTCTTGACTTACGTCAGTAAGCCTGCGAAATTTCTATACAATCTGACGAAAAATCTGACTGCGCAATCTGCGCACGCTATTTATGCGGTATAGCCTTTATCGTTATCATCAGGTGCTCATTGGCGATATCATTGTAAACCTCGCAGCCCAGCCCGCTCACATCGTACACCCGCACGATATCCGCGAGCTCTTTCTCCGCGTCGAACTGCCCTGTGATATCGGGAGCCGCAGTGAGGCTTTCCGGCGTGAAATGCAGCGTCTTGTTGTTGTGAAATACGGCGGTATAGAGTATCTTCGCTTCCACAAGGTCCTGGAAGATATGGCTGCCGTAGGAAAGCTCCGGGTCATAGCCCGCCTTTGTCTCCTCCAGCTCGCAAATCACCTCGAATGCGCTGATATCCGAGAACGCCGTCGGCACTCCGAGCTCCGGCGAGGACGTTCCGATTCGCCCGGGAACCATCAGCATCATGTGCATATTCTTATCGCGGTAATGCCAGTTTATTCTGCCTATAAGCGCGGCGACTGCGTTCTTTTTGTTGTACGGCATTTCATAGTACGCGACGGGATCGACATAAACGATGATATCGAGCCGCGACGCCTTTGATATTCCCATGGACGCGCCCTTGCTTTCAAGCAGGATATTCTCCGTGGGGATATCGTCGGGTATCTTCGTTCCCGCGCCCGTGTTCATAACCTGCAGCGGACGGCATTGCAGCAGGTCTATGGAATACTCGCCGTTGTCGGAAATGTTGATCGTGAACTCGATATCAACGGGATATTCGTACTCGTGCTGAATGGTTTGCAGTATGCGGCGCATACGCCCGGTGATCTCCTTGTTTTCGACGAGCCCCTTGCAGGAAATGAAGCGTATATCCCGGTCACGCCCCATTTCGCGCTGTCTGCTTTCCGCGTCGAAATCGTGTTCGAACAGAATGTTTTTGAGGTAATCCGGGATAAGCGGCTCGATCACCCCCGACGGCAGCCGTTCAAGACAGCGCAGCGATGTATTCACGACTTCCGCCTTACCCTGCGAATAGCGGTGTCTGTCAGCGCAGGTGGTATATACCGTGCGCTCGGGCATATCAAGGTTGACGATGCGCGGATATGAGCCCTCCGTTCGGTCAACCGCCGAGGTCCCGAGTCCCATTACAAGCCTTAACATTCCCGCCGACGGGTCTGAATCCCTGAGCACGCGGTACGGGCTGTAGGAATAGCCTACTCCCGCCGCACAGGGCATATAGTAGCTGCCGTAGTACGAGCCGGAAACGCGCTGTATCAGCAGAGCCATCTGCTCGTCTCGCTTATCGAGGCCGCGGCGCTTGCGGTAATCCAGCGCGGACAGGCTCATCGAGCTTGCGTACACGGTCTTGATCGCGTTTTCGAGCTCGGTTACACGATCCTCGAACGAGCCGCGGTTTACGCAGAACACGGACTCGTACTTGCCCGCGAAGGCGTTGCCGAAGCCGTCCTCAAGGATACTGCTCGAACGGACGATATACGGGTCATTGCCGTAGTATTCGATTATGTGCATGAACCGCTCGCGCATCGTCTCCGAGAACACGCCGTTCATCAGCCTGCCCGCGAGCTCACCCGCCAGCGCGAAATATCCCTCGTCGCTGCGCTGCTTAATGCGAAGCTCCCAGAAGCCGTTGTCAACGATGTAGGTGTAGTAAACGTCCGAGCCGACGTAGAACGAGTCGTGCGGTTCGAGGACTTCGTTTATATCGGGCTCGCAGTTGCGTATTATTGCCCGCGCGAGAAGCATACCGCACGCCTTTCCGCCGATCATGCCCGTGCCGATCATGTGGTCACGCACCGCGAAATAATCCTCCGGCGCGAAGTGCTTTTTCACGAGCATACGCATTTTGGCATCGCGGGTCATGATGATATCGCACATTCTCGCGCACTCGGCATTCACGTCCTCGCTGTTGCGGCGCTTGCGCTTGACGTGGGTGAAAAACCTGTCCCACGAGTCGATGTAGCGCTCATCGGAAGCGCGCTGCGTGTTGCCCATGGTGTAGTAGAATCTGCTGGATTTAACGCCGTCGAGAATGGGGCGGTACGCGCCTGTCGCGGGCTCGTAGGTGTGCGGCAGGAACATGGTGTCGGTGCTTCTGTCGCGCACTTTTTCGGGGCGTATATAGAAATTCCGCTTGTCGGAATAAACATCGAGGAATACCTGCGTCGTATCGAGTATTTTGTTGACAGAGCCGAGCGAATGTTTTCCGCGTTTTATCGGGAAATAGGAAACGCAGTCGAGCGAGGACAGGAACGGCGCAATGACCTTGAAAAAGTTGCCCATCATAAGGTCAGTTGCCCACGCGGTCTGTAGCTCCGAAAGGCAGTCGAAAACATAGAAGGTCTCTCTGCCCTCCTGCTCGATAACGGAATGGATATCCGCCGCGAACGTCTCGAACCGGTGCGAAAGCGGGATCAGAACGCGTTTTATTTCGGTAAAGTACCCGTTCAGCGGCTCGGTGTCCGCATAGCGGAAATAGACGATGTTGCGTTTGTCTATCGCAGCCTGTTTTATAAAAGGCATTACAAAAGTACGGAACTCCGAGAGCTCTGATATTCTCCACACGACGTTGTCCCCGAGCCGTATCCAGTCGAGTGCCGTGTCCATTTCGGGTATTCCCGACAGTACCCTGTTTGCCGCTTTCATAATATCACCCCGCAAAAAACAGAAAGACGCCGTAAAACAGCGTCTTTGCTTACTGTTATTTTAGCATAGCAGAGCAGGTTTGTCAATAATGAAGCAGACTTACTTTATTATTCATTATTAATTCTTACTATATTTCGATAGAAATATAGTAAAAAACGAGGAGCATGACCGCAGCCCGCGTTTCATGCTCCCTTTAATGTATCAAGTTTTTCGTCGTAAACACGCAGGACATCGTTTATCAGAAACGCGATAACAAGCCTGCTCTTGGTCACATCGTCAAGCTCGTGACCGAACAGCTCCTTGACCGCGCGAACCTTGCTGTTTACGGTGTTGCGGTGTACCTTCTCGATCGCGGCAGCCTCATTCACGCTGCAATTGTTTTCGAGATATACGCGAAGAATATGCGTCAGATCGGTGCCATGCTCGCTGTCGTGATCGTGCAGCTTTCCGAGCTGCTCGCGGACATAGCTGCGCAGTATGCTCTTGTCCTTCACGCCGAGTATCAGCTGCAAAATGCCGATGTTCCGGTAAAGCGAGCAGTTTATCCCCGACAGCACCGACGAGACCATTGCAGCCTCCGCCTGCTCATACGCCGTGGAGATCCCCGCAAGCCCGTGGACCTTCTCCGAAACGCCTATGAATATCCTGCATTTCGGTCCCGCTGCGCCTTTCAGACATTCGCACAGCGCTTTCAGCTCGCTTTCGCCGCTGCTCTGACAGACAGCGGCAAGTATGCCGTTATGCGTGATGACAGCCGAGCGATGCTGCATATTCTTGATCGTTCTGCGTACATCGGCGTTTTCCGCAAGCGTCCCCGCGTGTACCGCCTCACCCGTCTCGGAGATCAGGCACGCCGCAACTGCGGAATACGCGCTTTCGTCCGAGAGCTCCGAACGTGTCAGCAGCTTTGTGTGCGAGCGCAGGGAAGAAGGGTCTGCAATAACAGCGCGGAGTGCGTCGTTAAGCGCGTTGTCGTGCTTCTCCATGCCCGTTATCCTGCGGCAGAGCTCGTATGTCATATCGAGTATCTTCGTGCTGTCCGTGATCTCAAAAAGCGGGAACGCGTTGTGCTCGCAGTATCTGATGACTTCTTTGGGTATTGCGGGTATCGCGCCGCCGACAAGTATCACCGCGCCGACTGCGCCGCCGTTTTTGAGCGCCGAAACAAACCCCGTCAGCCACTCTGTGCCGGTATGTCCGACACCGGTGGTCACCGCAAGCTCACCGCCGCGAAGAAAAGGCTGTGCTCCGCTGTCCTCAACGATATGCACCCAGCGGACGATGTTATCCATTCCCGCCTTGCCCGCTACGAGCTTCATCGAGTATTTCTCCTCGGTGCTGCCGCAGAGCATCATAAGTGTAACAGCCATTTCCTCACCCCGTTTCAAAACGAAAAAAGGACAGCGGCACATCGGGAATACCGACGCCGTTGTCCGTAGCTTTAAATTCATTATAGCATTTTGACCCTGCTATGTCAATACTTTCTCACAATGTGAAATCAACTTCAACATTTTTTACAAAACACGGTATAAAGCACAAAATCCTATTTGTAAAATTTGATTTTTGCTGTGTGCATCGGCACATTTTATATTGTAATATTTGTGCTCCGGCACATTATGCAGGTCAGAAAAGACACGGTACAAAGCTGCACCGCGCCTTTCCTTTTCAGCCAACATATATAAAGAAGAGTTCGCAAGTAAAAAAGGCGCAGACAGGAATACCCGTCAGCGCCGTTGCCGATATGAATATTATATTACAATTTGCACGTTTTGTCAATACGTTCTTGCAGAAAATATTCGGACTGCGGTCTCTGCGCAATGTGCTCAAGCACATTAGATATACCATTATATATATTATTATAGGGCGTTGTGCGATGTGCTGTATATATCGTTTTTTGCAAGTCTCTTTTTCTGCAATTTCAATAAATCTGCAAGTTTTGAATTTTTATCCTGCATTTTAATTGACTTTTGTATGCTCAAATGTTATAATCGGCACATTGAATGCAATTTGTAAGGCTTCATATTTCAGCGAATGCTTCAAATGGAGGAATAAACATGAGCTTAAAAGAAGGAGAAGTGCGGATCCCCGCCGGCTGTGCGATCACAGGCTTCATAAACCGTGACGGCAGACGTGTCAGCGGCGAGAGCATAGTCAAGTCCATTTCATATATGCACGATCGCTCAAACGGCTTGGGAGGCGGATTTGCAGGCTATGGGATCTATCCCGAATACAAGGATCACTACGCTTTTCATGTGTTCTACGACAACACCGACGCAAGGGTCAGGACGGAGGAATTCCTTGACCGCCATTTCGATATCATAAACCTAAGCCGCATACCGATACAGCACACGCCCGAGATCAAAAACGAGCCTCTTTTATGGAGATATTTTGTTGACCCGCGCCCCACAAAGCTTGCGGCTTCCCAGCTTGACGAAAAAGAATATGTGGTGGAATGTGTTATCCGCATAAACACGCAGTTTGACGGCGCATACGTCTTTTCCTGCGGCAAGAACATGGGCGTTTTCAAGGCGGTAGGTTATCCCGAAGATGTCGGCAGGTTCTACCGTCTCGACGAGTACGAGGGCTACGCTTGGACAGCT
>JAFPUE010000094.1 GCA_017395555.1 Ruminiclostridium sp. | reverse complement strand
CCGATGTGCGCATAATGATACACCGTGGGTCCGCAGGTGTACATTTTCACCTTTCCCTCGGTGTACGGCACAAACTCCTCTCTTGTTCTTGTTGCTGAATTGTAGATATACATTATACATTTTCCTTTCGGATATTTATTGCCCTTTTCTTTTCTTTCAGATGTATCACTTTACAAAATAATAGCAGATGATAATGAGCGCGAGCGATGCGAACATGATTATCCAGTTGCGTATCATTGTGCGCCTCAGCCGCTTTTTCGATTCTTCGGGATCGTACTTTTTTTTATACATTCCGGTTTCTCCTGTACGCGAGATAGCTTTCGAGTATTATCGCTGCGGCTGCCGAGTCTATGACCGCCTTACGCTTTTTGCCGCGCTTGTTCAGCTCGTTCATTATCTCGTGCGCCGTGACCGTTGAGCTTCTCTCGTCCCACATTTCAACGGGGATATCGAGACGCGCCCGCAGCAGCTCCGCGAACTCGCAGCACTTCTCGCTGCGCGGTCCTCGCGTGCCGTTCATATTTATCGGGTTGCCGACTACCGCGAGCTCCGCACCGAGCTCCTTTATCTTGTCCGCAACCTTATCCGCGCAGACCTCGAAACGCTTCTCGTCTATTATGCAGACGGGCGTTGCGATCATTTCGAGCTTGTCGCACGCGGCAATTCCCGTGTGGCTGTCGCCGAAATCCACCGAAACTATTTTCATATATCTCCTTTATGTGTACAATTATTCTCTGTATGCGTCCGCAACTGCCCGCGCCACGGTGTCCGCAACGCGCTTGTCAAGCGGGCTGGCGATGATATTTTCGGGATTTATCTCGCTGTCCGGGATTATAGAAGCTATCGCGTAAGCCGCAGCACGCTTCATTTCCTCGGTTATGCTCTTTGCCTGCACGGAAAGCGCGCCCTTGAAAAGTCCCGGGAACACGAGCACGTTGTTGATCTGGTTCGGGAAGTCGCTCCTGCCTGTTCCGACAATGAACGCGCCCGCTTCCTTTGCCTTGTCCGGCATTATCTCCGGTGTCGGATTCGCCATTGCGAACACTATCGGCTTCTCCGCCATGCTCTTTACCATTTCCTCCGAAACGAGGTTCGGACGGGATACGCCGATGAACGCGTCCGCGCCCTTCATAGCGTCGGCAAGCGTTCCCTTGCGGCAATGCTTGTTGGATCTGTTCTTTATATCATTATGCGCCGGGTTCTCGTAAGTTTCGTCGCGGTTGATGATACCGCAGAGGTCAACCATTATAAGATCGCCGATGCCGAGACTGAGCAGGAACGTGCCTATCGCGATACCCGCCGCGCCCGCGCCGTTGATAACGACTGTCATATCCGCGCGCTTCTTCCCCGCGCATTTCGCCGCGTTTATCAGCGCAGCTCCCACTACGACAGCGGTTCCGTGCTGATCGTCGTGGAATACGGGGATATCAAGCCGCTCCTTCAGCTTTCTTTCGATCTCAAAGCAACGCGGAGCCGCGATGTCTTCAAGGTTTATGCCGCCGAAGCTGTCGGACAGAAGCTCGATCGTATGAACGATCTCGTCAACGTCCTTGCTCTTTATGCAGAGCGGGAACGCGTCAACGCCCGCGAACTCCTTAAAGAGACAACATTTGCCTTCCATTACCGGCATTCCCGCAAGTCCGCCGATATCGCCGAGACCGAGCACAGCAGTGCCGTCGGTGATAACCGCGACAAGGTTCTTTCTGCGCGTCAGGCTGTACGAGAGGGACGGGTCCTTCTGGATTTCAAGGCAAGCCTGCGCAACACCCGGTGTGTACGCCAGCGACAAGTCCTCGCGCGTGTTTATCGGGGCGCGGGAAATGACCTCGATCTTTCCCTGCCATTCGTAGTGCTTTCTGAGTGCTTCTTCTTTGATGTCCATAACTTTCTCCGTTTTGTTTATTTTTATTTTAATCGCAAAATGCTTTCGTATGTTGGAGCGCCAATTGTAAGTCTCTTCTATACCTGCTGCCTTCGGCTGATGGGGCTCTGCCCCAAACCCCGCCGGAGCGTCGCCCCGCAGCAGGAAGCTGCGAGCGTGACCGCCAAAAACGCGCACGATGCGCGTATGTAAAGCGGTCAGCGACGGACATCGACCAAGGCTTCGCCTTGGATCCAAAGACGCGTTTTTAAAAGAGAGACTTTAAGAGAGATTAGAGAGAAGGGGCGCTGCCCCTGTGACCCCGCAAGCCCCCTTTAAAAAAGGTGGCTTGACCCCCTAAATAAATGCTGTATTTCAGAGTTTTCTGCTATGGGCTTCATCCGACTGAAACGCAGTGGGGTTGGCGATAACTCCGTTGCTAAATTAAACAGTCGCGTTATACGTTCAAGTGTTCGCCGCGGGTTATGATCGCGCGAACCGACTGCTCCGGTGTGAACTTATAGCCGAGCGAGATCGCATAGTGATTGTAAAATCCGTGGAAGTCCGAGCCGCCCGTCGGCAGAAGTCCGTACTGCTGACAGAGATCGAGAAGCTGCTCCTCCTCCGTCTCGTCCGCGCTCTCGTGATAGACCTCGATGCCGTCTATCTTGCCCTGCGCCGCAAGCTCCTCGATAAGCTCGAAGCTGTTATATACCTTCGGGTGTGCTATTACAGCCGTTCCTCCCGCCGAGCGTATCAGCTCCAGCGCAAAACGAACGTCCGGATTGTGCTCCGTCTCCTTGCGCACTTCCTCCGCACAAAGTCCCGTTTCCGCATTGAACAGCTTGTTGTACACATCGCCGTACAGGTCAGTCGTGTATCCGTAATCCATGAGCGCGTGCATTATATGGCACTTGTATATCGTCTTGCCGCCCGCCGCATAGCGCAGTATGTTCTCGAACGCGATCGGGTACTGCTCTATGACCTTGAGAGCCATTTCCTTGCCCCTGCGCTTTCTTGCCTCCGTCGTGCGCAGACACAGACCCTCAAGCCTGTCCGGCTTATGCGGCATATAGCAGAGTATATGCACCTTTCTGCCTCTTGTGCCGTCAACTGCGGAGATCTCGACTGCCGGCAGCACTCTGATACCGTATCTCTGCCCGAGAATAACGGCTCTCGCCGTGGACGCGAGGCTGTCGTGATCGGTTATCGAAAGCACGTCGATGTTATTGCGCTTTGCCTGCGCGATGACCTCCTCGATACCGAGCGAACCGTTCGATAATGTGGTGTGACAATGCAAATCTGCTCTCATGACAATTCTCCTGTTTATCGTTCATACGCGCCCTGCGAAGCAAATCGGAGACAGCGGCGCTCTGTGGTTTTGCGGCGTTTTCCGCCGTGGCTTACTTTATTACCTTTCCTTTTGTCTTCACCTTTACGGAGCCTCCGTGAGAACGCGCCTTAACGTTCTCCTTCGGTATCTCTGTGGGCTCCTCAAATCCTCCCCTGTCCTCGAATACGGCTTCCTCCTCCGTTTCGTAGCGGGAGTATTCCGGGTTTTTCTCACCCTTTGACTCGTAGAACGGGTCTATTATATATTTCTGTATCACCGGATACGCGCAGAACGTGGCGATAAAGTTGAGCCACGCGAACGGTATCAGCGGAAGAAGCAGCATAGTGTACGGGAATCCGAGCATCATCAGCACGATAACGGCGAACCATGCGAAGAATGCCGCGAAGCTCCTCTTGAAGCCGACAACCATGAGTATGAACGAGTTTTTGATTATCTGCGGGAGCTTCAGGTTCAGCGCTACTATCTGCGGGTAGATGTAAAAGTGCATCATTATCACGAAAAATCCCATTGCGACGGAAAGCGCGAGAATGATCTTTGTCTGCAGCTCGGAAGTATTCATCAGTGCCATTGAATAGAAGTTGAGGTTGTACACGAAAATGAATATCAGCCCGATGTCGATAATGCCGATGATGACCGCCTGCTTGAAATTCTTCTTGAATGCTTCAAAGAACTCGTGGAAAATGAAGATAGGCTCACCTATCACGAACTTGCGCATAAGCTGTGTCATTGCCGCGGTTGCGGGGCCGAACGTGACCACCGGTATGCAGAACAGCACATATATCAGATTTATCTGGAAGAACTTCCAGAATTTCTCGCCGAATATCTCCCAGAACAGGAAAAACGCTTTCTTTTTCGGACCGCCCTTTTGTACACCGCTGCCCGTTTTTCTGTAATTGTAAAGACCGAATGCCATAGATAACCTTCCAATGCGGCGGCACTTGCCGCCAAAAAATAATATACCAATCATATTATACTACATTTCGTCACATTTTGCAAGCACTTTTTTTATAATTGCCGTATTAACAGTATTAAAAAAGCACCGCTGCCAAGTATCAAGTACTTGACAGCGGCGGTAAACTGTGTTATAATGGCATTAGCAGGAGGGCAAGGGAATTTGCTCTCGGAGCAGATGATTATTTAAAGAAGAATAACCACCAGACCGTCGAAAGCATGGTGGTTATCTCTTTTTTATTTTTCACGGCTTTTAAACCGGTCAATAAAAATCGATAACAATGCTCCAAGCGTTGAAGCATTGAGAGTTATGATATGTACCGCTTCGCCAAGAAGCTCACGCAGTACGCTCAATATCTCCACTTCATATCGCCCTCCTTTCGCAGACTTGTCCCGATAACGGGAATGTGTACTGCTCCGAGTGCGATATTTTCACCTTGCTTTTCCTGCGTCTTGCATACACAGGCGGCGAACGCGCCGCTGCGGACCCCGTCTCGTGCGTACAGCTCGGGGCGCGTTTTCTGCCTCGCTGTTCAGAGTAAACATCTGAACCGTTCGACAAACACAGGTTACAGATATATTATATCATATCCCGACAGGAAATTCAAGTATTTTGATCTCCTCACGATTCGGAAATGCCGGCACCGGCACTCAACAATTATCAATTACATTTGACATTTCTCCGGAAATGTGCTATTATGTATATAATTGTAACGTTGAATGCCGAAAGCGGTGGGTTGTTTGTTTGAAAGACTTGAATATCTGCGCGAAAAATCGAACAGGCTGCCTATGCGTCCGGGCGTATATCAGATGAAGGACAAGTCCGGGAAGATCATCTATATCGGCAAGGCAAAGCTGCTCAAAAACCGCGTTACATCGTATTTTCACGCCGTAGAAGCGCATAACGCCAAGACCTACAAGCTCGTGTCCGTGATATACGACTTCGATTTCATCGTGTGCGATACCGAGCTCGACGCGCTCGTGCTCGAAGCCAGCCTTATCAAGCTGCACACACCGAAATACAACATTCTGCTGAAGGACGACAAGGGGTACAGCTACTTCCGGGTCACCGGCGGCGATTACCCTCGCATAATGCACTCGTTCCGCAACGACGATCCCGCTTCCACATACATCGGGCCGTATATGAGCTCGTGGACGGTCACGCAGACCTGCGAGGAATGTAACCGTATCTTCATGCTCCCCACCTGCAATAAGGTCTTTCCGCGCGATATCGGCAAGGAACGCCCCTGCCTCAACTACCACATAAAGCGCTGCATGGGCGTCTGCAAGGGCGGTATCTCCGCGGAGGAATACGGTGCGATCATCGCGCAGGCTGTGGATTACATCAGAAACGGCAGCCGGGAGAGCGTGGAGCGCCTGACCGCGGAAATGAACGAGGCGGCGGAAAATCTCGAATTTGAGAAGGCGGCGAAGCTGCGCGACAGGATAGCCGCGATAGAACGCGCCGCAAACGTGCAGTCGATACGCCCGGGACGCGACATAACCTGCGATGTTTTCGCTCTGTCCCACAACTCCGGTCTTACCGCGGCAGCCGTTGTGAAATACCGCGGCGGTCAGCTCATCGACAAGGAGAACTATTTCATCGGCGACGAAGGCGAGACGGAATTCATGCGCGGCGAGTTCATGATGCGCTATTATGAGAACGGCAGAGAGATACCGGGGCTGATACTGCTCGACGGGGACACCGAGGACAATGCCCTGCTCGGAGAATACTTCCGCGGGATAGCCGGTCACAAGGTGGAGATAACCGTCCCGAAGCGCGGAGAAAATCTCGTGCTCACCACGCTTGCAAAGAGCAACGCGGACGAATACCTCGCTCTGCGGGTAGGCAGGACGAGCCGTGAGATCACCGCTTTGCAGGACTTGCAGAAGCTGCTCGGGCTGAAAAAGATACCCGTGCTGATAGAGAGCTACGACATCTCGAACATGGGCGAACAGACGCGCGTGGCGGGAATGATAACATATAAAAACGGCAGACCGCACAAGGCGGGCTACCGCAAATTCAATATAAAGGACGTTGCCGGGATAGACGACTACGCCTGTATGCAGGAGGTCCTGCGGCGAAGGTTCACGCACTACATCGAGGGCGACGAGAGCTTTTCGGAGCTTCCCGATCTGATACTGCTCGACGGCGGCAAGGGTCACGTTGCGGCTGTGCGCGAGGTCTTTGACGATATGAACATCGACGTGCCGCTTTTCGGACTCGTGAAGGACGACAAGCACCGCACCCGTGCCGTGGCGGCGGACGGCGGAGAGATACAGGTCAACGCGAACAAAAACCTGTTTAAGCTGCTGACCGAGATACAGGACGAGGTACACCGCTTCTCGATAAACTACCAGCGAAAAAGGCACAAGATGACGCAGTACGAGCTGGAGCTCACAAGGATAAAGGGCATCGGCGAGAAGAAGGCGCTCGCGCTTCTCAAAGAGTTCAAGACCAAGCAGGGCATAAAAGCCGCGTCTGTCGAACAGCTCATGGAAGCGGCGAAGATAAACCGCGATACCGCCGAAGACCTGTATTTATATATCCAGAATACTTTCTGATAAAGATATGCCGAAAACAAATAAAGCAACCGTATGAAAGGATAAGCTATGAGAGTTATAACGGGCAAAGCCCGCGGAATGAAGCTGAAGTCCCTCGAAGGCACCGAGGTCATACGCCCTACCGCCGACGCGGTAAAGGAAGCTATGTTCAGTATAGTGCAGTTCGATATCGACGAGGACACCGTCGTGCTCGATCTGTTCGCCGGCTCGGGACAGCTCGGCATCGAGGCGCTGAGCAGAGGGGCGAAAAAGGCGTACTTTGTTGACAGCAGCCGCGAGTCGATAGCGGTGATAAAGGAAAATCTCGCGCATACGAAGCTCGAAGATCAGGCGCAGGTAATAAATATGCCGAACTCCGCATTTTTGCGCACGGCTCGGGAAAAGATAGATATAGCCTTTCTTGACCCGCCCTACGGCAAGGATCTGATAAAGCGGTCACTGCCGGCGCTCACGGAAATAATGAGCGGGAACGGGATAATAGTCTGCGAGCACGAAGCCGAGTGTCGTCTTCCGGAGGAGGAGAACGGCTTCGCGGTCTCGGGAAGGTACAAATACGGAAAGATCGCGCTCACCGTTTACAAGCGGAAGGAGAGCGAGGAAACGGAGACCGAATGAAAAAAGCGATTTACCCCGGGAGCTTTGACCCCGTGACCAACGGCCACTATGAGATAATCAAGCGCGCGTCGGCAATGTTCGACAGGCTGATCGTGCTGATATCCGTGAACCCGAACAAGCAGTCGAGCTTTTCTGCGGAAGAACGCGCCGATCTGCTCAGACGCGTGTGCTACGATATCCCGAATGTGCAGATAGACAGCTGCAGCGGACTTATCGTGGATTACTTCAAGGAGCATGACTGCGATGTCATCGTTAAGGGACTGCGGGCAATGTCCGATTTTGAGACGGAGTTCCAGATGGCTCACGTCAACAAGCACCTCTGCCCGAGAGCCGAGACGGTGTTCTTATGCGCGGACAATGAGAACACTTACCTCTCATCGAGCATGGTCAAGCAGATAGCGACTTTCGGCGGCGACATCTCCCCGTTCGTGCCGGAATCAATAAAAAATGACATTATAAAAAGACTTTATATTTCAGACAAAACAGGAGGACAACAGAAATGAGTATTGACGAAATTCTCGAAATGATGGACGATATGCTGGACAAAGCGGTGAATATGCCGTTTTCGAGCAAGAAGTCGCTGATCGACGTGGACAAGATGCGCGAGCTTATTGACGAGATACGCCTTAATATGCCGCGGGAGATAAAGCAGGCGCACGATCTTGTGAATGACCGCAAGACTATCCTCAACGACGCGAAGAACGAGGCAGCCGCGATCGTCGCGAAAGCCGAGCAGCGCGCAGCTGCAATGGTTGCACAGCAGGAGATAGTCCGTCAGGCTACCGCGAAGGCGAACGAGATCAATGCCGCCGCTCAGGAGCAGACAAAGGAGCTGCGCGACATGACCAACAAGTACGTTGACAATATGCTCACCAAGATCGAGGAACTTCTCTCCAACGACATCATCGACGTCAAGAAAGCCCGCAGCGCACTCAAAAACACGATAAAATAACTGATAAGTTTTGACAACGAACTCAACGCTTCCTGCGTCGGTGTCCGTTTCGCGGACGAATCTGAATCGTGACGAGACCAACAGTTATTATAATAACCGGATATTGCGGCGATATATAGGGCCGCGCATATAATTATGATCCGGAGAACAGCTAAACAAGCAGAAAAGGCGGTGCATTATGATAATGAATGTAATGCTCGCGGGGAAGAATCATAAGCTCGTTACCGAGACCGCGAAAAGTATTGAACGTGATACCGCCTGTAAAACGTTCATGTGTCCCCCGATACGGAGCAGGCTGTTCCAGTCCTCGCTTGCGGAAAGGCCGCGTGCCGAGATCATCTGCATGGACGACGAAACTCCGGAGGAGGTACGGATCTACAACATCCTGAATGAGTATATGAAGCTCGGCAGGCTGACTGTGATCGTTATCGGGAATGACGAGGATATCTATACGTTCACGATGAATACCGGGCTGCCGAAGGTGTTTTTCCTCAAACGTCCGTTCATGGTGACGGCGCTGTATGACAAGCTGGAAGAAATACACGGCGATCTGCAGAAGGAAAACGAGATGTCACAATTCGTGGAATTTGACAACCTCTACCCTCCCGAGGAATTTGCCAGAAAGCATATCCTTATAGCAGACATTGATATGAAGCAGCTCCTGCAGCTGGGTAGTTTTCTGCGGGAATTCTACGAGGTGACACTGGTAAGCTCCGGGGAGCAGGTCATGAAGTGTCTTGAGAAGTACAAAGTCGATCTGATCTTCCTCGATTATTTCATGTCCGAAAGAAGTGACCCGAATATCCTTGCGCAGATAAGGGCGTTCCCGAAGTTCTGCGATATACCCGTTGTGATACTGACTGCCGTTTCGGAAAAAGAGATCGTGAAGAAAATAATAACCGAGATGAAACCGCAGGGATATCTGCTGAAACCCGCAACGAAAGCGGAAGCTGTCGTGAAAGTCATCGACATACTCGGGTAGTTGAGAAAGAATGGATTTTGCTGATAAAACAAAAAGCACCGCTGCCAAGTATAAAAAAAAGCACCGCTGCCAAGTATAAAAAAGCACCGCTGCCAAGAATACACTTGACAACGGCGGTAAACTGTGTTATAATGGCATTAGCAAGAGGGCAATGTGATTTGCTCTCGGAGCAGTTATGATGATTAGAGACTAACCACCGGCACTGGCGAAAGCACGGTGGTTAGTTCTCTTTTTATTTGCGTTCAGAATTAATCCAATCGCGAAAAAGAACTAACAACGCTCCGATTTGAGAAGCGTTAGTAAGTAAGATTGGCATTATCTCACCGATCAGTTCGATCAATGCGTATAGAATACTCACCATATCGCCCTCCTTTCGCAGACTTGTCCCGAAAACGGGACTGTGTACTGCTCCGAGTGCGATATTTTCACCTTGCTTTTCCTGCGTCTTGCATACACAGGCGGCGAACGCGCCGCTGCGGACCCCGTCTCGTGCGTACAGCTCGGGG
>JAFPUE010000093.1 GCA_017395555.1 Ruminiclostridium sp. | reverse complement strand
TGAACCCACAAGCAATCTCGACAGCCTCAACGAAGCCGTGATACTAAAGGCTCTGCGCGAGGAAGCAACGGGAAAGACTGTGGCGCTGGTATCCCACAGGCGTTCGACAATGCGCATCGCGGATGAAATAATAGATATGTAATTTAAGGGAACTTCTAAAAACCCATTTGAGAGAAAAAGAGCTACTTGCGCCGTATAGATCTTTGCAGCCTTGATTCGCGCATCCATGCGCGTTTTGGGCTGCAAGTCACTGTATCCTACAGTGAGCGTCAAGTCTCCTCATCGTGCGCCAGCACGCTTTCGGAGCCTTTCCTTGCTCTCGACACTTTTATCTCGTTTTCTCTTTTCAAAGCGGTTTTTAGAGGTACCACTAAGCTACTCCGCGGGGCATCACACCCGCGAGTTAGCCTAAGACAACTGTAAAGGAGAATCGACAATGAAACTAAAACGAATGATATTTCTGATTATCGGGTGCATCTGCCTCGGACTCGGAACGGTGGGAGTCTTCCTGCCGATACTGCCGACGGTGCCGTTCTATCTCGCAACGGCATTCTGCTTTTCGCAGAGTTCCGAGAAGCTGCACACGTGGTTTCTCGGCACGGCCCTTTATAAAAAACACTTGCAGTCGTTTGTCGAAAAGCGCGGAATGCTACTTCGTACAAAAATAAGCATCATCACGACAGTGACGGTGCTTATGGGTATTGGCTTCTTTCTTATGGCGGTCAAGGGAGTATGGATCCCGTGTATCATTCTTGCGGTCGTGTGGGTCGCGCATATCATCTACTTTATTTTCGGCGTAAAGACGATACAGCCGCGTGAAGAACAATAAGCCCATATCATTTTACGCTTTTGAAATGCTGTATTGGTGTGGCATAAGGCTCGGTGAGTTGCTTGCGCTTACAAAGTCGGACTTCGATTTTGAGGCATCAACGGTCTCGATAACTAAGTCTTATCAAAAACTCGACGGGAGAGATGTAATTACCGACCCCAAAACTCCTAAAAGCAAGCGTGTCATTACTATGCCGGATTTTCTTTCGGAAGAAATGCAGGAATACATCAATTCCTTGTATGGGTTGAAGAAAGATGACCGTCTGTTCCTTTTCACCAAGTCTTATCTTCACCACGAGATTGATCGGGGCAGTAAGGAAAAGGGCATCAAAAGGATACGGGTACACGATATTCTTCACAGCCACGTTTCTCTTTTGATCGAACTCGGCTTCACTCCCGTTGCTATTGCCGAGCGAATGGGACACGAAAGCATTGACATGACCCTGTATTATGCCCATATGTTCCCGGCCAAACAGAAAGAAATGGCAGAAAAGCTCGCTTTAGAAAGGAATGATAAGAATGTCGAAGAAGGTAAAGGACGAGAAAAACCGTTGGCGGAACAAGGTGGTAGCATTCAGAATGTCCCCCGAGGAGAATGAACAGTTAACCAAATTTGTCAAGCTATCGAGCTACACCAAGCAGGACTATATAATAAGTAGGCTGTTGCAGCGTGATATTGTGGTCAAAGGCAATCCGAGGACATATAAAGCGCTCCGCGATCAGCTTGCCGATGTCCTTGCTGAACTTAAAAGGCTCGAAAGCGTAAGTGACGAACAGGACGAGCTTTTCAGTATCATAAGTCAGATCAACACCACAGTTAACGGCTTTAACTCATAAAAAGCCGTGATACTATCGCTATCACCCTGTTATCAGTTTGTTATCAGAGCATTTGTCCCCCGTTCCCGTGATAAAGCGGGTTCGGGGGACTTGATTTTTTTATCCTGATCTCATTTTTTAGTATCAAAATAGTATCACGGAAGGGGTTGAAGTGCCATAAACGGCTTGGTTAAGCCATTATTTTCTCATATGTGCTTATTCCCACTCGCTCCCGGGACTCTAAGCTTTAATAAATATGTTTAGAAAATATGAGCTGTGGTATATACATTCTTTATATTATCCGTTTATCTCAGACTATCCGAAGATAATGTTGCCAAAATGTTGCCGCCGTTCAGAGGCTCTGTTTCGGCTCTACGAACGGCATTCCACCGTCCATATATATAACACAGATCTCAGAATATTTCAATACTTATTTGTTTTTTTATATTATTTCTTTTCGCCATTCTCAATTCGTTGTAACATTTTTCAGAGTTTCAACACACTTCACCGAAATATTTCACTCTGCCGTGTTCGAGACAAAGCACATAGTCACAGCACAGCGCGATAAGCTCCGGATCATGGGTCGAAACATGACCGTTCTGCCTTGTGAGGAGAGCTGTTTCAGCAGCTTTGCAACCGAGGTCATGTGCGCGTAATCAAGGCCGGAGGTAGGCTCATCGAACAACAGCAGCTCCGCGTCCGCGGCAAGTGCCGATGCTATCGCGACACGCTGTTTCTGTCCGCCGGAAAGCGCCATAGGGTGCTTGTCACTGAATGCGAGCAGACCGAGACTTTCAAGTATCCCGTCACATTTCGCCGTGTCTTCATCTTTCATCGACAGGCACACCTCGGCGGTCACGCTGTCGGTGAAGAGCTGATGATCGACGTTCTGCATGACCATATAGCAGATCTTCAGGAGTTTTCTTCCGGAATACACACTTCCGCCGATATCGAGCTTAACTGTGCAGCTTTTTTCGAGACCGCAGAGGCAGCGCAGGAATGTGGATTTTCTCGCGCCGTTCTTTCCGGTAAGTGCGGTGACGGAGCCGCGCTTAATGTCAAGCTCCGGTATCCGTAATGTGCATTTGTCCGGGTCTGCGGCAAGCTCTTTTTTTCTGCGTTTTTCGTATGAAAAGTACATATCCCGTATCCGGATATCGCCGTCTTTGCCTTGATATGAGCGCATTTGTTCCGTACTGCTCCCGAATATGCCCTCGCCGAATTCTCTGATGTACCGCTCCTCAAGCTTGGTCGGGCGCAATCCGAGTCTTTTCAGCTCGTCGGTGTCAAGACCCGCAAACTCACGGCTGTTCCACTCATGCACGATAATACCGTTTCGCATGAACAGTACGCAGTCAACAAGTCCAGCAAGATACCACAGTCTGTGCTCGGAGATGATAACGGTCCTGCCCTGCGACTTCCAGAGCGAGATGATGTTTTTCAGCTCCGATATTGCTTTCCAGTCAAGGTTAGACGACGGTTCGTCAAGTATCATTATTTCCGGCAGCAGCGCGGAGACAGAGGCACAGGCTATCTTCTGCTTTTCGCCATTGTTTTGCAATAACTATATATCCGATTTCAGCAGTCTTTTGCAGGACGAGTCTATACCTATCGCGCCGAGCGGGGCGGTTATGATTATTGCAAGCACAGCTACCGACAGTATCGCATTCCCGCAAGGCAGCCCGAGCGCAAGAGGCACTGAGCCGATAGCCGCCTGTACCGTGGCTTTCGGAAGATAAGCGATAACACAGAACAGCCGTTCTTTCACGTTGAGCTCGGTTCCAATAAGGCATATCAACACTCCGACTGCACGGAAAGCGAGAGCGATGAATATCATGGCCACAGCAGATATTCCTGCCGAGAGTGTATAGCGGATATCTACCGCGGCTCCGACAAGTACGAAGAGCAAGACCTCGGCGGCTGTCCATAGCTTCCCGTATTTCTCTGAGAGGCGCACCAAAACGGCCTTGTCACTTTTTATCTTTATCACACAAGCCATGGCAGTCACCGCGAGAAGCCCGGATACCGCCACAATACCTGTGAGCATAGTCTCGACCGACATCAGCAGAAACGCCGACGCAAGGATCACGACCACTTTTGTAGTGTTCCGGATCTTGCGGCCTTTTTTATATGCGAGCTCAAACAGCAGAAACAGAGCCGATCCCACCGAAATACCGAGCAGAACACCAAGAAGTATCGAGATCGGAATATTTGCGAAGTCAAGTGCGCTGACTGTTCCGCCCTGTGCCATTGTCACGAATGTCGAGAACAGAACGATAACAAAAATATCGTCACAGGAAGCTCCTGCGAGTATCATCTGCGGTATGCTTTTGTCCGTTCCTTGTTTTTCTTCGATCATCTTCACCATTCTTGGTACCACAACCGCGGGAGATACAGCCGCAAGCACAGCGCCCATTACCGCTGCTTCAGTGAGCGTAAGTCCGAAGAACATCGGCGCAAAGCACACATACCCGGCTATCTCGAAGCAAGCTGGAAGGAACGCCATAAGCGCGGCGGGCCTGCCAACTTTTTTCAGGTCGGACAGATCCAGCGAAAGCCCCGCTTTTATCAGTATGATGATAAGTGCGATACGCCGTAGCTCGCTTGAAATTCCGAGTATCGACGGATCAAGCAAGTCAAGCACATATGGTCCGATAATGATACCCGAAGCGAGCATACCGATGATACGCGGGAGCTTTATTGCATTGAATATCGCGGCTGCCGACAACCCTACAAGAAAAATGATCGCAAGTGAAAGTAACATAAAAGTCTCCTGACAATTGAAAAAGCCGACAGTATCTGCGTAAAAACACAGATGCCATCAGCCTGAAAAAGCGGTTTAGGTTTCCCATGGGAGGACGTCATTCCCTTTATTGGCTATATTATATCACAAAAGAGCGATAATGTCAAGTTTTCATTAAACACTAAAATCTATGACCGGTTTGTATATTTCGCATATCTAATTTTATCAGCTTTCGCTTATTTTTTACAGTCTCAGTTCTTCCAGCCCGTTCCGACCGAACGTTTCGTCACCATTCCGTGATAAATGCCACCTTTTTGCATGAGACTTTCATGGTCTCCGCTTTCGGCGATCTGTCCGTCCTTTATCACCATGATGTTGTCAGCATCGGCTATCGTGTTCAGTCGGTGAGCGATAACAAGCAGAGTTTTACCCCTGCACAGCTCGGAGATCGCCTGCTGGATATAGCTTTCGTTGTCCGCGTCAACGCTCGCAGTCGCTTCGTCGAGAATGACGATAGGCGAATCCTTCAGTATGCACCGCGCGATAGAAAGACGCTGTGCCTGACCGCCCGAAAGGCTCGCACCGCCCTCGCCGATGACAGTCTCAAAGCCGTCGGGAAGCTCCATAATAAAGTCATAGCAGCGCGCCTTTTTCGCAGCCTCGATGACTTCCTCGCGGGTCGCGTCGGGTCTGCCGAGTGCGATGTTGTTATAGACCGTGTCGCGGAACAGATACACTCGCTGGAACACCATACTGATGTTATCCATAAGCACCGACAGCGGTATCTTGCGTATATCCGTACCCCGCAGAAGTATCTCGCCGGCCTTCACATCCCAGAACCTTGTGAGCATGCTTGCAATCGTTGATTTGCCGCCGCCCGACGGTCCCACAAGCGCTGTCATGGTACCTTTTTTCGCAGCGAACGAGACGTTTTTCAGCACATCCTTTTTGTCGTAGGCGAACGTGACATTTCTGTATTGTATCTCGGGAGCTCCGTTTCCGGAAAGCGCCTGTGAACCGCTGTCGCCAAGCTCCTTCTCCGCGAACAGTGCCTCTATCCTGTCCATGCATGCGCTCATGACCGTGAGACGCGATTCCTGCTCATAGAATGATTTTACGGGGACAAACAGGTCAAACAGACAGAGCAGCATTCCGAGGAAGAAGTTAAGCTCCATTGCTCCTGTCGCAAAAAGGAACGCCGAAAGCGAGAGCACAGCGACGGTGCCGATGCCGTAGATAAGAAACACTCCGCACTTGAACGGGTGATGTGAAAACTCGAAATCAAGGTTCACACGGCAGTTCGTTTCAAAGCTGTCGGTGAGCTCCTTCGACTTGTCACCGAGCAGGTTGTAGGTCTTGATTATCCCGATGCCCTCGGTGAAATCCAGCACCGCCTGTGTCTGCGTTTCCGAAGCTTTCTGACGCTCTTCGGAATGCACAAGGTCGCTTTTCATCATACCTCTGCCCAGCAGCACCATAGCGCCCGTGACAACAAGCGACGCGATACCGAGCCGCCAGTCGAAAATGAACATGAACACGATCATTATTGCCTGCGAGAACAGATAGCTCATCATGTCCGCAAGCACCGACATACAGTTTTCCTCGATGAACACCATATCCGTCGAGAGCACCGAGCTTATCTTTCCGATGTTGCCCTCGGTGAAATATCCCATAGGCAGACGGCGGAGGTGTTCGCCGAGCTTCATTCGCATATCTGCGAAGATCATATATCCCGCCGCGCTCTGCAGCCTGTCTGCGAGGTACTGAAAAAGCGCCTGAAAAATCACGCTCGCCACCAATGCGACAGCACCGTACAGCGCCGTCATTTCCGTGAGCGTGCCGCCGATGAACGAGGTAACGATGAAATATGTGAGAATTATCGGTACCTTCATCAGCACGCCTTTCAGAAACGAAAGGAACATCGCGCCGTATATTCTCCCTCTGTATTTTCCCGTGACCGCGAGGATGCGCTTTATCATGCCGATCATGCTCTCACCTCGTTTCCGATTCTCCAGTTTGCTCTTGCCTCACTGGAGCTCCAGAGTTTCCGGTATTCACCGCAGCTTTGCAGCAGGTTTTCGTGGGTGTCGACGGCGATGATATTTCCGTCGTTCATGACGCATATCTTATCTGCATTGACAATAGTTTGTAAACGGTGCGCTATGACAAGCACGGTCTTCCCTTTGATTATCTCCGCGATAGCCGAGTTCATCTTCTCCTCGTTCTCCGGGTCGATGAATGCAGTCGCCTCGTCAAGCACGATCACTGGTGCGTTTTTGAGTATCGCCCTTGCCAGTGAAATTCTCTGCCGTTCGCCGCCCGAGAGCTGCTTGCCGCCGTCGCCCGCCATTGTGTCGATTCCGTCGGGCAAGCGTTCGAGAAACTCCGAGCATTGCGCTTTTTCAGCCGCCGCGAGGACTTCCTCACGGCTTGCATCCGGCTTTCCGATCAGTATATTTTCGTACAGCGTGGTATTGAACAGGAACTGCTCCTGCGAAACGTAGGAAATGTTGTCGTTCAGAGCCTCGATGCTCATATCGGTTATATCCTGACCGCCGAGAGTGATACGTCCGCCGTCAAGGTCGTAGTAATGCACGAGCAGCTTTGCGAGCGTGGATTTGCCGCTCCCGGATTCGCCCACAAGCGCGGTGAGAGTACCCTCTTTTAGTTCGAGAGAAACGCTGTGCAGGACTTCTTTTTCTTTGTACGCAAAGCGAACATTCTCGAATTTTACGGCATGCGAATCACCCGTGAATGCGTTGTCACTGGTCTTTAACGGTTCGTTGTCCATAGCCTTTTCTATCTCGTCGATCTTGTAGCCGAGCTGCGGTATTTTTCCCGCGAATGCGAGCGCTTTCAGAAGAGGTACACCGATCGAGAGCGACAGGCAGAACACGAGCACGAGGTCAGCGAGCGTCGATGCCCCGTTCAGCACAAACAGCGTTCCCACGGGCAGCATCACAAGCGCGACGCAGGGCAGTATAGCGCTGTACAGCGCCATCCACGGCCAGCAGACCTTGTACCACGCGAGGGTAAAGTCGCGGTAATCCTTTATGTCCTTTTCGTATCTCCGGTATGATTCGCCGTCTCGCCCGAACACCTTCACAACTTCCATGCCGTTGACATACTCGATTACCGTCGCGTTCATTTTCGCGGATGCCGCATAGTATGCGTTCATGCGCGCCATTCCGGCTTTGAACATCATGCCCATTGCGAGCATTCCGAGCGGCAGCGAACACAGCGACAGCAGCGCGAGCTTCCAGTCCGCGAAGAACATACATACTATCGCGATAAGCGCCATTGCAAGGTTCGAGATGCCCTCGGGGATAGCGTGCGCGAGCAGGAGCTCGACCTGATCTATGTCGTCCGTGAACAGCTTTTTTATCCTGCCGTTACCCATGTCCTGTATCGTTCCGAGAGGCTGGCGCTCCAGCTTTTTCTGCAGTGATATGCGGATGTTTTTCAGCGTATTGTACGCTGTGATGTGTGAGAATTTCAGTCCGAGTACATACAAGATAGCATAGGCTAACTCGCAGGCAAAAATAATCGCGATGTGTGTGATGTAGTATCCCGAGTCGAGGGTCTCACCGTCAAGAAGCGGCTTTATTATGCGGTAAACAATGAAAAACGGCACCGCAGACGCGATAAGACCCACGAACATCGTCACAAGCGCCGCGTAAGTGTACCTGATATACCCGCCCATATAGGGCCTGATCTTACGAAACATTTTCCTCACCTTTTATCTTTCATATAGGATATGTCACTATATTCGGATGACTTTCAGAAAAGCCTGTCATTCGTATCTCTCCACGCCGAAGGATGGGAGAGATACATCTTCACGTTGTTTTTGATATGATCATTATTTAAGAATAGTAAGCTAGCGCTAACTGTTTTATAATATCACGTTTCATTTCAAATGTCAAGACCTTTCTTCAAAGAAAAACACTTGACTTGCAGGGCGCACTGTGCTATAATACAGTTAGCAGAGGATAACTGTATTAAATAGAAGGTGAAGAAATGCTGATAACAATAATTCTTGCGGTAATTATGATGGCGGGGCTTTTCCTGCTGCTGTGGTCAGGGATCGCGCTGATACAGGACAAACGATATTTCACATCGGCACCGAAAGAGATACAGGATGCCGTTCAGCCGCGCCCCGAACGTTTCCCGCACGCACACGTGCTCGGATTTTTCCTTGTCGGCTGCGCGTTCATTCTGATGATCGCGCCGGTAGTTATTGGCTGTATCGAGGGCATTGCGAGCAGATATGATTTCTTGCGGTTCTTCATACGTTTTCTGATAATGCTGCTCGGTCTGAAGCTATACGACATCCTGTTTTTCGACCTGTTCCTGCTTTGTCATTCGGGATTCTTCCCGCACTATTACCCGGAAGTTAAGGGTATAGTCGGTCCGCACCTGTTCGGCTACAACTGGAAAACACACCTTATTCACATAATCGTATTTATCGCGTTATCGGCGGGACTCGCGCTTTTATGCGGGTTGTTCGTAACGTAAAGAACGGAGATGAGTATTTATGAACGAGATATTACAGGGCGTACTTATCCCTTTCCTCGGAACATCGCTTGGCGCTGCGTGCGTGTTCCTTATGAAAAAACAGCTCGGAGTATCGGTACAGCGCATACTCACAGGCTTTGCTGCGGGCGTTATGACCGCGGCGAGCGTGTGGAGCCTTCTAATCCCTGCGATAGAACAGAGCGAGACCGATATGGGCAGGCTTGCATTTCTGCCGGCAACGATAGGATTTCTGCTCGGTATCGCGTTTCTGCTTCTGCTCGATAAGCTGATACCTCACCTGCACATGAACAGCGACAAGGCCGAGGGGCTAAAGTCTAAACTACCGAAAAACATCATGATGCTGCTCGCGGTGACGCTTCACAACATTCCCGAGGGAATGGCGGTAGGAGTGGTGTACGCGGGATTTCTCTACGGCGGCGGGATGTCCGCGTCGGGAGCTCTCGCTCTCGCGCTCGGTATCGCGATACAGAATTTCCCCGAGGGCGCGATAATCTCCATGCCCCTCAAGGCCGAGGGAATGAGCAAGCCCAAGGCGTTTATAGCGGGTGTTATCTCCGGCGCTGTCGAGCCGATAGCCGCGCTTGTGACTATTGCGGCGGCAGGATTCATAATCCCCGCAATGCCGTATCTGCTGAGCTTCGCGGCGGGTGCTATGATCTATGTCGTGGTCGAGGAGCTTATCCCCGAGATGTCCGCGGGTGAGCATTCCAACATCGGCACAGTATCGTTCGCGGCGGGATTTGCTGCAATGATGATACTTGACGTGGCGCTGGGGTGAAGGAGTCACAGATATGGAAAAGACAGTAAACAAGGCGATCATCCGCTACTTAAAAAAGCACTTCCCGAATGAATGGAAAGCGATAATAAAGCGTATGAAGGAGCTTCGGCCCGGACTCGCGGCAAAGGCTCCGGATATAGGCGGCAAAGAGAACATCCTTGCGGACAATATTGATATGTTCATTCTTTTCATAGCGTATTATGAGGCTTCCGACCGCAGGATGAACGGCGACGCGATCGATGAGATAATCGACGATCTTTACCGGCACCATAAATTTCTCGGCGTGTTCCTGAACGCTAATCACAAACGGTTATTTTCTTTCTTCAAAAAGAAGCTGTACAGGAAGTACCGCGAATACGCCGCTCTTGTAAAAGAAAAACAGGCTCACGGAGAATGGCGCGAGACATGGGGTATGATCGTTGATCCGAACAATGACAGCGAGTCGTTCAGCTTTACACTTGTGGGCTGCCCGCTCGTTGAATATGCTAAGAAATACGGATATATGGAGCTTATGCCGCATATGTGCGGGCTTGACCACGCATACGCTAAGCTGATGCACACAAGGCTTATAAGAACTCACACGGTCGCTACCGGCGCGGATTCCTGCGATTACCGGTATGTTCCTGACAAGAGCGAGACAGCGAAAAACTATACAGGAAAGACGATCTGAGACTGTCAGCCGATAAGGCGGTTCATTTCTGTAAAGCTGCGAAGAACGTAATCTGTAAGCTCGGATGCGGTCTGTTTCATACCGCTTTTTATCCATAACGTCAGAGAAGTCCACAGTCCGCCGAGCGTGAAGTAATAAGCATACTGCGAAAACGCGCTGTTGTCACCAAACTTTTCGGGCAGGTCGTCGTGTACGGTCTGCCCGACATTATCATAAAGCAGATCGCCGAGCTTCTCACCGAGGAAGTACAGAAGACCCTGCTTTTCAAGCATCGCCAGAAGATCCTTATGCTGCTCCCAGAACTCGAAGAAAGCGAGAAAACCTGCCTTTGGCGTATATTCGCCCTTATCGGTCATTATTTCTGCCATATCCGACAGAAGCGCGGCGCAGTACAGATAAAGCCCCTCGTCCTTGTTGTCAAAATATCTGTAATATGTTCTGCGATCGTATTGCGCACGTTCGGATAGCTCGGTGATGGTTATATCGGAATACGCCTTCTCTTTCATCAGCGCGAGCAAAGCGTCAATGAACGCTTTCTGTGATCTGTTTAATGTTTTATTCATTTTTATGCACCTTTCTGATGTCACACTTTTGTTGTTTTGTAGCACTTTTCGTGAAACGGTTGACAAACTTCGAGTTATAGTATATCATATATTTCGTAAATGCACAAGGGCACGATGCCCTTAGAAATTTCCCCAAAACGCTGCACGATGCAGCGTCAGAAAGAAATTTCGAAAGTGTGACATTTAATTTTTTTGCTGCGCGGTTAGCGAATGCTTACCAAGGAGAGTATATGAAAGAACAGAAGAAAAAGACAGGATTCGCAAGACTTATGGAGCTTGCAGGAGAGCGGAAAGGAAAGCTCACCGCAGCTTGTGCGCTTTCGGTCATGTCGTCTGCGGCAAGACTCGTGCCGTTCTTTACGATATACGGCGTGATCGTGCTGCTGTTTTCGTCCTACAACTCGCCGGAGAACATAGACGCAGGCAGGATATGGCTTCTTGTGGGGATAACGTTCGGGGCTGCGCTGATATACGGTATCTGCGCGTATTTCTCGTCGGCGCTTGCGCACACAGCCGCCTATGACATAATCTATGAGCTTCGCATAAAACTAATGGAAAAGCTGGCAAAACTGCCGTCCGGATTCTTCACATCATCGACGCAGGGCGGTCTGAAAAAGATACTGTCGGACGACACCGAACAGATCGAGATATTCATAGCTCACCATATCTGTGATATTTCCGCGGCTGTGGCAACTCCCGTTTTCACGCTCATTTACCTGTTCTTTATGGACTGGCGGCTCGCACTTGCCGCTTTTGTCCCAATAATCATTTCACTGATGCTGCTCGGAATGTGTCTGAACAAGCCCGACAAAGCGGCTTTACAGACTCAAATGCACGACGCACAGGAGAAGATGCAGGGCACGATCGTTGAGTACATACACGGCATGCCCGTCATCAAGATATTCAACCGGAATTTAAGCGCATTCCGGCGTTACGAAAACGACCTTGACGGCTTCGTCGGCGCAGTCACAAAGACCGCGAAAGCCAACGCGAACCCAATGGCTGCATATTACGCGTTCTTCGGAGCGCAGCTGCTGTTCCTGCTTCCGTCAAGCGTTCTGCTGCTTATGAATGCGGAAAGTTATCCCGACTTTCTTCCGGTGGTATTTCTGTTTCTGCTTGTAGGCGGCGGGCTTAAAGAACCGCTTGAAACAATGATGCAGATGGTCATTACCTCGAACAGGATAATCGAGGGCGTGAACCGCATGGACAACATACTCTGTGCCGAAGAGATAAACGAAGGCAGCGGAGCTGTCCCGACAAAGTATGATGTAGAATACGAGAATGTTTCGTTCTCATACGGCGACGGGATACTTGCTGTAAACGATGTTTCGTGCAGGCTCCCGCAGGGCAGCATCACCGGCATAGTCGGCCCTTCCGGCGGCGGTAAATCAACGCTTGTGCAGCTGCTTCTGCGTTTCTGCGAAACCGGCAGCGGGACGGTGCGGATAGGCGGGACTGACATTCGCAACATACCGTATAACGAGCTCACACATCTCGTTTCTTATGTGTTCCAGGACAGCTTCGTTTTTCACGACACCGCCGAAAACAACATCAGAATGGGCAACATCGAAGCGTCCTTCGAGCAGGTGCGTGAGGCCGCAAGAAACGCGGGTATCGACGATGTTATAATGAACCTCCCGAACGGTTATAAAACCGTTATTGGAGAAAAAGACGCGTTCCTGTCGGGCGGCGAGAAACAGCGTCTTGCGATAGCGAGAGTTTTCCTGCGTAACACGCCTATAGTTGTGCTCGATGAGGCAACGGCGTATGCCGACGCGGAGAACGAAGCGAAGATACAGGAAGCTTTCGCACGGCTCGCAAAGGACAAGACCGTTCTGATAATCGCACACAGACTTAAGACTGTCGAAAAAGCTGACCGCATACTCGTTATGAAAAACGGCAGGCTTATCGGAAACGGCACACATTCCGAGCTGCTTGAAAGCTGTCCGGAATATGCGGATATGGTAGCTGCAAACGAACGGCGCGACAGGTGGACCGTCAAATCCGACGGAAAGGAGAGAACGGCATGAACAGCTTTAAAGAATGGTTCCGGACGATGACGCTCGGACAGACGAAGAAATACCTGAAGCTGTTTGCGTGGTGTATGTTTGACAGCTTTGTCGTCTCGATACCTTATGCGGTAATGCTGCTTGCCGCTTATGTTCTGCTGATACCGGTGGCAAGCCCCGGAACGCCTCTCCCGACCGACAGGATATGGATACTTACCGGTGTGCTTCTGGCACAGTTTATCGCATACTTCTTCGTCCGTAAAAAATCCTACCTCGATTTCTGTATCGGCTTTATCGGAACCACAAAGACTTCCCGTATCGAAATGGGCGAGCATCTCCACAAGCTGAGTATGGGCTTCTACAGCGAGCGCGATGCGGGAGACCTGTCAACGGTGCTGCTTCGTGATTACTCCGAGATCGAAAACTTCACACAGCAGCTTCTCCCGCAGGTAGCAACGATACTTACAAGATTCCTGCTTGCGATAATATTCCTGTCGGCTTTTGATGTGAGAATGATGCTTGCGGTGTTCTCGGTAATACCGCTTTCGATACCCTTTGCGTTCATTTCTATGAAACATATGCGGCATGAGAGCGAGAACTTACAGACATCGCAGCAGGAAGCGGCTTCGGGCATACTTGAATATGTCGGCGGCATACAGACGCTAAAAGCTTTCGGAATGGCAGGCGAGCATTTTGAAACGCTTAAAAGATCGCTGAACGAACAGCGACATTCGGCGATCGCACTTGAAACTCACGCCGCCGCGCCGATAAGCATGATCGGACGGTTCATCCTCAACTGCGGCATTGGCATAGTGATGCTCGTCGGCGCGCTTCTTCTCACTGGCGGGGAACTGTCGCCGTTTTACTACATAGCATTCCTGCTGCTGTCGCTTACGGTATATGATCCGTTTCTGATACTGTTCACATTTATCGCGGATTTTGCAAGATCAAAGCGCTGCGGCGACCGGATAAGAAAACTTTTTGAGGAGAAGCCTCTCCCGGAAACTACAGACCCGAAGCTCCCCGCAAGCGAGGATATCGAATTCAGGAATGTCAGCTTCGGTTACGGCAGCACAGAGGTGCTTCACGGCATCGACCTTTCGTTCCCGTCGAAAAGTGTTACCGCGCTTGTGGGACCGTCGGGTTCGGGAAAATCCACGATCACCCGGCTTATCGCAAGATTCTGGGACGCGTCCGGCGGAGAGATACGAATTGGCGGAATACCGATAAAGGATGTACCCACGGAGGAGCTTGTATCAAAGATAAGCGTTGTTTTTCAGGACGTTTACCTGTTTCACGATACAATCGAGGAGAATATCCGCATGGGAAAGCCCGACGCGACACATGACGAAATAGTCGAAGCCGCGAAGAAAGCTGCATGCCACGATTTTATAACGGCTCTCCCAAATGGCTATGACACTATGGTCGGAGAAGGCGGCTCTACGCTGTCGGGCGGCGAGAAACAGCGCATCTCGATCGCACGCGCACTTCTCAAAGACGCGCCTGTGGTCCTGCTTGACGAAGCGACCTCATCACTCGATCCCGAGAATGAGGTATTCATTCAGCAGGCGATCTCCGCGCTTGTCAAGGATAAGACAGTTATAGTGATCGCACACCGTTTGCAGTCTGTCTGCAACGTCGACAGGATAGCAGTCCTCGATAGCGGTAGGATCGCGGAATGCGGCACACACGAGGAACTTCTGAAAAACAAAGGTATGTACGCGGCTCTGTGGAATGAACAGGAGCACGCGGGATGCTGGAGGATAAAGTAATATGAACAGAGCAAATAACAATAAACTTTAGGGAAAAGATTTTATTACCTGCGGCATTTTCAGCCTTCTCGGAATGGTCGGTATGGTGCTTGCGGCGGTGATGAACATTTCGGGATATACAGCGATCTTCTATCCTGCGGTCGCTTCGTTCTTCATAGGGATACTTTACGTCATCGTCAGCTGCAAGGTGCCTAAACGCTTTGCGGTACTGATATTCGGAATAGTACCGTGCGCTTACTTCTTTGCGAGTGGTCTTATCGAGGGTGTTATAGGTTCGATAGGCGTTATCCTGCTGTCATTTATCGCGGAAGCAATACTCGGCAAGGAACGTCCCGACGCAGCGAAAATAACAGTCTCCGGGCTTGTGTACACGCTTTATATGTCGATCATCGGCATGGCGGAAAACTTCTTATTCACGGACAAATACTGCAATGACGCTCTTGCTCACGGAATCGACGGAACTATTGTTGAGCAGATGCGTCAGATGTACGGAATGAAGTGGCTGTGGGCTGTTGTTATCGCAGCTACCGCTCTTTGCACATTTATCGGTATCGCTATTGGCAAGGCGATAATGAAAAAGCACCTCAGAAAAGCGGGTCTTGTATGACTCTCGATGTACGGACATACATTGTCATGATCGTGCTGTCGGCTGCCTGTTCGAGTCTTAACACGGACATTCTTGTCGAGATAGGGATAATGACGGCGATAACACTGCTGCAGCTTATCTCGGCAAAGGGATCTTTCATGCCGAAACTGCTGATATGCTACGTGCTGATGCTTTTAACGCAGTTCGTGCTTTTTCCTGTAATGCCGCAGACTGTGGTGTCGCTGCTGTCCCTTCCGGTCGTGAACATACGCAGCTTCTTTCCGACCATAATGTGTATAGTTCTGCTGTACCGCAACACCAAGGTAAGCCAGATGACGGCGACGTTCACCAGAATGCACGTTCCGAAAGGTGTCACGATCACTCTCGCAGTTGCTGTAAGATACATACCCGCGCTTAAAGAGGAATGGCTCCACATACGCGAAGCTATGAAAATGAGAACCGTTTCGGCAGGTGTCAGAGACCCGTTCAGGCGGATGTGTCGCAGACTGGAATGTCAGCTTGTGCCGCTGTTCGTTTCGGCGATAAACACATCCGATGAGCTGTCCGCCGCTGCTGTTACGAGAGGCATTGACGATCCTACAGCACCGACGTGCCGCAATTACAAACCACTCGGGCTCCGTGACTATACCGTGCTGTTCATCACAGCCATAGTCACAGCTTTCTGTGTTTGGCGGGAATACGGAGGTGCTGCATAATGCTTGAACTGCAAAGTGTCAGCTTCGGTTACGGCGAAGATATGGAAAAAGCCCCGGAAATACGCGGCATTGACATGAGCGTGAAGAAAGGCGAATGTATTCTGCTCTGCGGGACTTCCGGCTGCGGAAAATCGACGATACTGAAAACCATAAACGGCATTATCCCGAATCTTATTTCGGGAAGGCTTGACGGGAGTGTTTTTATTGACGGGAAAAGCACCGACAATGTCCCGATGTACGAGCTCGCCGCAAAGGTTTCAAGCGTTTTTCAGAACCCGAAAACACAGTTTTTCAATACCGATGCCGAAAGCGAGATTACTTATGGGCTCGAAAACCGTGGTATGCCGGTCGATGTAATAAACGAACGGCTCGAAATGACAGTTTCGGAGCTGAAGATCGAAAGCCTGCGATACAAAAGTATGTTCGAAATGTCGGGAGGAGAAAAACAGCGCATCGCCTTTGCGAGCGCATACATTTCAGACAATGACATCATCGTGCTCGATGAACCGTCCGCGAATCTCGATCCCGAAGCAATAGACGAGATATGGGCTGTGGTAGCTAAAATGAAAGAAAACGGCAGGACGATCATCATAGCCGAGCACAGGCTTTATTATCTCGAAGGCGTAGCCGATGCGGTGCTGTACATTGCCGGCGGGGAGATCAGAAAGCGTTATGATGCCGTTGATTTCTTTTCGATGACAGATGACGAGCGCAAAGAGCTCGGACTTCGTAAGCTGCACAAAAATGATATTAAGATAACGACAGAACTACCGTTACACACAGAAAAGCCCATTCTCACAATGAACGGGATAACGCTTGCTTACAAGAAACATATCGTACAGAACAATCTCGGATTTGAAGCATATCACGGAGAGATTATCGGGATAGTCGGCAGTAACGGTGCGGGAAAAACTACTCTTCTCCGTGCTCTCGCCGGGCTTTGTAAGCCGAAAAAAGGTGTTATAAAATACAACGGCAAAGCGCTCTCCGCAAGGCAGCTCAGAAGGCTTTGCGGGCTTGTTATGCAGGACGTGAATTATCAGCTTTTCTCGGACTCTGTCAGAAATGAAATACTGCTCGAAAACAGCGGCATGGACGAGCAAACACTGCCTTCGATACTCTGTGAGACAGGTCTTTCCGGGCTTGAGGACAGACATCCGCAAAGTCTTTCGGACGGACAGAAGCAAAGGCTCGCGATTGCGGCAGCGTATACCTCCGGCAGAAAGATCCTGCTGCTCGATGAACCTACGAGCGGGCTCGATTACAGAAGTATGCTGCTTGTCGGGAAACTGCTGAAAAAGCTGTCGGAAAAAGGGGTTATTTCGATCGTTGTTACGCACGACACCGAGTTTATCGAAAGCGTTTGCGGAAGAATATTCAGGCTCGAAAAACAATAGGAAAGCACTACCGTCTTTTGGTTTTACTGTCCGAATACGTGTACGGTCATATAGCAACCTCTGTTTTTGTTGTAAATCCAATGTTTGACAAAATTACATCAAGGTGATAAAATAACTATATCCCAGAATGATACCAAAGGTGAAAACTATGTCACATAATAAAGACCTTACAGTCGGTGAACCTTCCCACGTTTTGCGCAGCTTCTGTTTACCGATGTTCGGCAGTGTAATTTTTCAGCAGCTTTACAATATTGCGGATAGTTTTGTCGCGGGCAAGCTTATTGGTGAGGACGCTCTCGCAGCGGTCGGCAACAGCTATGAAATAACGCTGATTTTTATTGCATTTGCTTTCGGATGTAACATCGGATGCTCGGTTATTGTTTCCCAGCTCTTCGGAGCCAAAAAACTAACAGATATGAAAACAGCGGTATATACGTCGTTCATATCCAGCGGAATAGTGTGTGCCGTTTTGATGATCGCAGGGTTTCTATCCGGTTCGTTGCTGCTGTCGCTTATACAAACACCCGATAACATTTTTCATGAATCACTTCTTTATCTGAATATCTACATACTCAGCCTGCCGTTTGTGTTTTTCTATAATATCTCTACCGGTATTTTTGCTGCTCTGGGCGATTCTAAAACTCCGTTTATATTTCTGGCGATCTCTTCAACAACTAATGTGGCTGTTGACATTCTTTTCGTGGCTGTATTTGGTATGGGGGTCGCAGGTGTAGCATGGGCAACGCTTATATGTCAGGGTGTGAGCTGCATACTGGCAATGTTCTTCGTCGTGCGCCGCCTTCTGAAAATAAAAACCGGAGGAAGATCCGGACTGTTTTCATTTGCTATATTGAAAAAGATCTTATTGATAGCAATTCCGAGCATATTCCAACAAGGGTCAATATCTGTCGGCAATATAATGATACAAAGTGTTATAAACAGCTTTGGATCAGGTGTTATCGCCGGATATGCCGCAGCAGTAAAGCTAAACAATCTGGTTATAACTTCTTTGACCACACTCGGCAACGGTGTATCAAACTATACCGCTCAGAACCTTGGTGCAGGAAAAAAAGAGCGCATACAAAAAGGCTTCGGAGCCGCTTTTCGTCTTGTGCTCTTTATAGTTATCCCGCTGTCACTGGTTTATTTCTTCTTAGGAGAACCGCTAGTCAGACTGTTTATTGACACTCCGACAGATACCGCGGTATGCACGGGGCTTATGTTTTTACGGATAGTTTCACCTTTTTATGCTGTAATATCCGCCAAGCTCGTTTCTGACGGAATACTGCGAGGATCGGGACTTATGGGCAGATTTATGATCGCAACGTTTACAGACCTTATTCTTCGTGTAACGCTTTCGTTCATTCTTTCACAGTCGTTCGGATCTACCGGAATATGGATCTCATGGCCGATAGGTTGGGCGACCGCAACAGTAATGTCGGTGCTGTTTTATGTAAAAGCATACCATAAGGAATTCATAAAAAATCAGTAAATCATGGCTAACGGTTTAATGACTTAACAAATCATTTATTTTGCATTTGTCTGTTCTATCCAACCGCAAATAGTATCGAGCGCGAGCTTCCCGTTGCCGACGTTGCAGTGATTCTGCGCATTTTCCTTGTCGGTGAAAAGCCGGAATGTGAGACTCTTCACGTTAGTGAGCATATTAATCTCGCGCCCGATGAGCTTATAATCTATGAAATGATCGCCGTTTGCGCCGAGGATAAGTACGTCCTGCGTTATCCTGTCCGCGACAGGTTCGAGATCGTAGAGTTTCAGTTTCTTCGCATAGCTGTACGCGTCCCTGGCTTCATAAGCGTAACAGCCGTGCTTTATGCCCCAGTCGATGATAGGGGATTTTTTTGCTTTCTTGCCGAAAACGAGGTTTAGCAGAGGGCGGGCGTGGAGCTTCATCAGAGTGTGGAATGCGCGTTGTGTTGACTGCGGCTGCATGCTCACAAGAATGTCCTGAAAGCACGGGAACACCGACCACGCAACGACTTTCGTGATGCGCTTGTCGAACGCCGCGGCTCTCGGAGCGAGATACCCGCCGAGGGAGATTCCGACTATCGTTATATCCGGCAAGTCAAAGAAATCAAGCACAGCCTTGACCGGCTTTTCCCACTCGTGTGTGAAGTGCATACCCTGTGTGCGCATCACGCCGCCCTGTCCGGGACCTTCGAAAAGATACACCTCAAAGCCCTTTTCCTGCAGGTACAGCAGCGAGAACAGGAATTCCTCGAAGTAGCTGTCGTTTCCGCCGTGTATCAATATTTTTCCTTTGCTTTCACCGGACGGCTTTACGTGCATCACGGGCAGCTTCACATTCTCATACGGTACATCGAATCGCTCTATGCGAGGATCATCGCCCTCGAAATAGTCTGCGTAATACTCGTAAAACAGCTTCGTTGCAAGCTCGTAGTATTTGCGCTTATCGGGGTCGCCGTCGTACATGAAAAACTCGCTCATGCGGTAGTAAGCGATAGCGTTTCCGGTGCGTTCCTCGATCATCGCAGTGTCACCGAGCTGTATCAGCTCGCGTTTCCAGTCCGCACTCGTTTTTATTCTCGATGCGACAGGCTCCACATCTTCGAGTCTTCCGCCGTCCCAGTTGATGACACGGTTGAGCTGATAGTCGAAGTTTCTGTCGTCGCTCAGTTTATAAACGCCTGTTTTAAGCACTATCGGCTGTGTTATATCATATTTTTTCACGGTGAATACCTCCTTTATGTTCTGATCACATTATACAGGAGATCGCCGTGAATTTCTTTCAATTAGATGCTATTCTCATACTTCCTGCAAATTCGGAGAACGATATGCCGAACATTCGTTTACAGGTCGCTGCGAAATGCGAAGGAGAATCAAAACCTGCGTACATTGCTGCATCGGTAATGCTACCCGTCTTTATAAAACTGAGGTATCCCTTTTTCATTTTATCGAGCGCGAGGTAGCGGTGAAGAGAAATACCTACCTGTTCTTTGAAAAGATGTGAAAAGCGGCTCTGCGACAAGCAAACATTACTGCAAAGCTGCTCCATAATGTCATCAGGGATAGTGTCAAGCTGTTTAAGATATTCAAGAGTTTCCGTTATCCTTTTGTCCTTCTGCGACGCTGCGTTTCTGTTCAGATCACACACAGCCATTATTTTACTGTCCGCTATTTGCAGATCACCGTCGCTGCTTGCCCAAGCATCTTGTATTCTGCTCACGAGATTATCATCAAGTATGATGTACGGTTTATGTATAAGATATTTTTCGGTTATTTCCTCGGAATAATAGCTGGCAGTATCGTACAGATACAGCAGAAGCTCTCCGTTTTCCGCATGAACGGTATGCGGAATATTGGAAGCTATGCAAACGCCGTTAGTCTCAAAACTGTCACCGCATATATCGCAGGTAATATTCCTGTTTAATCCGATAATGAGATGAGACGCGAGGTGGCTATGAAGCTCCGGAGTCTTGTACTCTGAACGGATAAGAATGTGGTCGTATTCAAACAACAGATCGGTCATTTTTTCGCCTCCATATATTCATTTTATCACTTTTGCTGAAATAAATAAACAGAAAAAATCAACGATTTTTCATAATAGGTATTGCATTTTATTTACAAATATGTTATACTGTTAGCGCGGCCTAACCGGAGAAGATACTATGATAATTTCAGTACTTGCAATAGGGTCACGCGTCGATGTACAGCCGTTTGTCGAGTTGGAAAAAGAAATGATTAAGCGCGGCAGCATCTGCAAGAGAACGGAATCAATTAAACATGATATGTGGAGGGAAAAATGAGAACTGAGACAATAAGGACATATATAAAGGCGATATACTCTCTTGAAAAGAAATATAAAAATGTAAGAGGGATCGAGCTCGCAGAATATCTTAATATCTCAAGAGCAACAGTATGTAATACATTAAAAAAACTTGAAGAAATGAAATATATTGAATTTTGTGAAGACAGAAGCGTATTTCTGACAAGTAAAGGAAACGATGAAGCCAGAGAGGCGATCAAACGCTGTGATTATCTTTCAGATAAGCTCATAGCATTGGGAGTTAAACTGAAAACGGCTTTGGATGATGCACACAAGATAGAATGCTGTATTTCAAACGAGACATACAGAGCATTAAAAAAACACTTCAGTAAATTAACATAATAAGTATGTAATGCACTCCGATCTTTCGGTCGGCGGCTGTCGTGATGAAATATTTGACATAAATAAGAAAAAACACTTGACAAATCTTAGAATCTATGCTATACTTGTAAACAAGTTAGCGCGCGCTAACTTGTTTACAACAGTTAGTGGTCGCAAACTATATTGGTGGTGAAATAATGTCCAAAGAAGAATATTTCAGCTTTAATCGAAAACTCGCATTCCATACGGCTCCTACACTTATGGGCATCAAGTGCGCAAGCCTTATCGCGCTGTCCTGCTCGGAGTTTGACATCGACATTCATCTACGTATCTTCAACCGCCGCGCAGCCGAGAGAGGCCTGAAAATACGCATAATGCACCTGTGTGAAACGCGCTGTGTACTGCTTGTTTACAACGAGAAGAAGCTGTATGCGAGACTGCGAGAAGCCGAGACTGCGGCGATGCTGAACGCCGAAGGATATGATGTGAACAGCGGGCTCGAAGCTATGCTCACACGACTGTCCGAACGTATGTGCGAATGTGAATTTCCGCACGAGATCGGGCTGTTTCTCGACTACCCCGCCGAGGATGTTAAGGGCTTTATCGCGAACAACGGGTGCAACTACAAACTCTGCGGGTGCTGGAAAGTTTACGGCTCCGAGGAGCACGCGAAGCGGACATTTGCAAACTACGAAAAGTGCAGAAAATTTCTGTGCAATAAACTAAACGAGGGCTGCGATATTTACCGCGCTCTCAGAATTTCATAAAACAGGAGGTCATTTTATGGCAGCAGCAGTTATTTATTGGAGCGGCACGGGCAATACCGAGGCTATGGCAAAGGCGGTCGCTCAGGGCGCAGGAGTCGAGGCTATAAGCGTTACGGATTTTAACGGCAACATCGCGGATTATGACGCGCTCGGTCTGGGAAGCCCCGCAATGGGTGACGAAGTCCTCGAAGAATCGGAGTTCGAGCCGTTCTTCGCGGGTATCGAGGATAAAATAAGCGGCAAGAAGATCGTGCTTTTCGGCTCGTATGACTGGGGCGACGGACAGTTCATGAGAACGTGGGAAGACCGCGTCAGAGCCGCAGGTGCAACGATCGTGAACGACGCGGGATATACCGTAAATCTCGAACCGAATGATACCGAGCTCGCCGAGCTTCGAAAGCTTGGCGAAGAACTCGCAAGCTGAATTATGAGCGTAGTAGTTGTAGGCGGCAACGACCGCATGGCGACAAAATACAAGGAGATCTGCAGCAGCTATAACTGCAAATCAAAGGTGTTCACACAAATGCCCGCGGATTTCGAGAACAAGCTCGGAAGTCCCGATCTTGTCGTCTTATTCACGAATACCTGCTCACATAAAATGGCACACAAGGTCGATCAGAAGGCGCAGAAACAGAGCTTTCGGGTCGCCAAGATACACAATGCCAGCGCGAACGCATTGAAGACTGTGCTTGAGCAGTTCTGTATTAGTTAGCAGTTACCGGAAGGTTTCATAAAGAAACCTTCGATCCTCTCCATTTTCATTTATCCACGTTAAGCAGATCCTGTTTAGCGTGGATACTTGTTTTACAGATACGAGCCGTTAATTACAAGCAAAGCCGCATATAAAAAGGAGAAGAAATGTCACTTAAATACAAAATACTGAAATGCGCAGTCAAAGCCTCCCGATTGAAAAACAGAGGAAAAATGTCTGCCGACGAGATTATAGAATTCAAGAAGAAGCAGAACGCAAAAATCGGAATTCCCGAGATCAAGGACAAGGAAATAACAGTATCAAAGGATTCCGTAATGGGTTTTCCGGTGCTGAAAATGACGCATAAAGAATTTACCGAAAAAGCAAATCTTTTCATCATAGGCGGAGGCATGGTGGGAAAACCTCATCCGTCTATGATAAAGAAGGCGTTGCATTTCAGCAAGGAAACGGGACTTGATCTGTACATACCTTATTATCCGTTGTGTACAGACTATCCTCTGAACAAAGCGTATGAGATGATATGTGAGACATACAGAAAAATGCTTGAAGATCACAGCCCGGAAAATATCTCCGTTATCGGGTTTTCGTCCGGCGGAAATCTCGCGCTCGGACTTATTGCGTATATGAACGCGGAGTGCATAACCCTTCCGCGTCCGCGTTATATCATGGTTCTTTCTCCGGGCTGCTGCGCGGTAAACGATAAGGAACGAGAAAGGCTGAAAGAACTCGACAAAAAGGACATCATCATTTCGGCGGACTACGTTAAGACCGCGGAAGAGATAATGCGGCACAGCAGCGAAAGCGTTCCGGATTATATGATATATCTCCAGCTCGGTGACTTTACTTGCTGTCCCGAGGTGACCTTCGTTTATGGCAGTGACGAGGTTCTGTACGCTTTTGCGCCGTCTTTTGAAGAAGCAATGAAAAAGTACGGCGTTAAATACGAAATGATAGTGGGCAAAGGAATGTTCCATTGCTATCCGGCGTTTCCCGTTGTTAAAGAAGCGCGTCAGGGCTGGGACGAGATGATAAGCATTATGAAAAGAAAAATGCAGATATAATATCTTTTCTTCATTTCACACCGTAAAGCACCGTCGAGCCTTTGAGCGCAAGCAGAGCCGCCTCAGCCTTTGTCATAAACAGCCCGTTTGTTGTGTCGATAAGTTCGACTTTCTCATAGCCCATATCGCGTAGACGATCGGCAAATGCACGCATATCTCCGTATCTGCGTTCAGACATAATGTCGTGTATGGCGAACGTACCGCCTTTTTTCAGCACACGGAGTGTTTCGAGAAGCAGTTCCTGCTTGTCGGCTCCGGAAATGTTGTGATAAACATAGTTGCTCGTTACAGCGTCAAAGGTCTCGTCAGCAAAATCGAGTTTCAGAGCGTTCCCGGGCATAAATTCCGTGCGTTCACTTACGCCTTCGGAGCGTGCGTTCCTTTCGCAGAGTTCCTTGTTGAACGAAGCATATTCGGCTCCCCAGCGATCAATTCCGATCATCTTAGCGCCGGGATTTTTCTTTGCACACGCGATAGTCAGCGCACCGCTTCCGCAGCCGACATCGAGTCCGATGCCCCCGTCGGGTATAGTGACAAACTTTGCCGTTCCCTCGACGATCTGCTTTGAGAGCTTCCGCTCGCCTTTGTAGGAATACTTTTCGTGCGACCAGATAAGCCATGCCGATGCTATACCGCAGCCAACAGCCCCTGCGCCCAGCAGGAACGAAGCCGCTTTGCCGAATGAACACCTGCTCTTTTTTGCAATTACCGATCCGATCGCAAGTGCGCCTGCTCCCGCGCAGAATCCCGCAATCATTCCGTTCGGTACCCAATTCTTGTAATCGGGTTCGTCGGGTAATCGGTCAAACAGCGAGTATGTCTTTTTCAGCGGCGCGTCCTTCAGCTCACATTCCGTGTACATCAGCGGAATAACTGCGTTAAGGACAGTGTGGCTTATCATGTTGAACCCGTTGTTTACGATGAAGTTTTCATATTCTTCCTCGTCCCAGCTCGCTTCGAATGTAACGCCGGCGGCGGACAGCAGCTTTGACATTATATTGCTCACTGTATTTCCGTCCGCGTGAATGAAATTAGGTGCGATAAGCCTCCCGCCCGGACGCAGAACGCGTCTTATTTCAGCAAGCACCTTTTCGGGAGAGGGTATTATGTGCAATGCATTCGAGATGATAACAACATCGAAGCTGTCATCATCGAAAGGCAGGAACGAAGCATCCGCAAGCTGAAAATCAAGGTTTGACGGCACATATCCTTTTCTTGCCTGCGTGAGCATTTTCCCGGCAAAATCTGTTGCTATCATGTTTTCCGCCGCATCTGCGACATTCTTCGCGATAAGTCCCGTGCCGGTTGCGAGCTCCAGCACCGTCTTTCCGGCGATCGCTCTGCGTATCATTGCGTACATTTCGCGGTACGCGGGACGATTAACACACATAAAAAGGTCATAGACCGGAGCAAAATGATTCCACACAGATTCTTTGTTTTTCACAGCTTTATACTCCTCTCTTCTTTTTGTACCCGCAGTCACAGTACGGTCCGCCCGACGCGAGAGTGTATTCCCGCACAAAATCACTTACTCCGCCGAGTTCCGCCATGGTGTAGTCGAGCGCGCACATCGCGGGGACATACTCATAAATTCCGAGCTCCTTCATCAGCGTGCAGATGCCGCATTTGTAGAATTTCGCCTCGTATCCGCTGCCGTCCTCGTATTCGCGGAAGTCCATATTCCACGAGTACTGATTTCTGTCCGCAGCTTTAAAATCAGCAGTCCTTTTCATTCTCGAAATATCTTCGGGGCCGAATTTTTTCTTAGCACCTTTTTTGCAGAACCACTTCATTGCACCGGTCGCCATGCCGGTTTTGTAGTATTCCGTGATCTGTTCAACAGTTGGCTTCTTCGGCAGATTCAGAATGAATGCCGATAGCATAGCACAGCTTATTATATTTGATCTGAACCTGTCGCCTTTTTCAAATTCGGGCAGCTTTCCGATGATCGTTTTGAACCTTTGTTTTGCATTCGCGGTAATGCTTTTTGCTGTCTTGTGATCGTAGTTCAGCACAGTAGTAAGCGCTTTCCCGAACGATCCGTGAAACAGCATCCACATACCTGCGGGCGCTCCGGAATATTTCATATCAACACTTGCCTCTCATCATTTATGCCTATAGCCTGTAACCATTACCATAAAAAGGCAGAATATCATTGCCCATGCCCAAAATTTATGCTGTTTCATTTGCATCTTCCTTTCCGAGATAATTTCTCATGCTTGCTGTCCCTATCAGCACCGTCGAAGAATTGTGCAGCAGTGCGGATGTCGTCGGCGGTATCACACCCGCGACACCGAGCACGATAAGCGCGAGATTGAATCCGATTATCGAGCGGTAGTTGAAGCCTATACGCTTCATCAGCGCCGTGCTTATCTTACGCAGAGTCAGCAGACAGTACAGGTCATCGGCGGAAATGGTTATGTCGGCGATCTCACGGGCTATCGCAGCGCCCGTGCTTATGGCAATTCCCGCATCGGCTTCGGACAGGGCAGGGGAATCGTTCACGCCGTCGCCTATCATTATCACTCTGCGCCCGGCCGCGTGTTCACGCCTGATGAACTCCGCCTTGTCTTCGGGCAACACCTCGTAATAATACTCATCAACGCCGACCGCTGCTGCCACAGCTTCGGTAGTGCGCTTGCTGTCTCCGGTCATCATCACGGTCTTTTTTATGCCGAGCTCTTTCAGCTTCGTGACAATGTCGGCAGCCTCATCACGCAGCGGATCTTCGATACAGATAACAGCCGCGAGGACTCCGCCGACCGTGAGATAAAGGTGCGAATACTCGCTCGGGAGTTTGTCCAGCTTTGTTTCCTCGCCGTCGGGAATTGTTGCGCACTCGTCTTCGAACACGAAATGATAGCTTCCGATAACGGCTTTCTCACCGTCTATCGAGCTTGAAATGCCGTGTGCGACAACGTACTGCACAGCCGAGTGTTTTTCCTCGTGTAACAGTCCGCGCCGTTCGGCCTCGTTCACAACTGCGTTAGCAATCGAGTGTGGGTAATGCTCTTCGAGACATGCCGCGAGCCGCAGACATTCGGCCTCATCGTTATTTCCGAAGGTCACGATCTTCGCTACTCTCGGCTCTGCGTAAGTGAGCGTACCGGTCTTGTCGAACACGATAGTGTCCGCTTCCGCGACAGCTTCGAGAAATTTTCCACCCTTGACTGTGATGCCGTAACTGCCGCACTCACGCATAGCAGCTATAACCGAGATCGGCATGGCAAGCTTTAATGCGCACGAAAAATCCACCATAAGAATGGACAGCGCCTTTGTCGTGTTGCGCGTCAGAAGATACGTCAGAAGCGTGCCGCCGAGGCTGTACGGAACAAGTTTATCGGCGAGCCGCGAAGCCTTGCTTTCGGCATTGGATTTCAGCTTTTCCGACTCCTCGATCATCTTGACAATGCGGTCATATTTGCCGCTTCCCGAGGTCTTGTCAACGCGCACGATAACGCTTCCGTCCTCGACGACAGTACCCGCGTAAACGTAGCTTCCGGGCTTCTTGTGAACGGGCATGGACTCACCTGTCATCGACGCCTGATTTACCTCGGCCTCACCCGTGGTAACAACTCCGTCGAGCGGTATCATACTGCCCGTGCGGACGGATATTTCCGCTCCCGCTTCGACAGTGTTTATCGGAACGAGAACTTCCGAACCGCCGCTTATCATCCAGACTTTATCGACACCAAGCGACATTGTCCGCGCGAGGTCATCCACCGAACGCTTGTGCGTCCAGTCTTCGAGGAGCTCGCCGAGACCCAGCAGGAACATCACCGATGCTGCGGTTTTTCTGTCACCGCGAAGCAGCGAAACGACTATCGCTGTAGCGTCAAGTATCTCAACACGTATTTCACGTTTCGCGATACATTTAAGCGCCTCTCCGATGTATTTTAGAGACTTTATCACCGCGATCGCAAAGCGTATTTTATCGGGCAGAAATAGCATCGAAAACGCCTTTTTGGCAAGCATGAATATCAGCCTGTCCTCGAACTGACGGTCAAGCTCTCTGCCTGTGTGCTCCGGTACGAGAGCGCATATTTTCTCGTCGGTGTAGGTGAATCTCGACAGCGCAGTAACAACATCACACCTGCCGCCGCGATAGAATATCACGGCATCTCCGGTGCGGTCAAACACCTTTACGTCGCGGACGAAGGGCTTCGAACGCAGATAGTATTCGAGAATATCCGCCTGTTTCAGCGACATTCTGCCGCGTCCGATATGTACCCTCATCCGCCCGTTTGATTCATGAAGAATGGCGCATTTCATTCCTCTTTCGTCTCCGTTTCTTCGGCAGAATTTTCGCTTTCGTCTTCGATAATATCAGGACATTCTTTCTCCTTCTTTTCGTTGATGTCACGCGCTTCCGCGAGAATATCACCGCAGCCTTCGCGTATCTCGTCTGCCTTTGTCATAACGCAGTCCTTCGCGCGTATCACCGCGGCGGTCGTGTGAGCATACACCTTTCTTGCTTCCTTCGAGCCGAGAATTTTTACTCCCGCTGTTCCGATAAGAAAGCCTCCCGCAAGTAATGCAATGTTTTTCCAAGCACTCATTTTTAATTCTTCCTTTCAGATTTATTTTTACGGCATATAGCCGTAGTTTACTGTATTGTCAGCACTCCGCCGGACATATTCAGATTTATATCCGCATAACCGACAGCGTCCTTTTCGTGCGTAACAACGAATACTGCCGTCCCGCTTTTTGCTGTCTCTTTAAGCGTTTTTAACATAAGTTCAGTGTTCTCGTCATCAAGATCGCAGGTAGGCTCATCTGCAAATATAACGTCCGGTTTACGGAGCATTGCACGGGCTATTGCCATTCGTCGGAGCTCACCGCCCGAAAGCGCGGACGGCATCTCTTTTTCAAGCTCAGCAATACCGAGCCTTTGCATAAGCTCTCTTGCCGCGGGGTAAGCGGCTTCGCGTTCTGTAAACGAGCCATACAGCATATATGACAGACAGATATTTTCGATGACATTAAGACTATGTATCGCGGTCTGTCCCTGCGGGATAACTCCTATATGCTCACACCTGAACCGCGAGAGCTTATCGTCGTCAAGCGCATAGATATCCTCGCTGTCATACAGCACCTTGCCCGAGGTCGGTGTCAGAAGGCCCGCAAGAATATTGAGAAGTGTGGTTTTGCCGCTTCCCGAACGTCCCATAAGCACATACATTTTTCCGGGCTCTATCGTAATATCGGTCGGACTGACCGCTGTAAACCTGTTGGTGTTTTTACCTTGTCGTATAAATTCCTTGCAGATGCCCGTTGCTTTAATCGTCATCAATTATCACCCCTAAGTATAACGCCCGTATCTATACAGCTTATTCGCTTTGCGGAGCCGAGGGACGAAATCAGTCCTGAAATGACCGAAACGGCAAGAGCCACAAACGCGCATATAACGATATGAAGCATATCCGGCAGCAGGAACGGAAGACCTGTACTTTCCTCGATAAGTCCGTTGAACGGAAGAATTACCAGCAGTCCCAGAGAGATACCTATAACCGCACCGGTGAGCGTTATTATAAGTGCCTCGGACATAACAATACCGGCAAGTCTGCTTCTTGACGCACCTGCTACACGCAGGACTGCAAACTCCTTTTTACGCTCATTCACACTCATATAAACGGCGAGGAAAAGAATAACAAGCACCAGCAGCCATACTGCTGCCATAAGGATCCCGATGATACCGGAAACTCCGGCCAGGCTTTCCGACACGCCTGAGATCATATCTTTTGTTTTGAACGATTTTGTCCTGCGAACATGAATGTTAAGATCGTTCAGCACTTCGTCAATAGAATATCCGTCAGCGACTTTTACAAGCACGCATGAAACTACCTTTTCGGGATCGATATCCTTGAAATCGTTCATTCCGAGTTCGATCGATGCGGCTATCAGTCTTTTTATCGTTGCAATGTTCGTATATACAGCAGTATCAAGATCGGTGCCCGTCTTATCGAGCTTAGCGGTTACATTGCAGGTCACGCCGTAGAATTTTATAGTTTCTCCGACAAACACGGAAAGATCGTTGCCAACTACCACATCAAGCTCGCGGAGCTCTCCTCCTGTACTTTTTCTTATCCACGGTGAAACTGTGAAATCCGTATCCGGGTCGTAGCCGATTATCTGCAAAGGAACAGAGCAGCAGCCTGCGCTTGCGGAGGCGAGAAAAAGCTGATATGAGATCTTGTCTATACCCTCACGATCGGCGATTTTGTCATAGTACGACTTATCCATATAGAAATAGCCTTTACTACCCTGAAGAACTATGTTCTCAAAGTTTTGTTTCGAGACAGCAGATGCAGGCACAGTCATAATATCTGCGCCGAGCCTTGCTTCAAGAGCCCCGAGTCCGTTTTGCAGGCTCACGACCGTCAAAGTTCCGCCGACTGCGGTAAACGCCATTATCGCAGTAAGTATGACAAGTATCACAGTACGCACCGGTCGCCCTTTTACATTGCGAAATGAAAGGCATTCGGTCAGTTTCATCTTTCATCTTTCCTTTTCAGAATCATTACGGCATTTACGGCCGCCGTCAAGGCAATAAGCACAGATATCACGATGATAGCGGGACGCATCATCGCATGGCACTGCATGGTCGGCATTTTGCAAAGGGGTATCAGTATTTCCGGCGTAAGAGCTGTCAATACAGCCAGCACCATGGCAGAAAGCGATGCTCCCGCCGCTGGCTTACCGCCGCCGAAAATAAGCGCAATCAAAGATATTACTGTAAGCGCAATACCCATTCCGAATACGGCCCTGCCTGCCCAGTGACACATCATCCATGAACCGTCTTCCTTCGGTCCGCATGCGGGGAATATTATAATTATCCCGATAGTGAGCAGCAAGGATAAGGCTGTCATAATTACTCCCGAAATCCGTTTTTTCATAGCTATTTCCTTTCATATTCAGCATCTGTCTGCGACATGGGATACCCTGCATAAAACTCAGCATCACAGAATATTTCGTCGCGTATATGTGATTCCGAAAATGTCACATCGCTTTTCATATAGTTTTCATGCGTCCCGGTGAGCTTATCCCACGTCACATCTATGTTATACCATAGTCCGTCAAGCTCCGCGATATTCCACGCGTGATACTCTCCGTCTGCATAACCCGTGATGATACGAGCGCTTATCCCGGCTTCACGAAGCAGCCTGTACACAAGTCCGGCATACCCTCCGCATACAGCGCATCCGTTTTTCAAAGCCGCATATGCTGTCGTTTTCAGATGATAATGCTCGTTTTTCTTATGCACGACATCGTAGTTCACATTTTCGTAAACATAGTCATACACTGCGCGTATTTTATCCGCATCGGACATATCACTTACCGACAGCCCGCGGAGTATTTCGCCGACGCGCTTGCTTACATATTCCTCCTGTTTTGGGTCGGTGTAATATATCGGCATAATGCAGATCGTGTACTCATCGCCGTCAAGAGAATATTCAAGCTCATATCCGCCGCAGCGATGATACAGATAGTCACCCTCGCGCGGGTCATCGGTCTCGGACATCGCAAATGTCATAAGTTCGCGGACTATCGCGGAAATGTCACTCATACATTCGATATCGAGCCGGAATGTCAGCGTTATTTTTTGTGAATTTGAAACGAGCGCCGAACGGACTGTCTCGATCACGCTGTCCGCGTTCGTGAAATAAACGCCGAGATCACGCCGCACCTCATAGTGGCGCTTCGGTGAACCGCAGGAGCAGAATAACAAGATCAGGCAGATCGCCGCAAGCAGCGCAGTCTTTTTCATTTTCTCTTCTCCCGTTTCCATACCGCGACCGCGTTCGACCTCACAAGGAGCCGTTCGGTATCTATCCCCGCGGGGCATATGTTTTTGCAGGAAAGTGACTTCCCGCAGCCGTTATAAAAATGTTCGTTATAAGCAGTTTGCAGGCGCTTGCCGTCGGTTTTATCCGCTTCACTTATCAGTCTTGATGCGGGAGCGAGCGCAGCTGCGCCAAAAAATTCACCGCCTGCGTAAAAGTTCGGACAGACCTCAAGGCAGCAGCCGCATTGCAGACAGCGCGAGGCATCGTATGCAATACCCGTACCGTTGCAGACGGCTTCATCTTCGAGCCAAGCACCGAGCGTTTTCAGATCATCGTACATCATGCTCCTGTCAACGACAAGATCACACACAGTCGGGAATTTTTTCAGCGGCGCGAGTTCAACAACGCCTTTCGGAAACTCCGACAACCTTGCGTCACAGGCGAGCCGCGGCTTACCGTTTATCAGCATCGCGCAGGCACCGCACTTTTTCTGTTTGCAGGAACATTCCCACTGTATCGGATCATCCGCAAGCTCACCGTCATTCATGATATCGAGCGCCTCCGCGACAGTAGTGTCTTCGGTTTCAAGCGTGATCCTCTGTATGTAAGGTCTATCCTGCGCGCTTTTCCTGCGCTGTATTTCAAAGGTAATTGTCATTCGTTTCGCCTTTCGGGTATGTCCTCAAACGAGATATTGACCCTGTCGTTCTCATATACCGAAACGGTCGTTCTGCGGTATTTCTCTTTCGTTTCCGGAAAATCCTCGCGGTAATGCGCACCGCGGCTTTCTTTTCGTTCGAGCGCCGACATCAACATTGCTGCCGCAAGCTCTCTGCGAGCAAGCTCGACTGCGTTTTCGCATTTTACAGCGTTCAGCTCATTAAGCGCTTTTTGCAATTCACTTGCATTTCGTATGATTCCGAGACCGCGTGTAAGCACTGCACCCGTTTCCTTCACGAACATCGGAGAAGGCACACTTGCAAACGGCTCGCTGCTGTTATAAGCCTCAGTAACATCGCTATTGTCCGATGTAACATTCCTTGCTGCGGTAATACCGCCGCATATCGCACCAAGCAGTGAGTTTCCTCCAAGACGGTTCGCACCGTGATACTGACACGCACATTCGCCGGCGGCGTACAATCCCTTGATGCTTGATTCTTGGCGTTCGTTCACATAGATCCCGCCCATAAAATAGTGTATTGCGGGCTGCACGGGAACAGGCTTTTTCGCAGGGTCGATCGCGAGATAGTGCATTATCTCGCTCCGCAGATCGGACAGCTTCCCGCGCCATACAGCCGCATTTATTCCCGTCATATCGAGGAATGTATCTGCGCTGCTTTGCAGCTCGCGGAACATCTCCCTTGAAACAACATCACGGGGCATTAAATTGCCAAGCTCGGGGTATCGTTCCTCCATGAAGTAACAGCGTTTTCCGCCCCTTTCCGAAAACAACCTTCCTCCTTCACCACGCGCGGCTTCGCTGACAAGACAACGTTTTCCCGGTATTGCGAAGGTCGTGGGGTGATACTGTATCATTTCAAGGTTTGCGAATTTTACGCCCTGCGCGAAAAGCACCGATGCGGCATTTCCGCTGTTGGTCACAGTCCCGGTCGTCGTTCCGGGGAAGAAACCGTTCAGTCCGCCGCTGCACATTATCACGCTTCCGTAAATATCATACAGTTTTTTATCGCTATCGTCACGCACGCATACACCGTTGCATTTCCCGTTTTCAATGATTATTCTCACGAAGGTGTGGTGCGGAAAACGATCAACAAGACCCTGTGCCTCGTACTTCCTGACCTCGTCGATAAGCGCGGTCATTATCATCTTTCCGGTGCTGCTTTGCGCAAAGGCTGTACGCTTTTTCTTCTGACCTCCGAAGCTTCGGAGCATTATACTTCCGTTGGCGTTCCGATTGAAAGGTACTCCAAGAAAAGCGAGTTTTTTTACAACTGCGGGAGCGCTTTGCGTTAGTGCTTCTACAGAATTGGGATCAGCAAGATAACATCCGCCTTTCATGGTTTCTTCAAAATGCAGTTCAGGCGTGTCATTTTCGCCCATAGTGTTAAGCGCTGCGTTTATTCCGCCCTCGGCAAGAACCGATTGGGCGCGTTCGGACTGCTGTGCGGAGATCAGACGGCATTTTATCCCGTTCTCCGCAAGTGTGAGCGCGGCGGAAAGCCCGGCAAGACCTGCGCCGATAATATTTATCATTTGAATAACCTCTACCTCTTTGCTTTGCCGCTCATACGTCAGCGGCAAAGCGCAGTATATGACCGAAGGTCATTATACGAGCCACCTCACGAAATAAACAACAAAACCCGCACCCGAAATAAGCAGCAATATTGAGATCACAAACGCCGAGTCCCCGATGAGCTCACGGGGTTTTCCCGCGCCGAAGCCGAGCAGAAGCGGTCGGATATTGCTCACGATATGCACGAGCAGCGAAAGCACGAGAAGTACCGAACAGAAGAGCTGCGGCACATCGAACAGGTTAAGTCTGAAAGCGCCGCCCGTACTGCTTCCCATAAACATGAAAATGTGAGAAACCATAAACAACATGACGGCAAATCCGCTCATTCGTCTGGCCCAGAAAAGTTTGTTCTCACTGAAATATCCGGTTCCCGATTTTTTCATTGCCGAAAGCGTATCAAATGTTAGCTTTATACCGATAACGATATGGGCTGCGACAGTCGATACAAGCACCCATGCAAGCACCTGCATTACCGCATTGCCGCCCGGCATAAGCCCGAAAAGCTGCAGACTTCCGACTATGATGTGCAGCAGAAACAGTGCGAGCATCACAATACTCAGAACAGCGTTTATCTTTCTCACTCGGCACCTCCGTCGTTCACCCGTATGATCTCAACATTCTTATCGCAATAAACAGACGATATGCCGAATTTTTCGGCGGCTTCATCAGAAACGATCAGCGCATCGAATCTCCCGTTATCCGCTTTCGACAGCGTAAGCACAGCCTCTCCGCTTTTCACGGTCATCTGGTTTTCCGGAAGGCGCGACATAAAACTCCGTGCAAGGGTCAGAGCCCCGGCATCGCCGTCAAGCGTTACACAGGTTATATCGTCGAAGATTATCGAAAAATCACCGCCGGAGAAGAACTCCCGCCAGGCAGACATATCGCTTTCGCTGTGACGATCGCGGTTTATCAGCACGATATAATTGCCGGATGGCTTTTCGATCACGACAGAAGCGCTCGATACAGCGTCTGCGCCCCCTGAAAACATCGAAAACCCTCCCGCTAGTGCAAAAGGAAGAACAACGAGCAGTGCTATCCCGGCAGTACAGACTGCGATATGGCGGAGCACTTTCACTTTTGTTCCGCCTGTGAGAGTGCGGCATCTGCAGCTTCAACAAACTGGCGATAGTTTATTGTCGCGCCGCTTATTGCATCGACATCATTTACGTTTCCTGAAAGAACGAGCGCTTCGGCATATTTATCACACGCCGCCACAGCCTTCTGTGCCTTGTTATAAAAATCCTTGTTCGCAACACTGCCTTCTTTTTTGCCGTAGTCCTCACCTTTAAGAGTCCCGTCAAGCTCATAGGTCTTAAAAGCACAGTCTGATATAGTGCCGTCCTTGATCGTTACGGTGACGATACCGTAACCGTTACCGGCATCTGAACCGTCATCGTTGACATACTCGGCACTTCTGGCTTCGTAAGTTCCGTCGTTATATGTCACGGACGAACCTCCGCAGCCACCGAGAAGTGCAAGACCGGCAATTGCCGCGACTAATGTATATTTTCTTTTCATACGCTCACCTCATTATCGAATTTGATCTCTCCGGTGAAATGCTGATTTATTGTTTCCTTATGCAGCCTGCCGTTTCGCAGATAAACTGTTCTCTGCGCGACTTCCGCGACCTCCGGGTCATGAGTGACGACTATAAGCGTCGTACCCTCATTGTGCAGCTTATGGAACAGATCGACGACGATCTTTTCGTTTGCATCATCGAGATTTCCGGTAGGCTCGTCAGCGAGAATGATCTCGGGGTAGTTTATAAGAGCGCGGGCTACGCACACTCTCTGCTGCTCACCGCCGGAAAGCTGGCTCGGAAGATGCTTTGCTCTGTCCGCGAGACCCACTCGGTCGAGCGCCTCGAGAGCTTCCTTTTCATCCGGAACGCTGTGGTAATACTGTGCGAGCATAACATTTTCGATAGCTGTCAGATAGCTTACTAGGTGGAACTGCTGGAATATCAGTCCTATCTTATCCCGGCGTATCATTGTCAGGTTTTTAGCACTTTCCTTTGCGATATCCACGCCGTCGAGAAGGACTTCGCCCTTTGAAGGCTTATCCATACATCCGATAATGTTCATCATCGTGCTCTTTCCTGAGCCGGACGGTCCCATTATTGAGAGCCATTCGCCCTTTTCGACCTTAAGGTTTACATCATCTAGAGCGTGAAGATCGCCGTATATCTTGTAAATATTTTTAAGTTCAAGCAGGCTCATTGCTTATTCTCCTTTCAGTACAAGCGCAGGCTCAATGCTTGCGGCGCTTCTTATCGGCAGCAAGCAGGAAATTCCCGTAACAGCCACGGATACAAGTATAGTTATCGGAACCAGCAACGGCATGAACGAGATCGAACTGCTGAACACATTTATGCTTACCTGCTGAGCAAATATGTAACCGAGCACAGATCCTATTATACCGCCTACCGCGCCGAGCAGCATTCCTTCGCCCATGAATTCCTTTATAATACTGCTGTTTGATGCGCCTATCGCTTTGCGAAGTCCGATCTCGCGCCGACGTTCCGCAACAACCGCAGTCATTGTAGTTGCCACGCATATCATTGTAAGTGCAAGAACAACTACTGTCACGAGCAGCACAAGCGCCTGTAATTTCGTAAGCACAGTGGTCTCGGATTCGGTAACACGTTTCACAAGGCTCGCTCTTATTGTTGGTACGCTCGAGTTTATCTTATCCGCATAGGTCTTCAGCTTGTCAGATTTTGCCGATATGCTCAGCTCAGCGAGGTCTATCTTTCCGGAAACGCCCGTCAGCTCTTCCAGATCCGACAATATCATATAAACATAATCCTCTTCGGGACCGCCCGTTTCAAGAATACCGGACACCGTGAATTCCTTTGTGCTGTCAACGACCGTTTCGTCATTGTCGTCTGCGGAAGGAGTGAATCCGATCTCTACCTTGTCGCCCGTGCCCAGCCGGAACTGTTCTGAAAGTGTTGCTCCGAGAAGTATCTGACCTTCCGCTGACGGGTATTCTCCTTCAACCGACCAGTACGGACTTGTGAGTTTAGCCTCAGCCATATCGGTTCCCGCCGCCATTACCGGCTGCTCACGCATACGCAGTGATTCATATCTGTACGGGGTGACACCGATAATATCCTTCTGATCAATACAATTCTTTCCCTGTGATATATCCGCACTTGTGAAACTGCCGTCTGTCGGCGTAAATATCATATTTGCTCCGTAGTTTCTGAACTGTGCGCCCATTTGTCTCGGAACATCATAGTAGATCGTCACAAGTCCTGAAAGTATAGTCGCACCTATTGCGATCGACAAAAGAGCAACTATCATTCTCGAACGTCGTCGAAGCAGGGAAGCGGTTATCATGCGGAAAAACATTTTTCTTTTGTTCATGGTCGCTCCCCCTTACTTTCCGTGAAGAACTTCGCACGGACTGAGTCTTAACAACATTCTTATTGCGGGGATACAGCCTGCAAGTGTTACAATAAGTACAAGAACAGCCACTATCGGGATTACTGCTGGCCGCATATTGATAGCGGAGCCGAATACCGTATGACCGATGATCTGTGCGAAGCCGTAACCCGCAAAAAATCCCGCGATACCGCCGAATACGGCGGTAATTATTATCTCAGTGAGCACAAGCCCCGACACTGACGAGTTCTGAGCTCCTATCGCTTTCATAAGTCCCATTTCCGCGCTGCGCTCCATTACGCTGGCGGTAACGAGATTGCAGATACCGAGTGCCGCACCGATCAGACTGAGTATCGTTATCAACACCATAAGAAGCTGCGTCTTTTCGAGTATAGCGCCTTCGGAATCAGCTACCTGACGAACAGGAGAGGCTACAGCATCAGTCATTACTTCCTGTATCTGATAGCATATCGAACTTGCGTATGCTGTGCAGTACCATAGTTCATACTGCGCTATCGTGAGCGATTTCGGATCCTTAGCGGCTTTGACCGCGAGCTCATTGTCAGGAGTTGTAAGAGCACTGACTTCAACACTGTCAACTTTTCCGTCAAGTCCGCTAAGAGTTTGAGCCGTGTCAAGCGGCATAAAGATCTTGTTATCCTCGTCGCCGCCCGCATCAATGATACCGGCGACCTTCACAGTCAGATCCGAGACGCTTCCGGTAAGATGTATCTCATCGCACATCCTGACTCCGAGCTTTTCGGCAAGAGCGGAGCCGACCATTGCTACATTTCTGTTTTCAATGCTCTGCTCATCGATCCATTTTCCGTCAGTGACTTCCCACCAGCTTCGCAGACTGGTAATGCCTGCGTCAAGCTGTTCACCCGTAGGAAGTTCCATGTGATGATTGAACCATGTTCCTACGGCAGTAATTTCCGTTCCGTCGTCGAGCTTTGCCTTTGTGTTTACGAACGGCGCATAATCGACGATGTTGAATGCCCAGAAAATAGTTTTTATTTTGCCGAGTTCGTCCTCCCGCAGATATGCGCCTGTGCTTCCTCCGTCCTCGACCTCATACAGTGAATTCAGCACTGAATTTTCCTTCGGTACAACGGTTATGTTTGCTCCGTATGTCTTTAATTCCTGATTGACTTTGTCACCGACATCGAGCATCACTGAAAGCATCGCGGTCGCAAGTGACGCACCGAGCGCTATTGTGAACGCTATCATCAGCATCTTTTTCCACTGTCTTATCAGCGTTCCGAAAATCATTCTGAAAAACACGGCTCGTCACATCCTTCCTTTGAACTCACTCTCGTGTTCGAGAAGTCCCGCTATAGGAACAAGTATCTGTCCGTTCTCTATTCTGTAATCAATGACTATCGGGTTACAGCCGCCCTTGAATCCGATAGTGTTGATGTTCATTACGACATCACACAGTTTGCATACTACCTGACCGTCTTTTTCGTAGTAGCCTGTTTCGCCGCAAATATCGCACGCATCAAGCCCTACGCCGTAAGATGATGAATTCGGCTTCTTAATGACTATGAAACGTATTTCCTTCCCACTTTCGGTATAATAGGCAAAGCGATGAAGATGCCCGTCATCAACCATTTCAAAAGATACGCAGATATTTCCATCGATCTCAGGAGCTTTTTCGACAGGAGAAAGCTCCACCGGTTTGTTGACATAAGCTTTTACGACTGTCATACTCAGCACAGATACAGCGAGACACGATACTACTGTCGCCGACCAGCGCCGTATCAGAATTCGTTTTTTCTTTATCTTACGTTTCTGCGCGGGATTGTCATACGGCTCGTTTGACCTTGCGCTGCGGATCAGCAGAATGATAGGGATCAGCAGCGTAATGACCATTGAAACATATATGAATACATCGGAATGGTTTGTCGAGAATTTTACGATGCCGAACAGAAACGAATTTGACTTTATCCAGCGCTTTGATATAAGTACGTTTATTATGACCGTTATCTGCCTTGCCGCATTTGTGACAAGTACGAGAGTCATAATGACAAACACTGCCGCTTTCGGAAGTCTTACTGCGCCACGGTTTATTGCAGCACATGTAAGAAGTATCAACAGGAAACCAATTATCGCTCCGATGTTCTTGAACAGAACATTAGTCGAGAAAACTGAGTTTTCGTTAAGCCAGATTGTTATCGGATATCCGAAATAGTCAGGGAGCGCATAAAGCATTATTCCAACAAGAACCGTCGTCAGCGCACAAAGCGATACCGCCGCGCCGACCCGTGGGAGCTTTTTCCGAAGTGCCGCGAAAACAAAGAAAATAACGAGCATAGCGAGTGATATGCCGAAGATAAAGAAATTGCACAGCATCGTATCTACCAGCTTTGTGAAGTTTTTGAGGCAGCCCATGACTCCCGCGCTGACAGCTCCGGCTCCGAGTCCTATATAAACAGCAATTTTCGCTTTGCTTGTGTATGAGATTTTTATGTACGCCAGAATCAGCGCTATATTTACAGCCGCCGTAATAAGCAACTCAATTGTCGAAATTATGTATTTAAGCAAGGAGGACCCTCCCAAAAGTATGATTTTTTAAGCCTGTAAAAACGCGCGAAAGCGCTATGCGATTTTTCAGCATAGCGCGATCGTAATGAAGAAAAGAATAGCGCAACGGCGCCCCCGGATCCGTATGTTAATCCGATAAACCGTCGGGCTCCTGCCTCGCAGCCGTTATTCTTTGCTTAAACCGGTATTACCACTCCTGCGGAATGTACTCCCAACCCTCGTGTTCAACGATCAGGTTGCCGTTTCCGAAGTAGTCGTCAAATGAGCCGCCGGGGCCTGTCTCAGCATCTGTATGGAGAAGGTATCCGTTTTCCTCGGGGCTGTGGATCGTGAACTTCAGCTTGTATGTATCGGCATTCGGGAGCTTTACGTTTGCTCCGTAGTGCGGACCGTCAGAAGCGCTCATTTCCATGAATGTACCGGATGCGGCTACATTTCCGTCAGAGCCTGTTACCTCGTAGTCTACCGTGAGGTACGGTACCCAGTCGCCGACACCGAAGCCTAACTTGTTCTCAAGTGCGGAAACATCGGCTTCAAGATGAATGTTGAAATCCTCTGTGTTGCCATTTCCACCGGACATCGGAACAGGCTGGAAGTAAACAGCCGACACATTAAGGAAACCAACTTCTTCGTCCTCAAAGATCGGATACTCGGTAAATCCTGCGTCCTCGCCCGCATCCGCAGCAGGATCAGTCTTGACTTCGGCCTCCGCAGCTTTTGCAGTTGTTGCGGCAGCCTCTGTTGTTGTCGCCTGAGCTGCTGTTGTTGTGTTCTGAGCCGCTGTTATAGCAGCGGGCTGATTGTTGTTGCCGCAGCCTGCGAGAGCAAGAGCTGCAACGGAGATCACTGCTGCGAGAGCAGCTTTTCTTGTGTTTTTCATAAAAACCTCCAAATTTTATTGATTTGCGGTATTGACCGTTTATTTCCAAAAGCAGTTGAACTGCATTATTGAAACCTTAATTCTTTACAGCCGCAGGTTTGGTCTTCTTTGCGGCTTTTGTCTTTTTCGGCTTTGGAGCAAGCTCCGCGGTAAACTGTTCATCGGTCTCGGTGAGATAATGGATACCGTCCGCTATACCGAGGAAAAACGGAATGAATGTCCAGCAGAAAACAGCATAGAGAATGCCCTGACCATATTTGCCTATATAGAACTTGTGTATTCCGAGTCCGCCGAAAACAATTGCAACTATACCGGCTTCCTTGCGGTTGTTTCTGTCCCATTTCATCATCACAAAGATGAGGAATGTTATCAGAATAAGTATAAGCTGCGGTATCAGAGTTTCATAAACGGGATAAATTCCGAGCACCTGAAGTACATCGTTGTAAGGTATTATCGCCTGTAACCACTCGGGGGAGGTCATATCTATCACGTCGCCTTCAATGAGCTCCTTTATGCCTGCGCCGAGGAACGATACCGACATTATGAACATCAGAATGCTCGTTCCGAGGAAGAACGGACGTATCGGGAGCTTTACGCTGAAGAAGCGTATAGCGATGAATACAACCACGAGCACTACACAGCCGGCTCCGAAACCGCCCCAGACATATCCTGTTTCAGTCGGATCGCTGAGATACTGCTGATAGAACAGTATGACCTCTGCGCCCTCACGGAATACCGCAAGGAAGGCTGTGAACGCAAGAGTGAAAACACTTCCTGTTTCGGCAGATGTTTTTATCTGACCGTCTATGTATTTGTTCCATGTATCAGCTTCTGCTTTGGAGATCATCCAGTTGCTTACATAGAACAGAACAACTACGGCGATAAGAGCGGTAACGCCTTCGATGACTTCCTGATTTGCGGTGTTTGCAAGCTTCCACAGACTTAACAGCCATGCGCAGAGGAAGCTCGCTGCAATAGCAGCAACGCATCCGAAATAAACGTGTTTCAATTTGCTTCTGTTGCCGCTCTTTACGAGATAAGCGATTATCGCACCTACGACAAGTATCGCTTCAAGCCCTTCGCGAAGTATTATTACAAAACAAGCACCGAATGTTGCGGCTCCGCTTACTACAGAGGACTGTTGTTCAGTCACGACTGTTTCCGCAGTATTTTCAGTATTATCAGAAGTTTCCTCAGAGGGGGCAACGGTAACCGATGTGCTTGTTGTCTTGCGGGTACCGTCTGAATCAAAAGCGCTTTCACCGAAATCCCCGAGACCGTCAAGGTGATTTGCCTGAATGTGCAGTATCTCACTCAGCTTTACAAACTCCGCAACTACAGTTTCAACACCAAGATCCTTTTTAACAGCCTTTCGCGCGGTTTTGAACTGCAGCTCTGCCTTACTTACTTCCGAACCGGAGTAGCCGTTCACATAACGTTCAAAGCCGGAGGTCTCATAGTAGTAATTGTAGATGTTAAGAGCAGGAGTGTATGCAGCATCCTTATCACCGGCTTTATACAGCTTGATCGAAGCTTCGATGCAGTCGTCGATAGCCCCGGCCACAGTGTTCCATGTTCTGTCAGTGATATTGTTCGCGGCCTTGTATTCTTCCCAAGTCGATATGTATGTTATATTCTCGGCTCCCGCTTTGATGCACAGAAATCCCGAAAATGCCATAAATGCTATGAAAACAGCTAATACAGCTGCAAAACGCTTAGCGGAGGCTAACCTTGTGCTATACATATTCTTTCTGTGAATTCTCCTTTTATGTTCCAAATAATTAGCGACAGGTAACTTTGTGTAATGTCAAGCCGCTGTATAAAAGCAATCAGACATCTTGGTTGGCGTCAAACAACTTAAATGCGCTAAACGGTTAGCGTGCGCTAATTTAACGAAAACAATATATCACAAATCAATGTCGTTGTCAATAGTACATTTTTTAAATTGTGAGTTTTGATAAAATTGCAGTTAGCACAAAGTAACCTCGTTGTATATATTCACATGAAAACGCTCGTTTTGGGTTATTACTTCTTCTGCAATGTTGCTTTCGTTTTTCTCATCATCACAAGCAATCCGCCGAACATCCATATATTTCCTATGCTTATCCACGCCGCGGTAAGCGCGCTTGCAAGAGCGTTGTTACCTGCAAATTTCAGCAGCATCGTCACAGCCATTCCCACAGGCATGCAGAATATCCAGCACCATTTCGGGTACGGCGTAAGCCCTTTGGCGAAAGCAAAGATGTGCGCGGCAGACTGCACGATGAAAAATATAAGAAACGCGATCATTCCGGGAAGCAGAAAGTACATCCCGAATTTTATCGCATCATCAAATGCGGTAGCCGGGCTTACCGCGACTGAGTATTTATAGAAGTAAACACAGGTAAGGCACGGAACATGTACACCGCACGCCCCAAATATCAGATAACCGATCACGCCCGAACGGTAAACGTGAGCCCATTTGATCGAATTCGGCGCTATAAGCCTGTAAATCCCGAAATAGCACAATCCTTCGAGCGGTATTCCGATAAATCCGAGAAACGCAGATATAAATATCTCGGTATCGCTCATCGACAGATATGACGACAGCTTCTGTTCAAGCCCGGTCAGATTCTCGTCTCCTGTGCGGAATCCAAGAATAAAATCCCCGATAAACACGGTTATCCCTGCAAGCAAGCCTATAATAAACAGCTTCCGTATTCGCTTCCGGTCGGGAACTCCGCTTATTCCGATGTCGTTGTATGTTGTCATGACCGTGACCTGCTTTCGTGTAACGCAATAATTAGCGCCCGCTAACTGAATTATTATATCACTTTTAATTCGATCTGTCAAGCATTTTATTGCTAAAAAAAGTATTGACATTTCTTATTAAATGTGATAATATAATGAGGTTAGCAGGCGCTTACTGAGTTTGCTTTTATTTCCGGATCCTCTTGATCCTATCCGGCAACACAAAGAAAGGTAAGACAAATGACAGATACAGAATATAAGCAGCTTTCGAAAAAGGAGTTCGCAAAAGCCGCAAAAGTCTATGAGACAGATAAGGGCGGCGTTTACAAAATGTGCAAAAAGGATTACCCCGATGTGCTTAAAGAGCTTGAAAAGGAGCCCTTCACCGATCTTCTCGACTGTGGCTGCGGACCGGCGCCGATGCTTACGCTGCTGCACGAAAAATATCCGGAAAAGCACTATATCGGCATTGATCTCACGCCCGAAATGATCGAAGTCGCAAAGTCAAAGAATATGGAAGGTGTGGAGCTGGTAGTCGGAGACTGCGAAAATCTTCCTTTCGCCGATCAGTCATTCGATGTTGTGATCTGCTGTCAGAGCTTTCATCATTACCCGAATGTGCAGAATTTCTTCAACAGCTTGTACCGCGTTCTTCGTCCCGGCGGAAGACTGATACTGCGTGATATGACTGCAAAAACGGCGCTCGGGCGCTGGTTCTTCAATTATATCGAGCTCCCGATCATTAATCTGATCGGACACGGAGATGTTCATGTTTACGGAGTCGATGAAGTGCGGGAGCTTTGCCGTAAAGCGGGACTTAAACTTGAAACCGGAGAAAAACGCGGGTTCTTCAGACTTCACTGTGTTGCAAGAAAATGAGATATGGAGAGAAACCGATGAGTGACAGGATAAAGGATTCCTACAAGGCGTCGAAGAACATCTATGATGACATTCTGACGCGAAAAAATATATTCGCAAAGCTGTATATGAAGCTGTTCTGGCAGGATGTTGATGATAATAAAATTGCGGAGGAGCTGCTAAAATACATTCCCGACAAATTCCGCGGAAAACTGCTCGATGTTCCGGTCGGGACGGGCGTGTTCACCTGTGAAAAATACAAACGGATGACAAAAGCTGACATAACCTGCCTCGATTATTCCGAGGATATGCTTGTTCAGGCGAGGACCCGTTTTCTGGCGAACGACATCGGGAATGTGACGCTCGTTCAGGGTGATGTCGGCGCGCTCCCGTTCGAGGACGGTGAGTTTGATGTTCTGCTTTCGATGAACGGATTTCACGCATTTCCCGATAAGAACAGGGCATTCTCGGAAATGACACGTGTGCTGAAAAAAGGCGGAAAGCTTGTAGCTTGTTTCTATATCAGAGGGCGCTCGAAAGTTACCGACGCTCTTGTGAAAAATGTGCTCGCGAAAAAGGGTTGGTTCACTCCGCCGTTCGATACATCGGGCGAGCTGATGAAGCGTCTCGAACGAGCTTACGAGGTCACAAACTGGCACATCAGAGGCTCTATGGTGTATTTCAAAGCGATCAGGAAGTGAGTTAAGTTTGAAAATAAATTTTCAAACTATCACTTTGCTGCTCCCGTCCGGAGCGAACGTGTTTTGCTGCGCAAAACCGCATCAAAGTGAAAGGAGTTGCACCCTTCGGGTGCGGTTTATAATATGAAAGTTTTAGTTTACGGATGCGGAGTTATCGGCTCATATCTCACGCACGTTTTGTGCAGAGCAGGAAACGATGTGACTGTCTGCGCACGCGGGAGAACGAAGAAGATGCTCGAAAAATACGGACTTCGGATAAAACATAAATTGCAGAAAAAACGGACGATAGACCGTCCCCGCATCATCGGAAAAGCCGATGAAAACGAGAGATATGACATCGTGTTCTCGATAATGCAGGGACAGCAGCAGACCGCTCTTTTGCCGGTCATCGCAAAGGTAAACGCACCGATCTTCGTGCTTGTGGGAAACAATCTCTGCGCAGCCGAGACCGAGCGGGAATTCCATAGGCTCGCGGGTGACGACAAAACGCTTCTGTTCGGATTTCAGGGTACCGGCGGTGTCCGCGAGGGCAACCATACGATATGTGTCAGAATGGGTGCGAGCAGGCTTGTTGTCGGTGGACTGCATTGCGAGCCTACCGCGCATGAAAGAGCCGTTATCAAGACCGCATTTATGGGCACGAAATACGGGCTTGTTTTCATGGACGATATGGAGGGCTGGCTGTATTGTCACGCCGCGTTTATCCTTCCGATAGTCTATCTCAGCTACAAGCGGGGCTGCAACCTGCGGACTGCGACAAAACAGGAGGTTAACGCTATAACCGCCGCGGCAAAAGAGGCGTATGATCTTATCGCAAAAGCCGGAATAGAAATACGTCCTGCGGGTGACGAAAAATACTTCGACAGCAAGCTCAAAATGACTGCTACAAATATCGCGCTCCGGATAATGGCAAAAACCTTTATCGGCGATCTTGCAGCGACCGATCATTGCAGAAACGCAGTCGCGGAAATGGAGTACATCGACCGTGAATTCATGAAGCTACGCGACCGTGTTCCAGGCTTTAAGATGCCGGTGTGGGACAGGCTGAGAACCGCTATGCCGTCGTGGGACGAGGTGCACAGTATCTATGACAAGTAAAGGAAAAATGATTGCTGCTCTCGTATGCGGTATGCTCGGGTGTCTATGTTTCGGAAGCGGCGACTGGCTGATGGCCTATGGTGATGCGAGCGGCGCGGAAAACGCATTTGTTATGCTCACCAATGGTGCGGCTGATATAGAAATGTGGCGGCAGAATCTTGCTATGGCAGTCGCATTCCCGGGAATTATTCTCTATGGGATCGCGCTGTTTTCGGTACAGAATTTCATAACAGACGAGAAGCACAGAAAAATTTACCATTACCTCAACGCATTCGGACTTACACCGTGGCTGGCGCTGCACCTTTTCTACATTATGATACTTGCTCTGTTCGGTCAGCTTTGCGCCGGCGGTCATGATATTGCAGAAGCACAGACGATATGCACGGAACTATATAACTCTCTTTCGTGGGTCGTGATAGCAAGTGAAGCGCTTATGCTGCCTGTTTTCGCGTACTGGTTCTGGCTGCAGATAACAAAAAAGACCGTGTTCCCACGGGCATTCGCTTTTACAAATGTTCTGCTTATCTTCGCTGTGCTCAAAGGCGTGAGTATGTTCATTACCGACGCGGCGTTCAGCCTCGCTTTCCGAAACGGACTTATGAGCGAGAGCATGATCATCTGGTTTGCGATAATGGTTGTATATGAGTTGAATATAAGAAAGGCTGACAGATAATATGATTGTCACGATCGTTCTTACGCTTGTTGGAATAGTGCTGCTGTGCCTTATGATATGGTCAGCGACACTTACAATGCCGACAAAGCTGCTGGCAAAGAACTTCCCGCAGGATGTACAGGAAGCGCTTAAACCGAGGATGGATTCATTGCCGATTAGCGGCAAGCGAGTTCTCGGAATGATAATTCTGATCGTGCTTATACTCGCATTCTGCGCCATATTCGTTATCGGCGGCATCGACGGAATGAACAACAATTTCACATACCTCAATTACCTTTTCAGATTTCTGATAATAAGCTATGGGGTGAAAGCGTTCGATATAATATGTCTTGACTATATCCTGCTTACAAAAACGCATTTTTTTCAGCATTATTTTCCCGAAACGGAAGGATGTGCCGGCTGGAAGCAGTTTGGCTATAACAGAAAACAACAGCTCAGACAGATAATTTCAATGGGTATTATTTCGCTGCTGCTGGCACTTGTTTTCAGCCTTATCACAGGTGTAAAATAATATTGTGACTGATAAAATAACTGGAGTGATAAAATGAGATACTCTATTGCCGGAAAAGACAACGAAAAAACAGTCCTGCTCCTGCCCGGGACGTGCTGCACTGCGCGTTTCAACTTCGGCGGAGTTGTACCGCTTCTTGCTGCGAAGTACAGGGTGATCTGCGTCGATTATGACGGCTTTGACGGCAATGGCGGCGAGTTCACGACAATGACCGCTGTAACGCGAAAGATCGAAAACTATATCAATAAACGCTGCGACGGAGAGATCTTCGCGGCTTATGGTTCCTCGCTCGGCGGAAGCTTTGTGGGACTGCTCGTTCAGCGCGGTAATGTCCATATAAGTCACGCGATCATCGGTAGCTCCGACCTCGACCAGAGCGGGAAAGTATCTGCGAAGATACAGACTGCGCTTATTGGAAATATGCTGTACAAAATGCTTTGTACCGGCAGTATGCCGAAGTGGGCTGAACAGTTCGCACGAAGGAAAATGGGCGATGAAGTGACGGAAAAGCTGCTGAATGTTATCGGCGGTATGTCCGACTCCGCGAAAAACGTGTCAAAAACAAGCATGAAGAATCAGTTTTATTCGGACCTTGTAACTCCGCTCGCCGAACACATTTCTTCGCCGGGTACGACGGTACATATCTTCTATGCGCTGCAGATGGGCGAGAAATACCGCGAACGCTATCTGAAGCATTTCGCTTTTCCCGACATCAGGGAGCAGGATTACGGACACGAGGAGCTGCTGTTTTTCTATCCGGAGAAATGGTTTGAAGAATTTGAAAAGTGTGTTGGAGAGAGCAGTAATGTCTGAAAGAATTGACTTCAATGTTGAAAAAGACGGCTTCTCCGCGCATTTCTATCCGGGTACGAAAAAGCCCGGCAAGGCGATAATCTACACAGGCGGCGCGGGATGCAACGAAAAGGTGTGTGTACGTGCCGGTCAGTTCCTTGTCCGTGAAGGATATTCGGTTATGATACTCGGGTTTTATCTATGGAAGGGTCTTCCGAAGGAGCTACACCGCATTCCGGTGGATTATACTGAACGAGCCGCAAAATGGCTGAATGAGCATGGCTATACTGAGATATGCATTATGGGGACATCCACGGGCGCAGGGTATATTCTTCTCTGCGCGTCGCTAATTCCCGCGATAACAAAAGTGATCGCAGTCGTTCCGTTCGACTATGTTATGGAATCAATGAAGAAAATGGTTCACCATACAGGAACGAGCGTTTACGAGTATCACGGTAAGGATATGCCATATTCGACATACCCGCTTGCAGACAAGGACGGGCTTCGCGGTGCTTTGCGCGAGGTACGAAAAATGCCCGGGTACGGACTTAAATATTTTATGCGTGCGGCTTATGATACAGCAGTTTTAAACCCCGATTCCCGCATTAAGGTCGAAAACATCAACGGCGATATACTGTTCATTCACCCGGACTGGGACGATAGCTGGCCGTCGGAGACTGCTGTTGAGCGAATGAAAAAGGTGCTTGAAGAAAGCGGATTTCCTCACACCGTAAAGTCGATAGAATATCCCGGCGCGAGCCACGCTCTCGGCTCGTGGGAGAATATGCCGCTGTCGCATAAATTCCTTCTCCGGTACGCCTGCCCGCGCGACAGAGAAAACCCGAAGATCTGCAAAGAGGCTAGAAAGAAAAGCACGCGGGATATACTTGATGAGCTTGAAATCTGGTGAAATAACTATATAGCGAAGAAAAATGAAGGTAGATAACAAGATATTTGATCGTAGGTCGACCTTTTTCTTACTCTAACCGGACTTAAAGGAACAAAAAATGTATATAAAAGAAAAACTCCGAAAGCTGTGTCTGTTGCTCGGCTTTATCGGAACTGCGCTGTTTGCGGTCGGCGATGTGCTGCTGCAAAACTTTGAGAACAGCGGTGAGACATTCCTATATATGATAAAACCGACAATAGCCGATCAGCCGATGTGGCAGCTGTACTTCGTGCTGCTCACGGGCGCGATTGCTACCCCGTTTATGTGGTTGGGACTGAGTGCCATGCATTCGCACATAAAAGATCGTCTTAACGGCAATAAGTCGAAAATGCTCACTTGCTACGATATTGCGGCAGTGACCGGAAGCCTGACATTCTTCGCGGCACATTCGGTGTGCGCAGTGCTGATGATGTCTGTAAAGAACGCGCTGGAATGCGGTGTCACACCCGAACGGATAGATGCAGTCTATGACACATCTTTTCTCCTCTCCTTTGCAGCCGCAAATGTGTGGGTAACGATCACGGAGACGATGCTTTCTGTCGCTTTCATCTATTTCGTGTTCGAAGGAATTATTGCGGTTCCGAAGGTAACGTGCGTTATGAACACTGTCGGCGCTTACATCATCTTTCACCTTGCCGGATGCGCACTCACCGGCGCAACGGGAAACGGGATATTCTTGCAGCTCGCGGGTCTTGGTGCTTCCCTCGGAATCGGGCTGATGTTTATCGCGGTATGCTTTGCAAAAGACAGTCGCTGAGACACAAAGATATCGTTTTGCATTTTAGTTAGAATCCGCTAACTCAATGATATGTCCTCCTTAAAAAACAAAGCAGAATCAACAAAAAATATAATAAAGTTTCTTATCTCTATTGCATTTTGAAATACGTTGTGCTATAATATCTCAAAACGGGTTAGCGCCCGCTAACCCATGAGGTGAGGATAGTGTCAATAGTTATAGCAGTTATAACAGCCGCGTGGATAGCGCTTGCTGTAGTTTATACCGTCCGCAGGATAAAACACGGCGGTGGTTGCTGCGGCGGACACGAAGCGGCTGCGCGCAAGGTAAAGGCGACTGATACTGACATATCGCATTATCCCTTCCGATATACTGTCGGGATAGAAGGTATGGTGTGTTCGCATTGCGTCAGGAATGTCGAAAACACGTTCAATTCCGCGGAAGGCATTTTTGCAACTGTCGATCTTGCATCAAAAACAGCAACGGTATATTCCAAGCATAGGCTTGACCGCCGCGCAGCCGCCGCAATACTTGAAGGCACATCCTACACCGTTATGGAACTTAAGGAGGAAGCATTATGAAACTCGGCGAACTGAAAGAAAACACCGAAGCCGTCGTCAGCGGCATCTCGGGCGACCAACGCTTTATCGGCAGGATAACCTCGATAGGGCTTACCCCGGGCTGTCGTATCAGCGTTGTGAAGAACGACAAAAACCGTCCCGTTCTGCTCTATTCGAGAGACACGATGATCGCGGTCAACCGCAGGGAATGCGAGGGCATCGAAGTCACGGAGGTGAGGGCATGAGCGCGGCGACCATAGCACTTCTCGGACAGCCTAATTCCGGCAAATCAACGCTTTTCAACGCGCTTACCGGACTACGCCAGCACGTCGGCAACTGGCCGGGCAAGACCGTAGAAAAGAAGGAAGGTACATTCACTCACGGTAGCGATACATATTCGGTAGCTGATCTTCCGGGTTCATACAGTATGTCTGCAAACTCGGACGAGGAGGTCATAACCCGGGACTTTATCGCGTCGGGAAAAGCCGATGTCGTCTGCATCCTCGCAGACAGCTCACAGCTCGAACGGAGCCTGTTTATGCTCGCGGATTACGCAGGACTTTCCGCGCCGTGCTTCCTTGTTCTCAATATGGAGGACGTTGCAAAAGAACAAGGAAAGACCATCGACCCGCAGGCGATAGAAAAGAAGATCGGCATTCCCGTGATGATGTTCTCGGCGACGGACACAAAGGCGTATGACAAGTTCTACGCGACTCTCGAACGCGCGCTCAGAAATAAATCACAAATCGACGTTTCCGCACTCGAAAAGGAGTACGAAAAGATCGGCGGCTACAGCGAAATAAAGGAACAGCTCGTGGATGATACCATTTCGGGATATACTCCGATGTGGCTCACGGTAAAGGTGCTCGAAAACGATAAGGTGGTGTCGGCGAAGCTCAAAAATACGCTGCCCGATGATAAAATGCAGGAGATAGAAAATGCTGCGAAAAGCTCCGATGGCGCTATTGCAACGGGAGAATGCAAGTTCGCTTGGATAGACGGGATACTTGACGGCGCGGTAAATGAGACCAAAACCGCCGCAAAGCTCGGGAAGCTCGACCGTATCTACACGCATAAATTCTGGGGCAAGCCTGCGGTGGTGCTGACCGTTATTCTCGGGCTGATCGCATCGTTCATTCCGGCAGTGCCGATAATGGGCGTAGGTATGGGCGTGAGCGCTCTGGGCGGATTATTAAAGGAAACGATGATCGCTGCGGGAAGCCCCGATCTTCTGACCGGGATAATATGCGATGTTATAATACAATCCCTTTTCTACATCATAAATATGCTGGGATTTGTATTCGGCGTAACGCTCGTGTTCGGACTGCTCGAAGAGGTGGGCGTAATGGCACGTATTTCCTACGTTTTCGACAACACTATGGGCAAGCTCGGACTTCAGGGTAAGTCGGTAATGCCGTTCCTTGTCAGCTTTGGCTGTACTATGGGAGGCGCTGCGGGCGCAAGAGTTATTGATAACTGGGGACAGAAGGTGCTGACCATTGCACTTGCCTGGGCAGTTCCCTGCGGTGCTGCCTGGTCTATAGTTCCGATGCTCTCCACCGTGTTCTTCGGCGCGGGCGCTCCGCTTGTCATCATAGCGATACTGCTCGTGATGATACTGCATATGTGGGTGACTGCAAAAATATTCAGCCGCGGACTTGTGAAAACAGAGGACAAGTACGGAATGGTAATGGAGCTCCCGCCGTATCACAAGCCGAAATGGGGCGCACTGTTCAGGTATGTTCTCGGCAGGACTAAGGACACCTTCTTCCGTGTCACAAAGGTAGTTCTTATCGTATGCGCGATATTCTGGCTGCTCAGCTTCACAACGGGCTCCGTTGAAGATACGATACTCTACAAGGTCGGTGTTGCTATCGAGCCGGTGACGAAATTCTTTGGTCTGACCTGGCCTTTATTCCTCGCGTTTATCGCATCAATGGTCGGTAAGGAGGGCGCGATCGGAGTCATCAGCGCACTCTATACCGGCGGCTCTATATACGCGGCAGTCGGCGGCGGTGCGGTCGCGGCAAACATAGGCGAGATACTCACCGCGAATGTCACACAGCCTGAGGCTCTCGCGTTCATCTTCGCCATAACCTTCAACCTGCCATGCATAGTTGCCCTCGCGGCGACGTATCAGGAGATACACTCGGTAAAATGGACGACAAGGATCGCGCTGTATTATATCGCGACCTCGCTGATACTCGCGTTTGCTGCATACCACATCGGGCTGCTCATATTCTGACGGAGGCGCGTTATGCAGAAACTTTTGCAGCTTTTGAAAGACGGTAATTCCCGCACGGTCGAAGTGCTTGCCGCCGAGCTCGATACCACGCCCGCGGACATCGACAGACAGATTGAATACCTCGAACATATCGGGGTGATACGAAGGGTCTCGTTCTCGGCGTGCAAGTCCTGCGGCGGCAGTTGCAACGGCTGTAACGCAGCGGAATGTAAGGGCTGTATGCCCCAAAATGCCGCTGTGAATATGGGCGAGATGTGGGAAGTCGTCTGAACTACAATAAAATAAAACAATCAGTTCCGGATTGCTTAAGTCCGGAGCTGATTTTTTCATGATAATAATCTGATATATACCTTTTGTCTTATGTCTTTGTATCAGTTGTTTTTCATTTGTCAACAATTTATATTGTATTCAAATATATCCTGTTGTTACGCCGAGTGTTTCCCGAGTTTCCAGCCTGCGGCTTCCTTTCTCTCGCCGATAAACCGTCTGTAAATGCCGTCCTCGTTCATAAGTTCGTTGTGCCTGCCGTGCTGAACTATCTTTCCGTGGTCGATCACAAAAATCTGATCCGCATTTTCGACGGTTTTCAGCCTGTGTGCGATCATTATGACAGTCTTTTCCTTCGTGAGCGACTCCACCGCCTTCATCAGCAGGTTCTCGTTCTCGGGGTCAACGTTTGCGGTTGCTTCGTCAAGAATGATTATCGGAGCGTCCTTCATAATTGCTCTCGCAATTGAGATACGCTGACGCTCGCCGCCGGAAAGACTTACTCCGCCCTCGCCGATGACAGTATCGTAACCGTCGGGGAGTCCCATTATAAAGTCGTGACAGCATGCAGCCTTTGCGGCTCTGATAACTTCATCTCTGCTTGCGTCCGGCTTACCGAAACGGATATTGTTCTCTATCGTATCACTGAAAAGATATACATTCTGGAATACGAATGCGAAATTGCGCATCAGGCTGTCATAGCTGTACTCTCTTACATCCGTTCCTCCGAGAAGGATCTGACCCTTGTCAACGTCCCAGAATCTTGCGAGCAGCTGCGTGATCGTTGTTTTTCCTCCGCCGGAGGGACCGACGAACGCTGCTGTTGTCCTTTCGGGTATCTCAAACGAGACACCGTCGATGATCTTTTTTGTATCGTAAGAAAAATCCACGTTTCTGACAGTCAGCGTCATGCTTTCGGGAGCTATCTCTTTTCCGTCAATATCCATTGTCGGGGAGGAAAGAGCCTCATTCGCCTTGTCAACGCAGTTTTCTATAGTTCTTGTGAGACCGTTGAACGCGCCGACCTGATCGAGAGATTCAAATATCATGAACGAGCAGATCATCATCATCACGGCATAAACAAGACTCATCGAGCCGTTAAGATAAAAAGCGACACTCATAAGCATCATTACAACGCCCACGATCTTGTTCAGACTGCTTAAAAGGAACATCGCGACTTCATATACAGTTTCAAGCCGTGTGCTGTATTTCGTGAAGCTGTCTATGGAATCATCAACATTTGTGATGCTCTTTCCGAAGAGATCAAAATTTCTGACCTCCGCGATACCTCTCACATACTCAAGTATCCTTGATACCATGGTATCCTGTGATTTGACAGCGTTGTCCGAATCGGAGCTCTCCGCGCGGATCATAAGCTCTGTTCCGATAAGATAAATTATCATGGCGGCAAGCGCAACAAGGGCTATCCATACATTGAAAAAGAACATGGACGCGATGATAACAAGAGTTGTGATGATGCCTTTCGTGACCACCATGACACATCTTGTCGCGATACCCGAAAGGTTTTCCATTGTGTTTGTGGCAATGGACGTGACCTTTCCGAGCCCCTCGCTGTTGAAATATCCCATAGGCACATAACGCAGGTGCTCCGCTATCTCCATGCGCTTGTATGAGGTCGTGTTATAGCCGCCCCTTGTTTGCAGCATCGTGGTTTTCATAGACACGATCGTTTGCAGCACAATAGATGCAAGTATGATGCCGCCCGCGATCCAGGCATCGTTTTCAGAAAGTCTGCCTTCCAGCAGTGCTTGTATCACAACGAAAACAGCCGGTATTCTCATAGCGACAAACAGCGCGTTGAACACGCCGAGAATGATCGAAAGGTAAAACTGCTTTCTTTCCTTTTCGCCGCAGAAATCAAAGAATTTTTTCAAAGTCCTGAACATATCACGCTTCCTCCTTTTTTACCGCGATGTGATTTTCCCACATACTTCTGTACAGTTCACTTTTATTCAGAAGCTCGTCCTGCGTACCGGAAGCTTCCACCATTCCGTCGCGTATCAGGAATATCCTGTCTGCGTCCGCGATAGTGGAGAGCCTGTGCGCGATCACGATCAGTGTCTTGCCTGCGGTCAGTCGGGATATAGCGCTCTGTATCACAGCCTCGCTTTCGGGGTCGGTATAGCTTGTCGCTTCGTCGAGGATAACTACGGGAGCGTCTTTCAGCATTGCACGCGCTATCGAGATACGCTGGCGCTCACCGCCGGAAAGATGTCCTCCGGAACCGCCGCAGATCGTCTGATATCCGTTTTCAAGCGACATTATAAAGTCGTGACAGCCGCATTTCTTTGCCGCTTCGATAACCTCTTCATCAGTCGCGCCCTCACGTCCCATGCGTATATTATCCATTACCGTCTGATCGAAAAGATAGTTTTCCTGTGATACATACGCAATATGCTTGTTATAGTCTTTAAGCGACATATCCTTTATATTCGCTCCGCCGATCTTTATTTCACCGGAATCCACATCCCACAGCGAAGCGATAAGTCTTGCGATTGTGGATTTACCGGAGCCCGACGGTCCGACAAGCGCGTTGACCGTGCCGTCTGCGATCTCCATATTTATCCCGTGCAGTACCTCGGTGTCCTTGTAGGTGAAATGCACATCATTCAGCGTGATACCGTGGCCGTTCGGGAACGCTTTACTCTGCGTTGGACGTACCATATCTTTTTCGTCCATGATATCCGCCATATCGCTTATGATCTCACCGACCTTTGAAATGTCATCAACGTAACCGAATACCGTAACGAGCGGCGCGACCGTACCGAACGACAGAATTATCAGCATTATCAGATCCGCCGGCGCGAGACTTCCGTCAAGACAACTGAACACACCTGCCGGGAGCAGTCCCAGCATAGTTGCGGGGAAGCACGCCATACCGAAGTTCTGCCAGAAATTCTGGCTTTTCATCCAGTCGATAAAGCAGTCCGCACCCTCTTTTGCAGCTTTCACGAACTTACCGTAGGATGTCTTGCTCTGTCCGAAAGCCTTGATGACCTCGATACCGCCGATATATTCGACTGCCGCAGAATTCAGAGCCTTTGTTTTCTTTATCGTATTCGGATAGTATTTCGGCGATGACGACATCATTATCCCGAACGCGATAAAGCCTGCGGGAATACATATCAGCTGCCACAGTCCGACTCTCCAGTCGATCGACATCATATACACGAACATTGCTATTGCGCCGACAATATTCGCTGTAAACTCGGGCGTAACATGAGCAAGCGTCGGTTCCACCTGATCCGCTCTGTCGCATATAATATTCTTGTATTCGCCGGACGAGCGTGTCTGTACCGCACCGAGCGGCATTGTATTCAACTTTTTCAGCAACCGTTTCCTTGCGTTGCCGATAAGTCCGAATGTAGCCCCATGGGACGAATATGTGGAAAAGCCGTGGAATGCGTACCTCAGCAGCCACAGAATACCGATCTGCACACCTCTGATGATATAGAAGTCCATTTCGTGTCCGCCCGCGACAAGCTCGCGGATAAGTGCGGCGATACATATATACGCAAGTAGCATACACGCGACTCCGAGCAGTGCCAGAATGATACTCAGAAGATATGTTCCTCGCTTTCCTTTCGTAAACTCCCATAGCCAGCCGAAGGTGTTATGATTA
>JAFPUE010000092.1 GCA_017395555.1 Ruminiclostridium sp. | reverse complement strand
AGAACTGCTTTTCGAGTACACCGTAGATGAATTTCAGCTTCTGCTTTTCCTTCAGCTGAAGTCCGTATTCGGAAACCTTTTTTCTCTGATTCGCGTTCTTGTTTCTTGTTGTTTCTTTACCGTAGCCCATAACCATAGGGCTTATACCGAGTGCCTTACATCTCTTGAGCACCGGGGTTCTGTCTACTGCCATATTAACCTCCGTAATTGTTTCAAAAAATATCGTATTGGGAAACAGTGTTCCGTTTCGACTCCGAGTAAATTAACGCGTATATCACGCAAAGTGATATACAGAACTCGGTCCTTGCATCAGACGCGGCGTCTCTTGGGCGGACGGCATCCGTTGTGCGGTATGGGAGTTACATCCTTTATCATACGCACTTCAAGTCCTGCAGCCTGTAAAGCTCTGATAGCAGCTTCACGTCCTGCACCCGGACCCTTTACATATACCTCAACAGTCTTGAGACCGTGCTCCATAGCTGCCTTGGCTGCTGTCTCAGCTGCCGACTGCGCAGCAAAAGGAGTGGACTTTCTGGAGCCTCTGAAACCGAGCTCGCCTGCACTTGCCCATGAAAGAGCGTTGCCCTGAAGATCTGTTATGGTAACTATCGTATTGTTGAAAGAAGACTGGATATGCGCGGAGCCGTTTTCAATGTTCTTTCTTTCGCGGCGTCTGCGGATAACGGGCTTCTTTCCGCCTGATTTAGCCTGTGCCATTTATTTACCCCCTTCTGTTATTACTTCTTCTTGTTAGCTATTGTCTTCTTGGGTCCCTTGCGTGTTCTTGCGTTGGTCTTTGTTCTCTGACCTCTGCAGGGAAGACCCTTGCGGTGACGTGTTCCGCGGTAGCAGTTGATCTCGACGAGTCTCTTGATGTTGAGTGCAACATCACGTCTGAGGTCACCCTCTACGACATAACCGTTGTCGATTATCTCACGGATCTTAGCTTCTTCGGCTTCTGTGAGATCCTTGACACGGGTGTCGGGATTTACGCCTGCTTTTGCGAGAATATCATTAGCGGATTTTCTTCCGATTCCGTAAACGTATGTGAGACCGATCTCAACACGCTTCTCCTTCGGGAGATCCACACCGGCGATTCTTGCCATAATTTTTTCCTCCTATTAATTTCAGAGCTCTCAGCCCTGTCTCTGCTTGTGCTTAGGGTCTTTACAGATAACCATTACCTTGCCCTTACGCTTTATTACCTTGCACTTATCGCACATAGGTTTTACCGAAGGTCTTACTTTCATTGTGATAACCCTCCTTTAAGGTTGAATTACTTGGCTCTCCATGTGATGCGGCCCTTTGTGAGGTCATAGGGAGACATCTCGACTGTCACCTTATCGCCCGGAAGGATCCTTATAAAGTTCATTCTGAGCTTTCCGCTTACATGAGCAAGTATCTTATGTCCGTTCTGGAGCTCTACCTGAAACGTGGCATTGGGAAGTGCCTCAAGTATCGTTCCTTCTACTTCGATCACATCTTCTTTAGACAAGCTTTATTCACACTCCTGTAACTAACTGAAATGCCGCATCAATCGGCTTCATTTGAGTTCATGATCCCGCGCAGCGCCCTTCTGAGCGCCTTATCCGAAACATTGTCTATTTCGACGGTCTTTTTGGTTGCCGATATGTGTATGGGATTTTTCTTCTTTGGTCTTGCGAGCGGTCTCTCACCGCCGTCGGCGACGAGTATCCTGTCCTGCTCCATGCCTACCACGGCAAGCGGATAACCCTTGTCGCGTCCGGCCTTGCTTATTACAACCATTCCTCTGACAAATTCCATACGCAGTCAATGTGCTTCGAGCGTCATTATGAGCGGCTTGTCGTTCGTTATCGCGACGCAGTGCTCAAAATGCGCGCTCAGGTTTCCGTTTGCTTCCACTACCGTCCACTTGTCGCCGAGCACCTTCACATCGGGAGTGCTCGCGTTCACCATAGGCTCGATGCATATCGTCATACCGGGAACGAGTCTCGGTCCTCTGCCCGCTTTGCCGAAGTTCGGCACCTCGGGGTCCTCGTGCATCTCCGCACCTATGCCGTGTCCGACATACTGTCTTACGACGTGGAAACCGTTGCTTTCGACGTGCTGCTGCACTGCCGCGGAGATATCTCCCACACGGTTTCCGGGGACGGCCTGTTCTATGCCCTTCCAGAGCGCTTCCTCTGTGACCTTCATTATTCTCTCGGCTTCCGGAGACACCGTACCTATTTTGAAGGTACGGGCATTGTCGCCCTGCCAGCCCTTATACAGCGTCGTGACATCTACGGTAACGATATCGCCTTCCCTGATGATCTTCTTCTTTGAAGGGATCCCGTGGATAAGCTCCTCGTTCACCGAGATGCAGCAGCTGTTCGGGAAACCGCCGTATCCGAGAGATGAAGGCACAGCGCCTTTGCTTACAATAAAATCATGAACTGTCTTATCGAGCTCCCATGTACTCATACCGGCTCTCACCGTTCTGCCGGCAAGTGCGAGCGCCTGTGCGGCGATCTCGTTTGCCTGTAACATCAGCCGGAGCTCAGCCGACGATTTTATCTTTATCATTCCGCTTATCCTTCTATCGCTTCGAGAGTGAGCTTTGCGGTATCAGCGATACCGTCCTGACCTATAACGGTCTTGAGCTTGCCCTTAGCGGAGTAGTAATCCTTGAGCGGAGCTGTCTTTTCGTGATATGTCGCGAGTCTCGAAAGGACTGTCTCGGGCTTGTCGTCAACTCTCTGAACTACCTTGGCTCCGCAGCTGTCGCATATACCATCCTGCTTGGTGGGCTTATGCTCGATGTGATAGGATGCGCCGCAGCCCTCACATACGCGTCTGCCGGAAAGTCTGGAGCAGATCTTGTCATCGGGAACGTATATCTCGATGACCTTGTCGATGTTGACACCCATAGCGTCAAGCGCTTCCGCCTGAGCTACCGTTCTCGGGAATCCGTCAAGAATGAAGCCGTTCTTAGCGTCATCTTTCGCGATCCTGTCCTTGAGGATACCGATGACGATCTCATCGGGAACAAGGTCACCCCTGTCCATATATTCCTTTGCGGCAAGACCCGTGGGAGTCTGGTTCTTGACTGCCTCTCTGAGCATATTGCCGGTTGAGAGAGCGGGGATACCGAGCTTTTCACACACGATCTCCGCCTGTGTTCCTTTTCCTGCGCCGGGAGCGCCTAAAAAGATCAGGTTCATATTTTCTCCTTAATCAGTTTCCGTGACCGTACAAGGCGGTCTCTTGCTTATTCGAGGAAGCCCTTGTGATGACGCATCATCATCTGGCTTTCGAGAGAACGTACAGTTTCGAGTGCAACACCTACAAGGATCAGCATTGTTGTACCGCCGAGGGAGATGTTTATGCCCGAGAGCTGTCTGAATATTATCGGGAATATTGCAATGAACGCAAGGAACATTGCGCCGATAAGGGATATTTTGGAAAGAGAATTGTAAATAAAGTCCGAAGTGGGCTTTCCGGGACGAATACCCGGTATCGCACCGTTGTTTTTCTTCAGATTATTGGCGATCTCCACGGGATTATACTGGATCGCGATATAGAAGTAGTTGAATGCGATGATGAGAAGGAAGTAAAGTATCGCATATACCCAGCTCGACTGACTGAACAGTCTTACGAATCCGTCCCAGAAGGTATCGCCGTCTCCGTAGATACCGAAGAACGAGCATATTGTCTGGGGAAGTGCCATTACCGACATCGCGAAGATGATCGGCATAACGCCTGCCATAGCTACCTTGATCGGGATGTAGGACGACTGACCGCCGTACATTTTTCTGCCGACCACGCGCTTTGCATACTGGACGGGGATACGTCTTTCCGCGTTTGTCATAAGAACTACGAGACCGATCATTACAACGAAGATGATTCCTACGATCGGAACGAGTATCGCGTTCTTCATATCGGCAGTCATGGACTGCACGAGTGCGAACACTGCGGATGGCATTCTCGCTACGATACCCGCGAAGAGTATCATTGAGATACCGTTTCCGATACCCTTTTCGTTGATCTGGTCACCGAGCCATATAATGAACGACGCACCTGCTACGAAGCAGGCAACTATCGTTACCGCGGCGAGAACGCCGTCGAAGCCGTCTGTGTACTTGACCGCTCCTCTTGTTCTGAGCAGGAAGTAGAAGCCTACCGCCTGCAATATCGCAAGACCGAGCGACGTGAGCTTAGTTATGGTGTTGAGGCGTTTACGTCCCTCATCGCCTTCCTTCTGCATCTTCTCAAGTGCCGGGATGGCGACTGCGAGAAGCTGTATGATGATCGAGGCGTTGATATAAGGCGTGATCGACATCGCGAGCAGCGTACCGTTTGACAGCGAGCCGCCGGTCATCGTATCGAGGAAGCTGAGCAGGGACTCATCGCCCATGAGCTCCTTGATAGCGCTCATATCGAGGAAAGGAACGAATACATTGGAACCGAAGCGGAAAATAACGATGATAAATAATGTGTATAAAATCTTCTTGCGGAGATTTATATCTTTCCACGCATTGCGAAAGACTTCAAACATTATACCACCTCAGCCTTTCCGCCTGCCTTTTCGATTTTTTCCGCAGCAGCTGCGGTAAACTTGGAAGCCTTAACGGTAAAGCTCTTTGTCAGTTCTCCGTTTCCGAGGATCTTGATACCGTCATAAACCTTCTTAACGAGTCCGGCATCGATCAGTGCAGCTGCATCTATTTCCGCACCGCTCTCGAAACGTGCTTCGAGGTCCGAAACGTTAACTGTCGCATACTCGGTAGCGAAGATGTTGTTGAATCCGCGCTTAGGGATACGCATAGCGAGCTTGGTCTGACCGCCCTCAAATCCGGGCTTTACTCCGCCGCCGGAACGAGCCCACTGACCTTTATGACCCTTACCTGCCGTCTTGCCCTGACCGGAACCGTGTCCGCGGCCGATACGCTTTACTTCCTTAGTTGCGCCCTCGGCAGGAGATAATTCGTGTAGCTTCAATTGTTACACCTCCTATTGTCTGATTTTAGTCTGTAACTTCTACGAGATACTTGATCTCTTCGATTTTTCCCTTTGTAGCCGCGTTATCGGGCTGCTCGGTAACATCGCCGATCTTTCTGAGACCGAGAGACTTTGCAGTTGCGATATGGCTGTCCTTACGGCCGATAAGGGACTTAACGAGTTTTATCTTCATAACTGTTTCCTCCGGTTCAGCCTAATATTTCCTTGACTGTCTTTCCTCTGATGGCAGCTACCTGCTCAACATCTCTGAGGGAAGCGAGTCCCGCGATAGTTGCTCTTACAACGTTGCAGGGGTTGTTGGAACGCAGGGACTTTGTACGGATATTCTTGATACCTGCCATTTCAACTACCGAACGAACGGGGCCGCCTGCGATAACGCCGGTACCCTCGGGAGCGGGTCTCATAAGAACAGCGCCTGCGCCGAACTTACCGACTGTCTCATGGGGTATCGTTGTTCCTCTGAGCGAAACCTTGATAAGATTCTTCTTCGCGTCCTCGATAGCCTTGCGAATGGCATCGGGAACTTCGTTTGATTTGCCGAGACCGAAGCCTACGATACCGTTGCCGTCACCGACTACGACGAGAGCGGAGAACTTCATTATACGTCCGCCCTTGACTGTCTTGGATACACGGTTTATCGCTACTACCTTTTCGGCAAGCTCGTATTTTGATGCATCTATAAGTGCCAAAGCTTTATCCTCCTATATTGATCAGAAATTGAGTCCGCCTTCGCGAGCACCGTCTGCAAGCGCTGCGACTCTTCCGTGATAGATATAGCCCGAGCGGTCAAATACCACGTCGGTTATACCCTTGTCCTTAGCTCTTTCCGCAAGAGCGAGGCCTACCTTCTTGGCTGCCTCACAGTTTCCGCCGTACTCGGTGAAGCTCTTCTCGTTAGAGGAAGCCGCGCAGAGTGTAACACCCGCCTCATCGTCGATAAGCTGAGCATAGATGTTCTTTGAGGAACGGAAAACATTAAGGCGCGGACAGGAAGCTGTACCGGAGATCTTGTTTCTGATTCTCTGATGACGCTTGATCCTATTCTTGTTGCTGTCTATCTGCTTGATCATTTAATTTCACTCCTTATGTTTTATTTCTTGCCCTTACCGGCTTTT
>JAFPUE010000091.1 GCA_017395555.1 Ruminiclostridium sp. | reverse complement strand
GATTAAGAGAGATTTTGAGAGGGGGCTCTGCCCCCCGACCCCCGCAAGCCCCCTTTAAAAAAGGGGGCTTGACACCCTAAATAAATGCAGTATTTCAAAGATACATCAGCGGGCCGCTCTGCAAGAAATGAATGGGGGTTGGCGAAAACTCCGTTGTTGAAATAACAAAATACCGCACAGATCGTTAGTCTGTGCGGTTCCTTTTTGCCATATTAATGCTTGATATACGTCTTTAGTTTTCGGGCTTCTCATCACTCGCCCGCTTATCGTTAATGCCGTAGCACAGGTACATCAGGCTGTCGCCGAGGTGGACGTTCTCGACGGTCACGCCCGGCAGGTTCTTCTGCGGGATATCGTAGTGCGAGAAGTTCCAGAATGCCTTCACCCCGAGCTCCGTCAGCTTTTCGCAGATCTCCGGCGCAGCGTCCTTCGGTATGCACAGCATAGCAATGATCGGCTTGTTCTTTATGCAGAAGCTCTCCAGCTCCGACATCGGGCTGACCTTCACGCCGCCGAGTATCTCGCCTTTCAGATTTTCGTTGCTGTCGAAAATGCCGCACAGCCTGCACCCGTACCTGCCGTAGTCAAGGTGTACCGCAAGCGCGCGTCCGAGGTTTCCCGCGCCGATCAGTATTGCCGCGTGATCCTCGTTCACACCGAGTATCGCGCCGATCTCCCCGCGCAGCTCGGAAACATTGTAGCCGTAGCCCTGCTGCCCGAAGCCGCCGAAGCAGTTTAAGTCCTGCCGTATCTGCGACGCGGTGACGCTCATTCTCTCCGCAAGCTCCCGCGAGGATATCTTCGTGATGCCCTCGTTAAGCAGCTCGCCGAGAAATCTGTAATACCTCGGAAGTCTGCGTATGACCGAATTTGAGATCTTTTCGTTCTTGGACACGGACGTTTCACCTCCGTCAGAAAACGTATTGTTGTCAGATCGTCTGTTTGAGTCTTTCGTTTATCTCGTCAAGGAACTGCTCGGTGTTGACTTTCTTCTTGTTTTCAAGCGTTGACAGAACGTAAAGATCGCCCGTCATAACGCCGTCCTCTATGGTCTGTACCGTTGCTTTTTCGAGCTTGGAAGCAAAGTCGGAAAGCTCCGGAATGCCGTCAAGCTCGCCGCGCTTTTTGAGCGCTCCCGTCCACGCGAATATCGTAGCGACGGAGTTTGTGGAGGTCTCCTCGCCTTTGAGGTGCTTGTAGTAGTGGCGGGTCACCGTGCCGTGTGCAGCCTCGTATTCGTAAACGCCCGACGGCGAAACGAGCACCGAGGTCATCATGCCGAGGCTTCCGAACGCGGTAGCAACCATATCCGACATAACATCGCCGTCGTAGTTCTTGCAAGCCCAGATATAACCGCCCTGCGAGCGTACAACTCTTGCAACAGCGTCGTCGATCAGCGTGTAGAAGTATTCGATACCGGCTTCCGCGAACTTTGACTTGTACTCGGTCTCGAAAATGTCGGCGAAGATGTCCTTGAAGGTATGGTCATACTGCTTGGAGATCGTGTCCTTTGTCGCAAACCAGATATCCTGCTTTGTATCGAGCGCGAAGTTGAAGCAGGAGCGTGCGAATGACGCGATAGAACCGTTGATGTTGTGAAGACCCTGAATAATGCCGTCGCTGCCCTTGAACTCGTGAATGAGCTGGCGTGTCTCGTTGCCGTCCTTGTCGGTAACGATGAGCTCTGCCTTGGAGCCGTCCTTTACCTTCATTTCACTGTTCTTATATACATCGCCGTAAGCGTGACGGGCAATTGTTATCGGCTTTGTCCATGTGGGTATCAGCGAGTTTATGCCCTTTACGAGGATAGGCGCGCGGAATACGGTTCCGTCGAGTATCGCTCTTATGGTGCCGTTCGGGGACTTCCACATCTCTTTGAGGTTGTACTCTGTCATTCTCTGCGCATTGGGTGTTATTGTCGCGCACTTTACCGCAACGCCGTACTTCTTGGTGGCGTTTGCGCTGTCGATCGTGATCTGGTCATTTGTATCGTTTCTCTTTACAAGACCGAGATCGTAATATTCTGTTTTGAGGTCAACATACGGAAGAATGAGCTTATCCTTTATCATCTTCCATAT
>JAFPUE010000090.1 GCA_017395555.1 Ruminiclostridium sp. | reverse complement strand
TCGTATTCCCACTGCTTGATATAGGTCATTACCTGCTGCATTACGGGGTTGTCGGACTTTACGAACGCATCTATCGTTGTATAGATGAGGTTCGCGAAGATCATCGGGGAGATCGTCGGGAAGGTTATCTTCCAGAAGAATTCCCAGCCCGTAGCGCCTTCCATAGACGCCGCTTCCTTCGCGGAAACAGGTATCGTCTGGAGTGCGGAAATGAATATCAGTATCTGGATACCTGAATCCCATATCAGGTTAAGTATCGAGCTCGTGACCTCCGACACGGTATCCGCGAGCTGCTGACTTATGTTGTTCAGTCCCATGAATTGCAGGAAGTCCTGAACGAAGTCGGTCTTGAACAGGGCGCTGAACTGTGACGCGTCCGAAATACCCTGTGATAACATATCACCGTTTATAACTCCGAGCACAGGACCCGTTGCTATCAGTACCGGCAGGAAGAATATCGCTCGGGCGAGCGTTCTGCCCTTGAACTTGTCGTTGAGGAGCAGTGCCACGAACAGCGAGAATACAAGTACCAGCGGTACGGTGTAAGCCGTTTCACCGAGGGAAGCCGCAAGGTTCTTCGGGTAGTCGGGGTTTACCGTGAATGCCCAGCGGATATTCTCGAAATCGTTCCACGAGGTGTAGATTCCGGGGCCGCTCATTCCGAGCTCCGCCTGTCTTGCCGCGTCGTTTACGAGCTCCGTCTTGCACATCGCGTACCAGAGCGACTGGCACATCGGCACGATGAACATATACAGCACGCCGATTATCCACAGTGCCACGAAGCCGTAGCCGTACAGTCCCTTCTTACGCTCATACGAGATCTTGGACTGCTTGATCTGCTTGACCTCTCTCGGCTTTCTTCTGCGGATATCCACCTCGCCTTCCGCATTAAGTGCGGCAGCGGAGGCGGTCATGTGAACGGCAGCCTTCTTTCTTACGGGAGCCTCTTCAACGATCTCATTGCTCTCTTCGACTGTATCGGAGGTTGTTTCCGCAGCTGTTTCGAGCTCATTCATATTCTCATTTTCAAATTCACTCATAATCTGCGACCCCCAATCCGTAATCCTTCATATTGACGGACTTATTGTTGAAGACGATCTCACCCGTCTTGGTATTGACACGGATCACATTTCCGTTGTCAAATGTAGATTGCACCGAACCGTCGTCCAGTCTCTCATACTTTGTGATCTTCGCGTCGGAGACGGACTTTACGATCTCGTCAAAGAGCTTGTATTCGCTTACCGCTCTGTTGAGCCAGCCGGTATAGTTGGTGTAGTAGAGATAATCGTACTCGCTGTCCGCAAACTTGTTCGGGTTGGTGTACATCATCTCGTAATGTATCGGCGTACCCGTTACCAGCGCGAGCATTCTGAGCTCTTCCGCGTCAGCGCTCTTGTTTATGCCCTTTGTGGTGTACGGTACAAGTCCGTGCAGCACCATTTCCGCGAACGGTATATCGTAGTCGAATATATCGTAGTTGGACGAGTAGAGCGGAACATCCTTGATCTGATCCGCGTAGGGCAGAATGTACTGGTTTGCGTTCTCAGTCATTATCGAGAGCCCGCTGTCCTTGAGCTTCTGGTAACCCTCGGTGAGTATTGCCACCGAGTCTTCTCTTACGAAGTAAGGTCTGCCGTCCTTGTTCTCACGGCTGAAGTCGCTGTACAGCGTGTTGGAAGCCTGATTGAGCGAAATGCCCGCTGCGCCTTCCTGTCTGAAGCTGTCGGAGAGCTTGGTGAAAATATCCTTGTAGTAGTACGGCGAAAGTATCGTCCAGCTTGCCTTTGAGAGATGCGGGAGACCGAACGCGAGCTCGAACGGAGTCTGTGTCGCATACGCCTTCGTTATCTGCTTGGAGGAGTTGAGTGTGAACGAGTAGCCGTTACCGGACTCATAGAATTCCATGATATCGCAGCTCGGGAATATCTCATATCCCTGTGCGGTAACGTAGTTCTTAAGCTCGGTGTAATCGCCCTTACCGCCGAGCAGCGAGGAATATTCAAAGCTCGCCGCGATCTTTCCGACGATACCGGCTTCATTGAAGTCCTCGTAGATGATCTTGATGTTGTTTACGCCGTTATTTTCGAGCTCTTTTATTATTTCGAGCGCGTTCTTATACGTCGTAGCCGCTGTCTGCACCTTAGCCGGGAAGCCGAGTATGGACTGCGTCTTTACCGTTCCGCCGTAAAGCGTGAGGTAGAATGGCGCGCTGTTTGCGGTGGTCTTTTTCTGAACACCGATCTTGTTTATGAGGTAATCTCTGTAAACATTCGCCGCGTCCGTATAAGTCAGATCGTCACCGTATATCGGGTAGTACGTCGTGGTGAGATTACCCGCCTTGATGCCTTCCGCTTCATATACCGTAAGTGCGGTATTGTTGTTGCCCATGAAGTAGTTGTCTCTTGTTCTGAGCGTGAACTCGAACCAGCAGGAGTTGAGGTCCGTAACGTTCTGTCCCGTTACCATGGCGTGCTCGATAGCGTAAGCGTCACCGTCGGTGGCTATCATAACAAGTCCCGCATTGTGAGTCTTGTTTATTGTCGCCATTACCGGCATCGTTACCTTCTCGATAATATCGCCGGCGTACAGCTTTCCGACTGCGAGATCATCGCCGTAAACCTTCGACTCGAAGGTGTTGTTGTCACCGTAAGCGGTGCCGTTGTTGTAGTTGATGACCGCGCCGGAGCCGTCCGGAACTATCATCATTCCCTCTTCGTCATATCCGGCAGCACCGAAGTTCTCAAGGATATGAACGTTAAGGAGCTGATATCCGGTCTCCTTTGTCTCGGGATCGGTCTCGGGTCTGTTCTCCACGATCTGTGACGAGGGAACGGTAGCCGAGAATGTGCCGTCCGCGTTTATCACTATCTCCAGCGGGATATCTATGCTGTACTTGTTGTAGGTAAATGTGAAGCGTACACCGTTGTCGATCTTCTCGCACTTCTTCTTGACGTTTGTGTCATAAGCGCGAACGGAGGACTCGACGGTCTTGCTTTCCGTTCCTACAACGTCTATCGAGATCGTTGTGTTTCGTTTGCTGACCTTAGTCTTGTTTGACGGGTCACAGTTATAGTAGCTTGACCACCATTTATGACCTGTGCCTTTATCCTCGATCATGAACACGGCAGTTTTCTCGTTGACATAAAGCGCGAGCTTCGAGTTTTCGGCATAGACCTTCATTTCGGCCATAGCCTCTTCCTCGGTAACGTATATGCCGTTATCCTCTTCCGGTGCCTCCTGCTCCCCTGCCGTCTCCTCCGAAGCGTCGGCGACATCCGCCGTATCTTCGTTATCGGACCAGACGGGCATTGAAGCCGCGGAGACCGCGATGACCGCGGCAAGGCAGCCTGTCAGCAGCCTTTTCCTTATATTTTGCATTTTATAACCTCCAATATGGTCATTCGGTATCGTTATATATTCCGATCAGTTACCGCTAAATACTGAATCGGTACATCAGCTCGGTGTAAACCGAATACCCGAATACGAATACCTGCTGGAACAGTGTGAGCAGCAGTACCGCAAGGAAGAGAATGATGATCATTGCGACTACCGTGAAAAACATTGCCACGAGAGTTTTGGGTATCGAATACTGATGAACTGTTTTCATTCCGGATATCATGAGCACCACAGACCAGACGATGCCGAGATATCTGAAGAATGTTATAAATCCGCCTTCCGTTCTGAGAAGGAAGTTGCTGGCGATTATAACGATGACCTCAGAGAAGAGGTAAGGGAGAAGCGCGTAAGCCGAAACGCAGAAGATGTTCTTCATCGTTCCTTCTCCGTCGAACAGCGTACACAGTGACCAGTTGCCCACTACCCATGTTATAAAGAGAATTATTGACGATGAGAAGTAGGGGACGATGTTGAATACCTTAACGTAGGTATTGTTGAACAGGAAGCCTGTGAGCTGTGCGCTTGCGACGCTGATTATGAAGAATGCGACTACTATCACCCACGCAACCTTCATATTGTAGCCTTTTTTCCAGCGAAGGTCATCATAACCCTCGAAAGGATGCCTCATAACATAGAAGGGCCATTTCCAGGCGGGCAGATCAAGATCAAATCTCATCAGTCAAGGTCCTCCTTTCTCCTTATTCTGGCTAATCTCTTTTTGCGTGCTTTGTTGAAGTAGCTCAATACGATAAGTCCGACTATTATTACAAGAACTATTATGAGCATCCATGTGAAGTTCGCTCTTATGAACTCAATTCTGAAGCTCTTGAATGCTCTGTTGTAGCCGGCTCTCGATGTGCGGTAGAAGTAATCGAGCGCGGTAGCGTAGTCGTTCTGGTTCAGGTACGCGTTGCCGAGACCGATATAAGCGAGCCAGTAGTTGGCATCTCTTCTGAGGACTTCCTCCCAGGGCTCCTTAGCCTCGTCGTAGAGACCCTCGTTGAAGAGCTGTATTGCCTTCTGCACTATCGAGCCGAATTCCGTCTGCCGGAATACGGTTATGCTGTTCTTGATGTTATCAACGACATATACCTTTCCTTTATAGGACTCGACGGCGGAAACCGATCTGAATGTTCCCTTCTGTGTACCCTGCGAGTTCTTGAAGCCCTTTGTTCCGAAGATGAACAGCAGATCGCACTCATCGGTGTACTGGAATACACGTCCCGTTGCAAAGTCGAGCAGGTAGATGTTGCCTTCCGTATCGACATCGACGTCTGTTATAGCGGAAGCGTAGTTGTTGCCCTTGTAGTATCTTGTTGCGTAATCACCGTAGGTGTAGTCGGAATATCCGAGGTTGATGAATATGTTCGTACCTGCGGGGTTGAGCTTTTTCAGGATATCTGTGTCGGCTGTCTTGTTTTCGGTAACGGTGTAGATGAAGCCTTCCTCATCTATATCCATATTCGCTATCGAGATAGCAACCGAACGGCGCATCGCTATGATCTGATCTCTCGTGTAGATGAGCTTCCAGAACTGCTGAGCGATAACCTCTGCGGTAGCCTCAACTCGGTTCGCACCGTAGAAGCCGTTGAACAGACCGTCTGCGGAGAACTGAACCGCACCCTGTGTTATCGAAGGTACTATTACATAAACGTTGAACGCGCTGTCAACTATTACCTTCTTGGGATTGAATGTTACGTTTGCGTCATAAACATCGCTCGACGGACGGACATATTCCATATCTATCTCGAGCTTTTCGTTGAACGCCACTACTCTGTTGTTGTCGTAGTCGGCAACATATATCAGTGTGTAGCCGTCGGTGTTTGTTCTTACATAAACGCCTGCCGGAGCCTTGAACTTTGTGTTCTTGACAGTGCTCCTGCTTTCCGGGAAAGTCGAGCCGTATTTGAGCTCGGTGATTATCCTTGTGTTTTCCGGTGAGAAATCCTCGTCCGTTATGATAAGTCTGTTGTTCTTGCTGTCAACGATGTAGATCTTTCCGGTCTTCTGATCTATGAAGATATCGGAAGGCTCCGAGAAGTTCTTCATCTGCTCCTGCATAGTGCTGGACTGATTGCTGTAATCCTGCTTGTCAAGACCGAGGTCACTTCCGTCAACCACCCTGTCAACGACAAATCCGTTCTGTGACGGTATCGGATCGCCCCACCAGTCGTAGTTATATCCCGTATATGGCTCGTCGGCGTGTGCCGTCACAGCCAGAGCGGTAAGCGATACAGCGACGGCGGCAACCGCGGCTGTCAGCTTTTTCATAAACGACATTAAAATCATCCTTTCTTGATTAATCTTTAAGACCGCTCTGTGCCATTGTTTCAACGACTGAGCTCTGACACAGCAGGAATATCAGCATAGGCGGTATCATCAGCACGACTGTCGCGGCTGCCGCGACACCGGCTCTCGCGATACCCGATGCGCTTATCTGCTGGAGGACTGTCGGGATCGGTTTTAATGCTTCGTTATAGATAAAGGAGTAACCGTTTATCTGCCATGCACCGTTGAACGCAAAGATCATAAGTGTGAGCCACGCGGGCTTTACGTTCGGCATTACTATCTGCCAGCATATTCTGACCTGACCCGCGCCGTCGAGGTAGGCGGCTTCTATCAGCGCGTCGGGCAGCTGACCGATAAACTGTCTCATAAGGAACAGACCCATGGATGTCGCGATGTACGGGAGGGTAATAGCGAAGTAGGTATCAATGATTCCCATTGTAGCCATTACGATGTACTGCATTATGTAGAGGACTGTACTTGTGAACAGAAGCGTTATTTCAATTATCTTGTTTAATATCTTTCTTCCGGGGAACTGTACCTTTGCGAGCGCGTAAGCCGCCGAGGAGGCGAATATCAGCTGCGCAACGGTAACAACCACCGCTACGAATATCGAGTTGAAGATGTAACGGCTGAAAGGTACCCACATATTCGACGCTGTGTTTATAAGATCGACATAGTTCTGATTTGTGGGTGCCATAGCGTATAACTTAGGCGGGAACAGGAACAGCTCCTCGCTCGGTTTGATAGACTGTATCGCCGACAGATAGATCGGGAACAGCATGAAAACTCCGAGCAGCATAAGCAGTATAAAAATGGCTATGTCGCCGCCGCGGCTTCCGCCATATTTTTTTCTGGATTTTCTTGCCCTCATGACTACCGTCCTTTCGGTTGATTATTTTACTTTAAGGTGTTTCTTTCTTAACGTTTAATCGAGATACTTTCCGAGTATCTTCTTGATACCCCAGTTCGCTATCAGCATGACCGCGAAAAGGACGAAGCATATTGCGGAGGAGTAACCCATTTCGTATCTGATAGAGCCGTAGTCAAAGGCGTGAGTCATTATCGTATGACCCGCGTAGTCGGTAGTCGGGAACGCTGTAAGCATTCTTCCGATATCGCCCGCCGTGAAGGAGGAGGTGATCTGCATTACCGCCGCGAACATCAGCTGCGGTCCCATTGCGGGGATAGTAACGTAGATGAGCTCCTGTCCTCTGTTCTTGATACCCTCGATAGCGCCTGCCTC
>JAFPUE010000089.1 GCA_017395555.1 Ruminiclostridium sp. | reverse complement strand
TTTGTCATTCTCTGCCGGCGGTGCGAGTCACTTTCTGCCTCCAGCGGCAGAAAGAAACCAAAGAACGCCGCTCCCACCGCAGAATAACACTTGAAATATCACCCTTCTTGTGGTATACTGTATTGGAAAGTGAGGTAACGGAATATGGCTAAAATTGCAGTGATAACCGGTGCTACCGGCGGTCTCGGACAGGAATTCGTAAGCGAGCTGCTTAAAGAAGATGTTGACGAGATATGGGCGGTGGCAAGAAATACGGAAAAGCTGAACGGGCTGAAAGCAAAGTACGGAGATAAGGTGCGTCCCGTGAAGTGCGATCTCGGCAGCACCGATGACATTGAAGCTCTCCACGCTCTTATCGGGACAGAGCGCCCGGATATCCGAATACTCATAAACAATGCCGGAACCGGGAAAATGGGCAGCACAACCGATTTCACCCCCGACGACATAAACAAAACCATAAACATAAACTGCCGCGCGGTATGCCTGCTGTGCGGATACGCGATCCCGTTCATGAAGTCGGGCGCACGGATACTGAATATTTCCTCCGCCTCTTCGTTCCAGCCAGTACCGTACATAAACCTCTATGCCGCCAGCAAGGTGTTTGTACGCTCATACACGCGTGCTCTGAATGTTGAGCTTAAAAGCAAAGGTATCACCTGCACGGCGGTATGTCCCGGCTGGATTGACACGGATATGCTTCAGAAGGAACATAACGGCAAGCCCGTAAAATTCCCGGGGCTCGTTTCCCCGAACCGTGTCGCGGTGCAGGCGCTCCGTGATTCCGCAAAGGGAAGAGATATGTCGGTATGCACGCTTTTTGTGAAGTACGAGCATTATCTGAGCAAGGCGCTTCCGCAGAAAGTGCTAATGAAAATGTGGCTGAACGGGATAAAGGATTATGTATAAGATAGAGACCGAGCGCGGCGATCTTTTCGATGTGAATATGATGATAGCAATGCAGGTGACCGTATCCGGCAGCGCTTCCGAGCAGGATCTCACTGCGGCTTTCGGCAAAGCTGTCGGCGCATTCGAGATACTTAACTGCAAAATCATCATAGACGACAACGGCGGCGCTTTCTACGACAAATGCAATAAAAACGCGAACGTTATAACATTCCGGGATTTTGAACTCGCGGAGCTGATACGGGAGCAGGAGCGCAAACGTTTCAGACTGGAGGACGGCGAGTTCCTGCGCTGTTTTGTGTCACTCGCCGAACCGGATAAAATAAAAATGTGCGTTCTGATGCACCACCTCGGCGGTGACGGCAAATCACTCTGCTACTTCATAGAAGCCATGCTGAAAAGTCTGAACGGCGAAAAATGCGAATACCGCAAGGTGATACTCCTCAACGGCGACACGCTGCCGCAGGATATAAAGATACCGTTTGCGGCGGTATGGCTGGCGAACGGCTATAACCGGAGATGGCGGAAGGAGCGCCGCGTCTTCGGCTTCGGCGATATGGACGCAGCTTATGAAAAATTCTGGGCAGCGCATCGAACGATCGTAACAAACGAGATCACCGGGAACGACATTCTGCAACAAAAGCTGGGTGAGTGCAAAGCGGAGAAGATCGGCTTCACTGCGTACACTATCGCGGAGATGATACGGGATATCCCGCGTGAGCAGGATGTGGGGCTTGCCGTTGACGGCAGACGCGACGGCAACCGCACCATGAGCAATCAGGCAACGGGAATATCGGTGAAATGCAGGTATGACAAGCGCAAAACACTTGCCGGTAATGCCGCGGCCATAGATGCTGTGATGAAGAAAAAGCTGCGGAACAACACATACAAATACTTTGTCCTGCGCTTTATGAGTATGCTTGACCCGACTCTCACCGATGCGGTGAACCTCGAATACGCGGGGTATTTTCACAGCAAGACCACCGCGAAGCTCGCAAAGCTGCTCGGCTACGGTGAAAATACAAAGGACCTTAGCATAACGAACCTGACACGGCTTGATATTCCCACAGAATACGGCAGCTACACCCTTACCGATCTCATCTTCGTGCCGCCTGTTGTGTCTTACGGCAAGAACATCGTGGGTATGGTGACTGTCGGCGGTCATCTGAACACAACAAAACACAGATATGAATAATTGATGATTGTGGTGTCGGCTATGTCGGCACCACAAGTTTTATTGCAATAACGCACATCCTTTGTGCGGTATTTGCTTTATTGTTCAGCATTGTCACTATATTAGCAGTCCGCGTTTTGTCACATTCGACGGTATATTGTAAATTTCTTGCAAAGCACGATATTTTATGTTATAATAATGTGATAAGTTGTAACGTTGTCCAAGGACGGGACATACAGGTATATATGCAGGAAGGCTTAACCATGGATTCAAGAGTATTCTTCTCGGTGATAATGCTGGTGCTTGTAGCAGCCCTCGGCTGCTGCGTGTTCTTCGCGCGCCGTTCACATAAATCAATATCAAAAGCCGTCGCGTGGCTCGACGCGGCATTTATCCCGCCGATAATCGGCAACGTCATAATCATAGGTTCTCATGTTAAACAGCTGGCAGAGATAGGCTGCTACATATATTTCACAGGCATGGATATCGTTGTGCTCGCACTGATAAACTTCACAACGATATACTGCAAGACCGGAAGCACCGCAAGGCACAAGACACCGTTGCTTCTGTATATCGCGCCCGCGCTGGATGTCGTTCAGATAATGCTGAACCCGTTCTTCGGTCATGCCTTCGATCTCGAAATGATAATGGTTGACGAACAGCCGTATTTCAAGCTCGTACCGTACTTCGGGCAGATAATACACCGCATAGTCTGCTATTCCATATTCCTTATGGTCATAGCGATCTTCATTGCAATGACCGTGCGCACTTCAAGGATATTCCGCGAAAAATACGCCGTAATACTCGCCTCGATGATCATAGTCGGGCTGTGGCAGACCTTCTACATCATCTCCGGCACACCCGTTGACCGCTCTATGATAGGCTTCGGCGCATTCGGCATACTCGCGTATTATTTCGCGCTTCATCACCGTCCGCTTCGCCTGCTTGACCGAATGCTCTCGAATATCGCGTCGGAAACGCCGGACGCAATGTTCCTCTATGACCCGGACGGCAAGTGTATATGGATAAACGAGCGCGCGAAAAAGCTCACCGGTCTCGGCATGTCGGAGCTTGAGCTCATCAACCCGAAGCTCACCGCAATGTTCGGAAAGCTCGAATACAGCGACGAGAACGTAAAGTTTGAATCGGTGCTGGGCGAAGGTCTGAGGAAGCAGTATTACACCATAGACAAGCGAATAGTCATAGATGACCGCCGCAGAATGGCGGGTACCGTCATAAGCATACGCGACAACACGGCGGAGCAGCGCAAAATGAAGCAGGAGCTCTACGCGGCAACACACGATATGCTCACGGGACTGTTCACGAGAGAATACCTGTACAAGTGCATACGGGAAAAGCTGTGGAAGGAACCGGAGACCCGGTTTTATGTGGTTTTCTCCGATGTGAAGAATTTCAAGATGGTCAACGATATCTTCGGAACGCAGTTCGGCGATCTCACGCTCAGATATATGGCGGATCTGATACGCAAGTATATGTCCGCAAACTGCGTTTACGGCAGACTTGCCGCGGATACGTTCGGTGTCCTTATCCCCAAGGATCAGTTTGACCGCGATTCCGTCGAGTCAAGTCTCACCAATCTGATAGTAAAGGACGGCTCTACGGAGCACCGTGTCCTTGTACATATCGGTGTATATGAGGTCACCGATCCCAAGCTCGACGTTGCGGTGATGTTCGACAGAGCGCACCTTGCTCTTTCGACAATAAAGGAGCAGTTCAACAAGCACGTCGCGTTTTACGACAAAAAACTGCGCGAGAACGTGCTATGGAACCAGACTATCTCCGCAGAGCTGAACACGGCTATAGAGGGAATGCAGATAAGACCGTATCTGCAGCCGATCGCGGACAACAGCGGGAAAATCGTCGGTGCGGAAGCGCTTTCGAGGTGGATACACCCCGAGCGGGGATATATGCCGCCGAGCGACTTTATCCCGGTATTTGAGAAAAACGGTATGATCGTCGATGTTGACCGGCATATATGGCGCTGCACCTGCGAGATACTGTCGCGCTGGAAAAACGATATGTTCATATCCGTGAATATCTCGCCGATAGACTTCTATTACACGGACATTCCGGCTACGCTCAAAGCGCTCGTCACGGAATACGGCATAGAGCCGGCAAGGCTACGCGTTGAGATCACCGAGTCGGCGATGATGTCGGAGGCCGATTCAAGGCTGAAAGTAATGGACGAATTGCGCAGCATCGGCTTTATCGTGGAAATGGACGACTTCGGCAGCGGATATTCGTCGCTGAATATGCTGAAAACAATGCCCGTTGATGTGCTTAAGATAGATATGATGTTCCTGTCAAAGGGCGGCAGCGACGACAGATCGAAAACTATCGTCAGAAACATCATACGTCTTTCCAACGAGCTTGGCATCGCGACGCTCACCGAGGGCGTTGAGACCGAGGATCAGTACAGAAGCCTTTCGGAAATGGGCTGCGGGCTGTTCCAGGGGTACTATTTCGCTAAGCCGCTGCCCGTACCGGAGTTTGAAAAACGGTATCTGGAGAATGTACAGAACGGCTGACCCTTCGACAGATATTGAAGCAATACCGCAAAATATGAGGTGTTTACAATGGTTAAGGGAAAAAAGCGTCACAGGGTCCTGAAAGTCTTACTTTGGTTCGTTCTGGGGATCGTCGTACTGACACTGATACTGTGTGTCATATTCCACAAATGGCTGTTCGCCTATTTAAGGCTGCTTGGCGGTCTCGACGCGCTCGACAAAGGTTCCGAGGGAATGACATATACCGAGCGGACGCTGACAACCGAACAGATGCTCAAGGACTTTGACTTTCTGTACGATACTGCCGTTACCAATTCACTTACGACGGCGCAGTGGGAAAAGTACCTGAAGATAGATTACGAGGAGCTTTATAACACGTTCAGACCCCGTATCGAAAGCTGCACCGATGAGTATGAGTTTTTAGCTGTGATGACATCGTTCATGACAAGGCTTCCCGGCGGACACAACTTCCTCGCCGCACCTACCGATCAGCTGAAAGCCGAGCTCGACTTCCCGCTGATGTGGGAGCTCGGTTACGACGATGTTATTAAAACGAATTACGACTTCTGGGTGCAGATTGAAGACAGAATGTGGTCATACGATCAGAAAGCCGCTACTGCACTTTACTACGGCGGGGATTACGTCTTTATCAATAACAATTTCGGCAACGAACAGTTTGAAGATATCATAAACGGCAAGCTGCTCACTCTGAACGGCGAGCCGATAGATACCGCAATACGGAAGCTCGATACGTTTTATACATGGTCTTATGACTCGGAAAATGACCGCGTCAGAGTGTATGCTCTGTATTTCAATGACAATATAGGCGACGAGTACGAGGCGGAAATAGAAATGCCCGACGGAAGCATTGTCAGAAAGACGCTTTACAACTCCGCGAAATTCAATGTTGCCGCGTATTACAAAAACAAGCTGTACCCGAACCACGGCAAGGAAGATGAACCGGTTGCGGAAACCACAACCGCCACAGAAGTTGAAAGCCCTTCCGAACCCGAAACCGAAAGCACTTCGGAAGCAGCCGAAGAGCCCGAGCCGAAGACCTATTCAATAGTGACAGACAAAGACCGCAAGCTGGTGTTCATAAGAACTACAACGTGCCTCTCCTCCGAGATAGATATGGTATATGAGGATCTGACCGCCGCGATAGATGAAATTGATGCGGAAAACATCATCGTTGATGTCAGGTCCAACGGCGGCGGAGACTTCAATTTTGTTACGGAAGGTCTTTGCAGAGCGATATTTGACAAGCCGGTCGGCTGGATAAACTATGCGCGGTTCCCCAAGGCGGATATCCCGATGAAATATCTTGATTTCCTTGCCGATTCGTATGACCAGACTCCCGAAGACAAGGGCGATTATATGGTTTATTACCAGGATTATACCGCAAACGGAGAAGCGAAGAAGAAGTTTAATATCTATGTGCTGATCTCGGACTGCACATTCTCTTCCGGAGATATTTTCACCGCTATCGCCGCAGAGCAGGACAACGTGACCATTATCGGCGAGAACACCTCGGGCGAGGGCTTCTCGGGCAACCCGCTCAACTACTACCTCCCCGAGAGCAAGTTCTCCTTAGCGTATGCGCCCGGCGTCTCCGAGCATCTTCCCGAGAACAATATCCTCGGCACCGCTCCGGATATTTACTGCCCGCTCAACTGGGAATCCGTCAAAGCATTTCTCAAGCTCACGGAAGATCCGGAGATCTCCGACAAGCTGACCCAATACGAGTACAGAGCTCTTTGGGATGCGCCGTTCAGGCGTACTCTGGAGCTCATCGACAGCAGAGCGTAAAATTTCAGTTTACAGTTTAATGCTCGCTGCGATCAGATCATGGGAAAAGAAAAACAGCCGTTTGCCGGTGGTAAACCGACAGACGGCTGTGTTTTTTATTGTTTCTCGCTTTGTTCCACAAGCGGACTCAGCACCTCGGCGAGCTTCAGGCACCGGTCAAACAGCTCTTCGATACGTTCGCCCAGCTTTCCGGCATCGCCGTCTTTTCCTGCGTATTCAAGCTCCTGCGCGAGCGCTCCGATCTCCATTGCACCGATAACGCGTGACGTGCTCTTCATCGCGTGTATCTTGATAGTCGTATTTTCAAGATCGCCTGCCTGCCAGTATCTTCTCGTTTCCGCAACGATACCGTCTATCATCTCCGCGTAGATCTCCAGCGCTTCGAGATATCCTTCTACAGAGCCGTTGCCGGTTATGCCCCTTTCGAGGTCAAGCTCGTCCGTGCGAGAAAGGAACAGCGGCAGTCTCGCACCGCCAATGTCGGCGGGCTTTTTCTCCTTCGCGGGCTTTCTGAGCAGGATCTCATTTTCCGGTTTTGGCTCCGGTTTCTTAACGGGCTCGGGTTCCGGCTTCTTCTCCGTCTCTTCCTCCGCCGGCTGTATCTTTTCTTCCGGCAGATAATCGAGCAGCATCTCTTCGAGCTTTTCGGGGTCTATCGGTTTCGTGAGATAGCCGTTGAAGCCCTCCGCGAGATATTGCTCACGCGCACCCGCAACGGCATTCGCCGTAAGGCATATCACCGGTGTATTCAGGTTCGGATCGGCCGTCCTCTCACGAAGTGCGTGGAGAGTTTCGATACCGTCCATTTCCGGCATCATGTGATCGAGGAATATGATATCGTATTTTTTCTTGTATGCAAGCGCAAGTCCTTCCTTGCCGCTGCCCGCAGTGTCTATCCTGACCTCCGTCTGTTTGAGCAGCTTTATGAACACTTTGAGGTTCATCTGCGTATCGTCTATCACAAGCACCTCCGCAGAAGGCGCTCTGAATTTCTCCTGATATTTGCTGCGGCTTTCGGCAGCCTCCTTGTATGCGGTCTCGTAGTCGCCGATCTCATCCCACTTCACAACGGTCTGCTTCAGCCTGAACGAGAAGCGCGAACCAAGTCCGTAAACGCTTTCTACCTCAAGCGACGAGTTCATCATCTGAAGAAGTCTCTGCGTTATACTGATGCCGAGACCCGTTCCCTCGACTTTGCGGTTGCGGTCCTCCTCGATACGGTCAAACTCGGAGAACAGCTTGTGCATATCCTCCTTCCTGATGCCGATACCGGTATCGCTGACAGAGATATCGAGTATCACGCTGCCCGGATCGTCGGGTATCTTCTCGCAGTTTATGCCGAATGTAACGGTACCCTTCTCGGTGTACTTGACCGCGTTTGTGAGCAGATTGGTTATTACCTGCTTTATGCGCACCTCGTCGCCGCGAAGCAGCTTCGGTATCTTCTTGCTTATGTTGAGCTCCAGCTTTAAGCCCCTGTCGTCCGCTCTCGTCTGTATCATATTCACAAGATCGTTTATCATTGAGGACAGGTCATAATCGCCGGGGATTATCTCCATTTTTCCCGCCTCGATCTTTGAGAAGTCGAGAATGTCGTTGATAATGCCGAGCAGCGTTGTTCCGGCAATCCTTATGCTGTTGGAATACGAAAGTATGTTCTGATCGTCACATTCACGCAGTATCATCTCGTTCATGCCGAGAACAGCGTTGATAGGCGTGCGTATCTCATGCGACATATTCGACAGGAACAGGGATTTCGCTTCGCTCGCGGCAATTGCGCGCTCGGACATATCTATCAGCTTGTCGCGCTCCTTCTTTTCCTCGTCTATGTCCTCGGCGAGCCACAGAACGTGCGACAGCCTGCCGAGATTGGTGCGTCTCGACACAAGGAAGCGTACTCTTATCCACCTCTTTGTCTTGGTGATAAATTCGAGCGTTACGGTATTCGTGTTAGCGAGACGGCGTTCGAGAGTGCTCAGATCTATGAACCGCATCATCTCGTCCATCGAACTTTCGTCGGTTATTGCCGTCATTACCCTGATCACTGCGGACTGGGTATCAGTGCGCTGACTGCCGACAATGTTGTTTACCACATCATATTCCGACTTTATGATGCTGAATGTGTTCTTGATAATATCCACATCGTAAACAACCATATAGATATTGGATATCGAAGATATCTGGTAGTTGAGGTTCCGCGCTTCCTCGGAAATGGCGTCACGCCTTCTCTTTTCCTCGTCTATGCTCTCTATGAGCCACAGAACGTGCTCTATCTTTCCGTCGGTGCCGCACTTTGAAATGACAAGTCTTGCTCTGCACCATACGTTATAGCGGTTCAGGAACTCCTCGGTGATCGTGTTCGCATCCTTGAAGCGCTCCTCTATCGTGCTGAAATCGACGAACTCACGCATAGCAGCCCACGATATCTCGCTTACCGACTTATCAACCTCTTCAAACACAAGCTGCTGCGCGTTTTCCACATTTACGGCAAAGAAGGAGGAAATATCCGAGACGTGTGTCTTTATCTCACGCAGGGTGTTGTTTGTAAGGTCAATATCGTGCATGGAGAAATAGATGTTCGCGACGGACGATATCTGCTCGTTCATCAGCTTTACGGCTTCGAGCGTCATATCGCGTTCTCTCTTCTCAGCATCTATGTCCTCGATAAGATACACAACGCGCACCACGTTCCCGGAGCTGTTTCTCTCGGATACGATAAAACGGGCTCTGCGCCACTTCCCTTCCATACTCAGGTACTCGTTGATAATGGTGGTGGAGTCCTCCAGACGCTCGTTCAGGGTATCGAGATCGACGAATTCGAGCATACGGTCAGTATAGGACGGGTCAGTGATCTTCTCGTACATCGCCTTAAGGACCTGACTGGCTTTCGCCTTGCTTTCGCCTATGGACTTGATATTCTGCGCGCTCTTGTTATATATCTCGACGAATGTGTCACTGACAATATTTATCTCGTGCATGGATATGTAGATATCGGCAGTCGCGGCAAGCTGCTCCGACATGATCCTGCGCCTTCTCGCGCCGCGTGCCATAAATATGACAAGAACAGAGCAGACCAAAAGCGACAGCGTATTGACGACAATGACGGTGTTTGCCTGCGCGGACATCTGATCGTCGAACCATTCCTTGCTGAGATCGACGGCGATTATACCCGCGAGCGAGCCGTCCGAGGCGTAAACCGGGCTGTAAGCGCTGTAAAATGAACCCCACGCGTCGTCATAGGCGTTGGCGTCCACAGAGGGCGTTCCCTTACTTGCCGCATAAAGCGCATCGGTATAAATAACGGGCGCGCCGAATTCCGCGGGGTCTTCGATAGTCGGGTCAAGACCGAAAACGAATTTCCCGTCCGATTCTTCTCTGATGCAGTAGATGTATTTCAGCTCTATGTTGTCCTGAAAATACGTAAGTATCCTCATAACGGACTCGTACTCCGGAGTGCCTTTATCGGCGGGAGTCACACTTTTCAGCGCGTCACCGTCGATCATATCGGCGGCGGTGTTCGTAACATCGAGCATTCTCGAACCGATGAGATCCTTCATAGCGCTGCCGGACTGTATCGTGAGCACTATGTCAAGCGTCACATTCACGGCGATGATAAATGTCATTATAAGAATATATCTTATTATATTGCTTAATGCCTGTTTTCTGTTTCCCATATATCTTTTCCTTTACCGCAAGACCCGCCGCAGGCTTCCTTCTCACAAAAAAGCGGCGAAACGTATTGCGTCCACAATAATCCATATTATATTATAACATATTTTTCTCCCCAAATCAATGATTTGTATATATTTTTATCATCAATATTTAATGTCTGCTCATCAACCGCGAAAAGTCTTTATAGCGTAGCTTGAAGACTTTTGTCCGCCCGTAGGGCGGAATGAGCCTGACATCAAAGAATGTGTCCGCCTTAAAAAGACGCTGAAAGCGTATTTTTAAGGCTTTCCGAATTCCGCTTTGCGGATTTCGGAACAACAACTGCCAAAAGGCAGTTGTTGAGGACACATTATTTACACCGCCGCGGGAAGCGCATGTATAAAGGGCTCCGGCAAAACAAATACAGCCCGGTCTGTATTAAAACCGGGCTGATGTTGGATTTTTGTTCCGCCGGACGGCGCACTTTGTTTATCTGAAGCTGTTCGCCCAGTTGACAAGCGAATTATGCCAGATATTCGCCTCAACGTCCCTGCGCATCTGCTCCGTCACGGGTCCGTTCTTCGCCATTTTCGCGAGAATGACCGCCTGAAGCTGCTCAACCGTCATCATATCGTAAGGGATATCCGGTATCTCCACGGAATAAGGATCGGTCTTTTCCGCCTTCTTCTCCGTGTTTCCGGCAGGTTTCTGCACAGCTTCCTCGGGCTTTGTCTCAGCAGTCTTTACCTCCGCAGGATTTTCTGTCTTCGGTTCGGGTATGGGAAGCGCGCCTGTGCTGTCTGTGCCGCCGTCCGCGGGAGCGTATATCTCTCCGTTATTCGGCAGCAGATGTATCTGCAGCCGTCCTCCCGAAGCGGTTACCTTTCCGCCATACAGCAGACCGGTGTATTCGCCGTACGCCGCCGCGACATTTATATCCGCAGCCTTGTCATCATTGTTCAGCGCAACGATCAGTCTGCCGCGTCCGTAAGCGAACTGTCGGTTCGTCAGGCAGAGCTCCCTGTAATCCACGCCGCAGAGATCGCAGCTGTACTTTTTGTGTATTGCACCGAGCGCCGCTGTCAGCTTCGTGCAGGGGTTGCTTTCATAGTCGTTTTCGTGCTCTTTAAGGTCAATGAACGGGCGGAGAGAATCATCCGAGAACCGTTCCTTTCTGCCCTCTATACCGAACTCGCTTCCGTAATATATCGAAGGTATGCCGGGAAGAGTGAACAGCATTATGTGAACGGGTGTGTAATGCGCCTTGTTGATGAGCTTAGTGCTGATACGCTCAACGTCGTGGTTGTCCACGAAATTGTACAGCTTTATATTTGCGGAGAGCATACCGTTGGTATAGCGTATAGTGTGCGCGATCTCAAAGAAATTGTGATCGTTCATGCCGCTGTAAAGGCCCTTGTGTAGCGTATAATTCGTAACACTGTGCAGAGTGTTGTCGTTCGCCCACCTGGAATAATTGCCGTGAATGACCTCGCCCATGAGCCAGAAATCCGGCTTGACCTCGTCCGCTGTGCGGCGCAGAGCCTTCATGAAGTCAAAATCCAGCACATCCGCCGCGTCGAGACGCAGACCGTCGATATCAAATTCATTTACCCAGAAACGTATAACATCGCAGATATAGTCTTTAACAGCGGGATTTCTCTGGTTCAGCTTGACGAGCAGGTTGTAGCCGCCCCAGTTGTCATAGGAAAAGCCGTCATTGTACTCGTTGTTGCCGCCGAAATTTACGTTGCAGTACCAGTCCCTGTACGCGGAAGCCTCGCGCTTTTCCCTGATATCCTTAAACGCGAAGAAGTCACGCCCCGTGTGGTTGAAAACGCCGTCAAGGATCACCTTTATCTCCGCCTCGTGACATTTCTTCACGAAATCGGTCAGATCCTCGTTCGTTCCGAGCCTGCTGTCGAGCTTCCTGTAATCCGTCGTTTCGTAGCCGTGTCCCACCGATTCAAAAAGCGGTCCGATGTAGAGCGCGTTCACTCCGATCTTTTTCAGATGATCTATCCACGGAACAAGCGTGTTCAGTCTGTGTACCGGCTCGCCGTAATCGTTCTGCTTCGGTGCTCCGGTCAGTCCCAGCGGGTAGATGTGATAAAACACCGCCTCGTCATACCATGCCATAATTGCCTCCCAAATTCACAGGCTGTACCGCACCGGGTCTTTGGCTTTCTTTCCGCGGTATAGCCTTTATTCTGTAATACCCGATATTTATCGGGATAAAATCAGCTTTTCTGCGTTTTTATATAGTATTTTTTCTTTATCTGCGTCGGATATCGGTTCCTGCTCAACCGCCCGCACATACATTCCCGGATTGCAGATCGGGTAATCCGTACCGAATATGAACTTATCGGAGCCCGCTTTGTTTACGCCGTAAGCGATAAGTCCGTATCTGAAAATTCCCGTTCCCGAAAGATCGAGATAGAAATTGTCGAATTTTCTCATTCGCTCCAGATGCAGCAGGAAATATTCCTTCTCATTCGGATGCGCTGCGACAAAAACGAGCTTCGGGTGAGACGCGATCATTTTCGTCATCTCCGCCTGCTCGTCCTTCATCGTGTGAAAGCTGACGATCATGCCGTAATGCTCCGCAGCGTCGAGTATCATCTGCAGCTCCCTGCACGAATAATCGCTCCAGCCGTGCATATACGGGACGAGCTCGCCGATAAGCCGTATGCCGAGACTGCCCATTCGTTCGATCTCCGCGATCGACTCTTTTACGTAATGCGGGTGAACGTGAAAGCCGGGCGTGCAGAAGCCGCCGAGTATCCTTTTCAGCTCAAGCGCCTTGTTGTTGCACTCCCTTATATACGCAAATCCTTCCTCCGCGGTGTATTTTCTTTTCAGCAGTACGCTGCCGGCTATATGTCCTATTCCCGCGCTTTCCATATCCTTCACGATCTGCGCCGTAGAAGGCTCGAAGCACTCCGGGTAGAAATTCATGAATTCTTCCCCGGAAAGAAACGGGTGTGTGTGAAAATCAATTACCTTCATCTGCTGTTCTCACTTTCACTCGGGAAGAACATCGCCGTCCGCCTTTATTCCCGCGGATATCAGCTTCGCGAGGAAATACATCACGGCACATTCGTCGTCCTGCCATATCCTGTGGCTTCTCGGCTCGGCGCAGATAAGATGTCCGTCGGTCTCGTCCTTCATTCCTATCCTTATGATAAGCACCGTTTCCAGATCGTGCTTTTTAAGCGCCCTGCACAGCATGGGAGCCTGTTCTTCGAGAGTGTCAACATCATTAGTGCGGAAGAAATCATCTGTCATGATCTCTTCGATATCGCCGACAGCTTCCCGGAAATTCTTATCAAGAACGGAATGCATGATATTGTTTCTGTCGGTATAGTAAAGATCGGTTATCCCGAATTCCTCAATAAGCGCCGGAAGCACAGCATACAGCTTATTCTCTCCGCCCGGTACAAGCTCGGTCTGTCTCACTATCGACTGCATGACCTTGCAGATACCGTGTCCGGCGAGCTTTCTGATATCTATGTTTTTATGCTTTTCTTCGACATAGATTATATAGCAGTTCCTGCCCTTGATCTTTCCGCGGTAAAGAGCCTTGTCCGTCGTCTCGAACAGCTCATCGAAATCGTCCGCGTCATCGGGGAATGTCGCGCAGCCTGCCGTGCCGGTAATGAACGGGCTGCACCCGTTAAGCTCATATTCCCTGCGAAGCACCTTGCTGTCGGTGTACAGTCCGTTGAAAAACGCCTTCTTATCGGCGTATTCACGATCCCTCAGATCTATCAGAAGGAGCTCGTCACCGCCGAAGCGTCCGGCAATGCCGAAGCCGTCAACATAATCTATGAGCGCTTCAGATACGCCTTTGAGTATATCGTCGCCCACGCTGTGGCCGTAGGTATCGTTGATGAATTTGAAGTTGTCGAGATCGAGTATAACAAAGCTGAACGGTGTGTTGTCGGCAATAAGCGATTTTACAAAACCAAGAATATACGGCCTTGCGATCAAGCCCGTCAGAGAGTCGGTTATATATTCCGATCCTGTCGTTTCAAGCAGTTCGGCAAAATAATGATATTTTATGAGCTGTTCGGTTCCGTACATCATCATATACCTTCCGCGTTATTTAGGCTATACCGCACAAAGATTGTGCGTGTATTGTGCAGTCGAATTTTTCGTCAGATCGGCTAAAAGACACGCAGGCTTGCCGGCGCAAGTCAAGTGGATTTTGAGCAATATGACGGAAAAGGCGCCGGCCGTGCTTTGTGCGGTATTGCATTTATCATACACTTTTATGCCGAATACCGTATTTCGGCGTACTTTTTTGTTATAATACCACTCTCCGGCCGTTTTGTCAAGGGATAAACCGGATGTACACCGGCAATATACGGCATGGATCTCAGCCCTCTTTGCAGTATTTCTCAACGTCCTCGCCGCTCACCTTCACGCCGACATCCCACTTCATTTTATAAGCAAGCATATCCGGGAGCCTTACCTTTTTCTCCACGCCGTTTTCATCGGAAAGTATCAGCGTGACCATAGGTTCTTCACCCGGCATAAATCCCTCGCAGCCATTGTCGGGCTCGATGAGGTCAACTATCGTGTATGTCACAGCATATCGCTCCTTACTTCAAAACAAACCGTATAACAGGGCTCGCCGATGCAAACGGCAGTAATAACATATCTGCTTCTGTCACGAGTATCATTTCATTGTCCCGTGAGCCCTGACTTTATTCATTATACCACAAGTCCCGATATTTGGCAACTTCATTCTCACGTTGCCATTAAAGGCGTACATAACAGGCAACAAATACATAAACGAACAACATACATTGACAAATTCCCCTAAATATGATAGAATGTATCGTGGATATTTGTATATTATTTCAAAATGGTAACGTATTTTCTCCGGGATATGATATTTACGCCGGAGGGTCAGGATAAGCCAATGAAAAACAAGCAGAAGCACTTTTCGATAGGAAATAAAATATATCTGTTCGTCGGGATAACGGTATTTATCGCGGGTCTTGTAGTCGCGATAATGTCATATCTGATAAACGCGGGACGCATAAACCGCTATTTCAGCGAATTGTCCCTCGACACGGCAAGGTATGTCGCAACTATCATAGATGCGGACGAAATGCTGAGATTGAAGGAGATCGCCGCTTCGGAGGAATATCAGTCTCTGCGTGAAACCGCGGAGGAAGAGGACGACGAACAGGTGATCGAGGATTATTTCCGCGAAAAAGGTATATGGGAGGAATACTCCGCAGCACGAACGCTTATCTCGGACTATCTGCGGAAAATGGAGAACATAGAGTATCTTTTACATAATTGCCTGCGGAGATGTGAATGCCACGCATGATATGTATCTTGTCGATGACGACGAGAACCCGCTTTATGAAACCGGGTATTATGAATCGCGCGAGGGAGAGTTTACAGGAACCGACTTTTCAAAGGAGGTAGCACCCACGATCTCGCACGGAGACTGGGGCTGGCTCTGCTCGTCCTATGTGCCGATATATACCGACGACGGTACGTTCGTTTGTGATGTGGGCTGTGATGTCGCAATGGACGATATCATGAATGAAAGATACCACAATTTTATCTATATTCTTCTGGCTTCGGTGCTTATCACGGTACTTACGACTGTCGGCGTCATGTTCCTTTTCAGGAAAAGCCTGATAATGCCGCTCAACAGTATAACAAAGGAAATGACAAAGTTCTCCCCGACGGAGGATCTTGACCGCGAAAGATCGGGAGTTATTGACCTTGATATAAAGAGCAACGACGAGATCGAAGAAATATACGACGAGATACAGTCCATGCAGGTCAGAATACTCAATTATCTCGGCGACGTAAAGAGAAATGAAAACGCAAACAAAGCGAAGGACGCGTTTCTCGCGAATATGTCCCACGAGATAAGAACTCCGCTCAACGGTATTCTCGGTCTGGACGAAATGATAATCAGGAACACGAAAGAGAGCAATGTCAAAAAATACGCGCTTGACATAAAGAGCGCCGGAAACACCCTGCTCTCTCTCATAAACGATATCCTCGATCTCAGCAAGATAGACTCGGGCGACTTTGAGATAATTTCACAGGATTACGGCATTGCTTCGGTGCTGAACGACGTGATAAATATGACTAAGCCGAGAGCGGAGGGCAAGGGACTTGCGTACAATTTCACCGTCTCGCCGGCTGTTCCGTCGGTACTTCATGGCGACGAGCTGCGTATAAAGCAGGTAATGCTTAACATCATAAACAACGCGATAAAATACACAAAGAAGGGTCATGTCGATATCGACGTTTCCATGGATGACGGCAAAACGCTTGCGGTACGGGTAGCGGATACCGGTATAGGCATAAAGGAAGAAGACAGAGCGAAGCTGTTCAGGAGCTTCCAGAGACTTGAAGAATCCAAAAACAGAAACATAGAAGGCACGGGTCTCGGACTGCACATAACCTTCCGGCTTGTGGAAATGATGAACGGTCACATCGAAGTGGAGAGCGAGTACGGAAAAGGCTCCGTGTTTACGCTGTTTATTCCGCAGACGACGGTTGATCCCGAGCCTGTCGGGGATTTCTCCGAAGCCGTGTCGAAATACATCAGCGGTATTACCACGGACGAGACTACACTTTACGCGCCGGATGCCTGCGTACTTGTTGTTGACGACAACCTTATAAACCTCGATGTTACGGAAGGTCTGCTGCGCGATACGAAGATAAAGCTGGATCTGGTCACCTCGGGCAGCGAGTGCATAGAAAAGGTGAAGGACAAAAAGTACGACTGCATACTGCTCGATCAGATGATGCCGGAAATGACCGGCGAGGAAGCACTGCAGGAAATGAACAGGCTGGATATACTCAAAGGCACACCGGTAATTGCGCTTACCGCGGACGCTATCGTCGGAGCAAAGGAAAGCTACGTCGCAATGGGATTTACGGATTATCTGAGCAAGCCTGTCAAGTATGATGTTATGGAGCAGGTGCTGAAAAGATATATACCTCAGAAAAAGCAGCTCACGCCGGATACTGCCGGCGAAGCAGGAGCGCCGCTGCCGGTGCTTCTGATATGGGGAGACGATCCCGCAAAGCTGAAGGAAGCGAAGGAGCAGCTCGGCGGCACATACAAATGCGTATGCGTAAACGGCAGCGCGGCTATGGAGAAATATCTCGCAAAGCACGAGCCTTACGGCGTTCTCCATGTGTGAGTACAATATGATATTAAAAGTAATGATAACCGGCAACAACCGGAATATTGTCTCCGAGCTCATGCAGAAGATAGAGCACGACACATCATGCTCACCGTTTGCCTGTCCCGTCGTAAAAGGAAGGCTGTATCACTCGGCGATCTCCGAGCGCCCGCGCGTCGTGATAATCTGCATAGGCAACGAAACACCCGAAGAGATACGAATGTATGATGTTTTCAGAGAATATCAGAAGCTCAATCATCTTACGATAATCGTTGTTGCCAACGACGAGGGTATGAGCAGCTTCGCCGCAATACCGGACTTGACAGAGTGCTGTTCCTGCCGCGTCCGATATCTCCGTTCGTGCTGTACGACAAGCTGAACGAGATCGGCGAGATGATGCAGCGGGAATCACTGAAATCCGGATTTGTGGAGTTTGTCAATTCAAAGCATCCGGAGGAATTTTCCCGCAAGCATATACTTGTCGTTGACGACGATCCGCAGCAGCTTATACATATCAGGGATCAGCTGCGGGAGTTCTACGAGGTGACGGTGATAAATTCCGGAAGGCAGGTCATAAAGTGCCTTAACAAATTCAAAACGGATCTGATATTCCTCGACTACCTGATGCCGGAGCAGAATGGACCCGATGTGCTTGAGGAAATACGGAAGCATCCGCAGTTCCGTGATATACCTGTCGTATTCTTAACGGGCGTTTCGGAAAGAGAAGTCGTGACAAAGATCATAGTCGAGCTGAAACCGCAGGGATATCTTCTCAAACCGACGACAAAGATCGAGATCGTATCGAAGGTAATAGAAATACTCGGATAAAACCGGAGGAAAAAATGGAACAGAAAATACAGCAGCTCAACGAACTTGGACTTCAGACCGGGAGCGGTCTCGCATATACCGGCAGCGAGGAAAACTACATGGAAACGCTCGTAAATTATGTGAACTTCTGCGAGGGAAATATCGCCGACATAGAAAATCACTTTAAATCGGGGAGGCTCCAGCGATATATGGTAGCGGTACACGCGGTCAAGAGCAATTCAAAGATGATAGGTCACACGGCGCTTTTTGAAGCGTTCCGCGGACTTGAATTTGCGGCAAGGGACGGCGATACGGATTATATCGCCGCGAACAACGACAATACTCTGCGTCTTTACAGAGAGTTCGTCGAAAAGCTGAGCTCCATTGTAACGGACGGAGAAAAGCAGGCCGCGCCGGAGTTGTCAGCCGCAGAAGCTAAAGAGACCGCTGCGAAGCTGCTCGAGGCGCTCGATGATTTCGATGATGAGCTTTCCGCAAAGCTCGTGCATGCTCTTTCGGGATATCCGTTCGCGATATCGGACAAGGAAAAGCTCGACAAAGCGGCGAAGCTGATCACCGATTTCATTTATGATGATGCCGCGGAGCTGATAAAAGACCTGAGCAGACATATTTACTGAACAAACGAAGGAGGCTTGAAATGGGAAACAGGAAAATATTCAGACGCATTACGGCAGCCGCTGCCGCACTCGCTGTCATCTGCGCGGGCAGCGTCCCGATATATGCTCAGGAAAAAACGCTTACTGCCGACGATATTGTTGACGCTATCCACAAAAGCGATCTTGTGAACGAATACAAATACAGAGTTCTGCACACGGATACCCCCGCTTCGGATACCCGCAATCCTGTCGTGGACGTTTCGGGGCAGCCCTCAAAGTTCGATCTGAGAGACGTTGACGGGAAAAGCTATGTTTCAGAGGTCAAGGATCAGACCCCTTGGGGTACATGCTGGGCCTTCGGAACGATCTCCGCCGCGGAAACAAGCATAGCCTATGATTACGATCATGACTATAACACATCCGCGGACAATGATAAGTTCGATCTCTCGGAGCTGCATATGGCATGGTTCGTAGCCACGCCACTGCCGAAGGGTTGTGCCGAATACCCGTCGCAAATCGGAGAGGGACGATATTTTTTTGGGAATATAGATGCGGATGACTCCGAGATCACAAATAAAACTCTCAATTACGGTGGAGCAAATAATTTCGCATCCATACTGTTTTCGGCAGGAATGGGTCCCGTGCTTGAATCAACAGTGCCTTACGAAAAGACTTCCGATGAAAATTACGATCTGGAACAGATAATAACCGTAAGCTTCTCCGATGAAGGCATTTACGATCCCGAGCAGCTTGTGATGGAGTTATACAGAGAGAAGGATTATGACTTCGATGAGGCCGAGCCGAAGCTGAAAGAGCTTGGGTATGAAAGTGTCGATTATGACACAATTGTAAATATTCTGGATCATATTGAAAAGACCCCGGAAGAGCCATTGGAGGAATACAGGAATAAGAAGATATACTTCCATGTTATTATCCCAAGCTGCGGGGACTGGTCTTTGGACGAATCGCAGCGCTTTATGTCTGCATTTTACCTTAAAAACGTAAATATGCTGCCGTCTCCGGCACTTTCCGGTATCAATGATGAGTATATATTCAACCAAACCGGAATTGATGCAATAAAATCCGAGCTTTTAAGAGGCAGAGCTGTCAGTGTGCTGATACTCTCCGATTATTCAATGCCGGCCGATCTGACATCCGATGAAGTTCGTTATCTGAACTTTTTCGACAAAAACGGTGTTCCTACCGATGACCCTGAAGCAGATATATGGGCGCATTATGTTTATGACGGCGAGTATGACCCTTCAGATCCTGATTCCGTAAACAAAAAGGTTGATGCCAATCATTGTGTATGTATAGTCGGTTATGATGATGACTTCCCGAAGGAATACTTCAACGATCCGAACGGGACGATAGACGGTGACGGAGCATTTATCGTGAAGAACAGCTGGGGCGATGAAGACTGGGGAAACGGCGCCAGCGGCTACTTCTGGATATCGTACTACGATCAGAGCCTGATCCTCCCGACAAGCCTTGATTTTGACACAGATGAAAATACACGGGAGATCCCCCGGGACACGGATATGTATGACTTTAATCCCGCGGCGACACAGTACACGGCTGAGTTCGACGATGATGTGCGCACGGCGAATGTGTTTGAGGCGAAGGATAACTGCTCCGTGCGCTTCGTAGGTTTTGAAACGGCAAAGGCCGCAACAGATGTCGAGTTCAGCGTTTATCTGCTGGACGAGGACGCGAAGACTCCGGTTGACGGCGTTCTTCTTGCAGAGGCGAGCGAGCATTACAAGTACGCCGGCTATCACACCAAGGATATCGGCTGCACGGCAATGATACCCGCAGGCAGAAAATACTCGGTGGTTGTACGAGCCGGATACGACGGCAAGAGCATAGTTTCCTATTCCGAAGACCTGAATTATGACGGAGTAATGTACTACGATATAGCGGAAGTTACGAGAGGATATGCCAAAACCGTGGTAAACCCGGGAGAGAGCTTCGTGGGCAGCGGGGATACATGGACGGACTGGACGGAGATCATCGGCAGGCTCGAAGTCATCAACGAAGATCTGAACAATAACGGCTATGACTATGACAACTTCCCGATAAGAAGCTATACCGTGAAAGAGCCGGTCACGGTCATAAATTCGCCGGTAAGCGGGAATGAAGTCCTGCAAGAGGGCGATGTGATAAAGGGCAAGATCACTGTCACCAACACAAGCGGCAAGGATTTTGCAAAAGATGTGGGATTTGAGATAACTCTCTCGCTCGGAGATATCGGAAAAAACAATGAGGGCGCGAAATTCTGCGGCCTGAAAGCGGACGAGACAAAGACCATAAATTACAGCTATACGGTGACTGCCGACGATATAAAAACGGGAAAGATAGATGTCACAGCCGATCTGAAATGGGACGGAATGAGCGACGATGATCCCGTGTTCGGCGAGCTGCGCACATTTACGATAAGCACGGAGCCGACGCGGGAGACCGAGCCGAAGCCGGTCGATACCGAAGAAACAAATCCCGCTACGGGCGTTGAAGCTCCTGCGGCAGCGGCGGCATTCGCCGTGCTGACAATCTTGCTGCTTGCGCGTAAACGCAGAAAGAGCTGAGTTGCCCGATCAGATAAAATTCGATAATATAAGGAAGTGATCGTTTGGCTTTTATGGGAATGGCAATAGCCGGAGTAGTTCTTGTGATCATACTCGCCATCGCGGGTGTGATACTGCTGACGGCTTTTGTTCTGCTGATATGCGGAATCATCGGTCTGGTGCGCGATATTCACAAACGCCATGAATATGAGCAGTGGGCGGCGGCACAACCCGGACCCGTTGCTCCGTACAAGGCGAAAAAAGCTCCGAAGGTGCTGCTGACTATCTCGCTTGTGATATACGGTGCATTTGCGGCGCTGATAATCATATCCTCGATCAAGGGTGTTGAAGCCCGCCGCGAATACGAGGAAAACCGCAATCTTTTCGCCTGCATCATGGACAAGGATTACAAGGCGGCACAGGCTATGATAGACGAGGGCGCTTCTCCGGACAGCGCACCGCGAACCAACGAGCCTTCGTGGGAAAGCGTTCCCGAGGGCGAACGCTCTATGCTGCATGAGATGTGCGGCAGGGAACAGAGCATGGAGGACGAGGCGTGGCTTCGGAACATAACCTTCCTTCTCGACAACGGCGCGGATATCGAATGGCGTGCATACAATCACAAGGCGAATTACAGCGGGCATTACGGCAGCTACGAACCGGATAGTTTCAAGAACACTGATTACTGCGGCTGGACACCGCTCATGTCCGCAGCTTCTGCCGGCAGAGTGGAGACCGTAAAGCTGCTCATTGAGCGCGGAGCCGATGTGAACGCGGTGGATTTCAACGGGTGCAGCGCTCTGTTCTACGCCGCAAGATCGTACAAAGGAGAGAAGGCGGGCGAGATAGCCCGGATACTTATCCATAACGGTATAGACTACACGCATAAGGATAATTTCGGGCAGGACGTGTGGGACTATATCAATTATTACGATATGGAACCGGTAGCGACGGCGGTTCGTGAAGAAACAAAAAAGTGATATCAATCGCGTTTCCGGTCTTCGGGAGACAAAACAACACAAAAAAGCTGTGGGCAGCTATCCGAGCCGCTCACAGCTTAACTTTTTATTTTTTGAACACTGCCGCAAATATTATTCCGAGGAGCAGGAACAGCGCCGAACCTCCGAGCAGTATATATGCCATTGTGTCACTTTTGCTTCCAAATCCGCTCATCTGCGGGAAGTTGTTCATCTGCGGGCGGCTGTCGCTGCTGCCGGTTTTGTCCGAGGGCGCTGCATTGCCGCTTTGTGTGTCGGTTTCCGTTGCCCCGGTGCTGTCACCGGATCCGCCCGGCATACCGCCGCCGAACATCTTTGACGGATCAAAGCCTTCGGGCATTTCACCACCGGACATCTTCGACGGATCGAAACCTTCCGGCATATTTCCGCCGGACATCTTCGACGGATCGAATCCTTCGGGCATTTCACCGCCGGACATCTTCGACGGATCGAAGCCATCCGGCATATTGCCGTCGGCAGGCTCCGAAGTCTCCGTGTTTCCGGAGCCTTCGCCGCTGTCACTTTCGCTGTTCTCGCTGTCAGTTGCAGTGTCGGCAGAGGTGCGGCTGCCCCTTGAAGATCTGCTGCCCTTGCGGTCACCGGAATCTCCGCTTTCACCGCCGCGTCCGAATCCACCGAATCCGCCGCCACCGCCTCCGCCCATGGAGCCCATGTCGGAGAGCGTGAGATCGCCCGTGTCGATAAGTGCGGAGCTGTCCGCCTGCTGACCCTCCGTAGTCGAGGGGATAGTGCCGTCAAGCTGACCCTTGACGCTCTCGGCGCGCAGTGTGCAGTACGACTTCATCGCCTCCACACCTTTCAGATGTTCCTCGTAGGTGCAGAATTTTGTCGGGTCCTTCTGCACATAGCTGTCGATAAGTGCAGCGGTATCGTCTATCATCTTCGCAAAATCGAAGCTGTTCAGGAACTCATTGTAAAGCTGATGATACAGCTCGGTGTATTCTTCGCTGTCAAATATCCACGAGATCATCGGGCGGTCACTCATACCGCCGGAAACGGGCGTGTCTATCGGGGTATTTACCGTACCGGACGCGTCCGAGCCCAGGAACGTACCGTAAGCGAGATTGTAGTCCCACGGTATCATCGAAAGCTTTCCCTCGTCCTCGTAGAGATAATAGTTGTGTATCATCGAGCCCGTGTAGCTGTCGCCGTTGCAGAGGAAGCAATGCACAACAAAATATCTTATCACTTCGTCAACATCGACGGTGTTTTCGAGATCGGTCTGATCGGTTAGATTTTTGAGCGCGTTTATCAGACGGTTCTTGTCCGCTTTTGTAACATCGGTCTTTGCGCTGTCAAAAATATTTGAATAGCTGTCAGAGTCGTCGTCGATATATTTCAGCTTAACATCGTCGCTGCCCATACCGAAGCCGCCAAATCCGCCGAACCCGCCGCCGTTGCCGCCGCGCTCCGGTCTTTTGCTGTCGGACGAGTTGCCGTCGTTTTCCGTGTCGGTGGACTCACTGCCAAAGCCGGGCATATTACCGAAATCGGGCATTTCACCGCTTCCGAAATCCGGCATATTTCCGCCGAAGTTCGGCATACCGCCGCTTGTATTTCCGGACGTATCGGGCGCGGCATCGCTCCGCCCGCCGCTTTCGCTGCTGTCTGTACTGTCGGTGTTTTCGGTGCTTTCGTCACCGCCGAAGTTCTCCTTGAAGAAATCGGTCATATTGAAGCCCTTGCCGTTTCCGGGACCACCGCCGCCGAAGCTCAGGCTGTCGGGCTTGTAAAGATCGCCGTAGTCATTGCCGTAGTTGCGGCGCAGGAACGAATCCTCGATCGCCTCTACCGCGAGATAAAGTCCCCAGTCCTCGCCATTGACGGTGATGTACGCGAAGCTGCAAAGAGGCGCGTCAACGCCGAATTCGCTCATAAGAGTGTAAGCGAGGTAGTCCTTCATATATGTTGTGTCCTGAATTATATTGTTCAGGCACAGTTTGTCAAGTCCGTGATATGTCTTGGTGCTGTCGTACTGGTCAAATTCGATCTTGAAGCTGTAACGGCTGCTGCCGCTGGTCTTGACGGAGCTCAGAGAGGTGTTGCCCTTGCCGCGTATGCCGACATTCCGCACCGCTTCGCCGTCGATGATCACATTGCAGTTTGTATAGACTTCATTCTCGCAGGTCTCCAGAAACGCGTTCCAGTCGTCTATAACTATATCGAAGGTGTGTACCTTGGAATTGTCGAAAATGCGGTTCTCATAACCGATAAGATCGGCTGCCGCTTCAATGCCGAGAGCTTGTCCGTTGCAGAACACGGCTGCAATAACAAGCGTCAGCACCAGCACTATCACGCATATCTTATCTATGCCCTTGTGTGCAGACATCGTATCACCCTTATCCCATGTAGTCGCCGTTGTAGCTTACGAGCACCGCGCTCTGGATACCGTCCATATCCGCAAGCTCATTTACGAAATCGGTGTTGTCGTCTTTAGGGCGTATCTCTGCATTCAGCTCAACAAAGCCCTTCTGCGCGGTCTTGCTCTTGATGACGCATCTGTCGGTTTTGCCGTCAAGGAACGACTTTGCCTTTGCTTCGCTGTCATGTCCGTCGCAGCGGATAACCACGATGTACGGGTTCTTATGCGACTTGCGGTTTACGAACACGAGCAGGATAACGCCGATGATAACGCTGCCGATAACTGCGAGCGGTATCATTCCCGCGGCGAGAACTATACCTACCGCGATTGCCCAAAACAAAAACGCGATATCGAGGGGTTCCTTGATCGCTGTACGGAAACGGACGATAGAGAGCGCACCAACCATACCGAGTGAAAGAACGACGTTGCTCGTTACCGCGAGAATAACTACCGTAGTTATCATTGTGAGCGCTATAAGCGATGTTCCGAAGCTTGCGGAGTACATAACTCCGGAGTATGTCTTTTTGTAAACGAGGAATATGAACATTCCTATGCCGAATGCGAGTACCAGCGCAACCGCCATATCAAGTATGCTGACGCTTGTGATGTTCTCTAAAAAGCTCGATTTGAAAATGTCATTGAAATTCATAGTAAATTTTTCTCCTGTTGTAATTGTTTTGTTCGTCACCGCCGGGGCGGAATTTGTGCGGTATTGCCTTAATCATTTATCCGTAGATCCTGCACGCCGCGTATTTCGAGAACGCACCCTCGCGTGTGTCCGTCAGCGCCATAGCGTGCCGTATTATGTCGGGTAGGAATCCGTCCCATTTCACCTCAAGTATAATGGAATCGGAAACGGGGACCGTCACACAGTCCGGATTCAGAAAATCCGTGCATCGCATACCGCTTCTGACGTTGTAGTCGAGTGTGACGCGGACATTCCCTGCCGGATAAATGTACGGCTCGCGCGTGTAGTCAACTATCGTTTTCGGCGCTATGCCCTGTATCTTCATCTTTGAGTACAGTTCCCGTATCAGCCGGTGTTCGCTTTCCGGCATCCAGTCGATATCGCCGTCAACGATCGCCTGCGCCTGTTCCGCAGTAAGCGGAGCGCTCTGCTTGTTGCCGAGACTGTCGATCTTGCTCTTCTTTTCAAGATGTATCACCGAGGTATCGCCGTTGTAATACCTTATACGGAATTTCTCACGCCGGTTCACGCCGTTTATCTTTTCGAGCAGCGCCTTGTCCGCGAGATTGTCGAAATATAGACTTCGTATAAAGTATTTCCCGTTTATGGTATGCGGATCTGGATATGTGACTGCCTGCAGCCTGTGCCGCAGTATCATCATATCGGAAAAGCTGATCTCGTGTTTTACCTCATGTCTGAATTCCATTGTCTCACCTCTTTTCGCGTGTCTGTCATTACAAACAGTATAAACACATAAAGTGTGAATAAAAAGACACAAATGTGAAAACAGTATAAAGATGAGATAAAAAAACTTGATACGATCTGCATGGAATAAATAAAATACCCGGAAGGACACATTAAAAAGGCTGCATGTACAAATGGCAGCTGCCGTATCAGATCTATTAAAACAGAAAAGGGGCGGCTGAAAAACTCAGCGCCCCATTAAAATCTCTGTATATCTCAAGCCCGCTCAGGATCTCACAAGTACCGGCTGGAGCTGTTTGTGACCGAGCGCGGACACGATCGCGTCGGGTATCAGACCGAAATCACCCATAAGAGAGAACGGTTTCTTCCTGAAATTGTCCTGCGATATCGGAACAAAATAATAATTCTTGTAATTCATCAGCGAGAAAATGTTTTTCGCTGAACCCGCGAGCGCGTCATTCGTCGCTATGTTCAGAACCACAGGCTTGCTGCCGCGTAGGTGGCTCTTGACAGCCATAGTGACAGGGGTATCCGTAATGCTTGCCGCGAGCTTTGCGAGCGTGTTTCCCGTGCAGTTTGCAACGAGCATCACGTCCGTCATATCCTTCGGACCTATCGGTTCCGCATCCGCTATCGTGTGTATCACTTCCCTGCCGCACATCTGCGCGAGCCGTTCGCGGTGCTCTTTTGCGCTGCCGAAACGGGTATCCGTGTCGTATGCGTTGAACGACATTACCGGTACGACTTCACACCCGAGCGCAAGCAGTCTATTCAGCGCGGCAAAACATTCGGAGAATGTGCAGAACGAGCCGCACATCGCGAATCCCACTCTTACTCCTTTAAGCTCCTCCATTTTCCATACTCCTTTCCGTCAGTATGTTTTCGATCGTTCCGGCGATGATATGCCCGGCTGTTTTGGGAGCCGTCTTTCCCGGGAGACCTCCGGCGGGTATTACGCGAAACTGCGTCTCGCCTTCGGTACACGGCGACGACGCAAGCTCGATGAGCACGGCATCCTCCCGCACCACAGCTGCTCTTGCTCCGGTAAGTATCGGTGCGGGAACGGTGTTCAGGATAATATCCGCTTTTCCGAGAGCACCGGACAAGGCGTTTTCATCTCCGAATCCGACGGCAGTATATCCGCACGCCTCCGCCCACGCGAGATCGGCTTTTTTTCGTGCGGCAACGATGACGCGAGCACCGAGCGCCGAGAAATACCGCGCCGTGAGCTTGCCTATTCTGCCGAAGCCGAGGACCAGCGCACAGGAGCCGTGTATTGTGCGCGGAAGCCGGGTTACAGCGATACCCACTGCGCCCTCTGCGGTAGCCTGCGCATTTAGCACGGCGAGCTCTTCCCTTTCGAGATAATCATAAAGCGCGAACCGATTCGCTGCGCAGAGACTTTTGAGCGCGTCGGGGGCGCGTCCGACAAACACAGTCCCCCCTTTATTTAACAGCTCCGCGACAATGCCGTAACCGTCCGACGCTTCTCCGTTCATCAGCTTTAAGCCTGAACTGTCGGTAATTATCGGCAGAACTGCCACATCGTATTTACTTCCCTTACGATGCTGCGGCAGCTCCGTATGTTCCTCACCAAATCCGTAAATGCGGCAGTCAGATCGCACGGAAAGCGCCTTTGCCGCGTAGATCATGCGCATATCTCCGCCTATAAAAACGACGTTTATATTCATTGTGTTTTTCCTCCGATCGGCGGGAAACGATATTTCCCGCTGAAATATAATATGATATCCAAAAAGAAAGTGTGATTGCTCCGAACGAGGAAAGTTTAATGAATGAATATCAAATAGTGAATAATGAAGAATGAATAATTGTGGTGTCTCCTTCGGAGGCAATTCTGAATCGTGACGAAATTCGATTTTTAGTTTCTTTATTATAATACTTTTTTCAAACTATTGACTGAACAAAAAGTTTAAACACGAAAAACAGCTTGCTATGAAAACTCACAGCAAGCTGTTATTGTTATTATGTGAAGTGATTTTCTAATCTCCGTATTACGGGATCAGGTTTAGGATCAAGCCCTTTTTAAAGGGCTTGCGGGTCTGGGCAGCGCCCAGTCTCTAAATTCTCTTAAAAAGTCTCACTTTACCATGGAAGCAACTTCTGCGGCGAAGTCGTCTTCTCTCTTCTGGATGCCTTCGCCCTTTTCGAGACGTGCGAACTCAATTACCTTGATGTTCTTGCCGGCGTTTGCGATGTACTTCGCAACTGTGATGGAAGGATCCTTTACGAAAGGCTGATCGAGCAGGCAGATCTCCTCTGCGAACTTTCTCATTCTGCCTTCAACGATCTTTTCAAGAACGTTCTCGGGCTTCGGCTTCTTGGACTCTGCATTTTCCTTCTTTACGAGCTCAAGCTGAACTTCCTTCTCCGCGTCAATTACGGAAGCGGGAACATCTGCCTGTGCAATGAACTGCGGAGCACTTGCTGTGATCTGGAGAAGCAGATCCTTTGCAACCGTCTTCACTGCCTCGTCTGCGCCGTTGTCGGATTCGAGCTTGATGAGCGAACCGATGATCGAGCCGCCGCCGTTGTGAACGTAAGCGTAAACGTCGCCTGTCATTCTTACAAAACGTCTGATCTGAATGTTCTCGCTTATAGAAGCAACAGCGTCCGTGAGAACGTCAGCTATCTTCTCGCTTGTGCCGCTTGCTGTTGTCTCCTTAAGAGCCTCAACATCGGCAACATCATTGTCTATTATAGTCTGTGCAACTGTGTCACAGAATGCCTTGAACTTGTCGGAATTAGCAGCGAAGTCTGTCTCGGAGTTGATCTCAACTACAACGCCTATCTTCTTCGCTTCATCTATCTTTGCTACAACAAGACCCTCTGCCGCGATTCTGCCTGCCTTCTTGGCCTGCTTTGCAAGACCCTGCTCACGAAGATACTTTACAGCTTCCTCAACGTTGCCGTTTGTTGCTTCAAGAGCGCGCTTGCAGTCCATCATACCGCAGTTTGTGAGTTCCTTGAGCTGCTTTACGTCCTGTGCTGAAATAGCCATTTTTATTTCTCCTTTTATTTTCTTTTATTTTTTACAATCTTATTTTGCCTTATTCAATTCTTCCCCGCCGTTTGAGCGGGGAAGTTTGATTCTGCCTTTTCTTATTCAGTGTCAGCCTCAGCCGCAGCTTCTTCCGCCGCGTCCTTATCCTCTGTCTCTGCTTCCGCGGAGCCCTGCTTTGCAGCGAGTATAGCGTCTGCCATAGCGCCTGCGATGAGCTTTACCGCACGGATAGCGTCGTCGTTTCCGGGGATAACGTAGTCGATCTCGTCGGGGTCACAGTTCGTATCAACGATAGCAACTACCGGGATACCGAGCTTTCTTGCTTCCGCAACAGCGATCTTTTCCTTGCGAGGGTCAACAACGAAGAGCGCACCGGGGAGCTTCTTCATGTTCTTGATACCGCCGAGGAACTTTTCGAGCTTTTCGATCTCGAGGGAGAGCTTGCTTACTTCCTTCTTGGGGAGCAGATCGAATGTGCCGTCTGTCTCCATTGTGTGGAGCTGTTCAAGTCTCTTGATACGGTTCTGTATCGTCTTGAAGTTGGTCATCATACCGCCGAGCCATCTTGCGTTTACGAAGTGTGCGCCTGCTCTCTCTGCCTCTTCCTTGATGGAATCCGCAGCCTGCTTCTTTGTGCCGACAAAGAGGATCTCTCCGCCGTTAGCGGCTGTCTCGAATACGAAGTTATATGCTTCGTCGAGCTTCTTGACCGTCTTCTGAAGGTCGATGATGTAAATTCCGTTTCTTTCTGTGAAAATGTACGGTGCCATTTTCGGGTTCCAGCGTCTTGTCTGATGTCCGAAGTGAACACCGGCTTCAAGAAGCTGTTTCATTGATACAACTGCCATTTTGTGTATCCTCCTAAATTTAGTTTTTTTCCTCTGCCTGCTGAACACGCCGATCCCCGTCGATGACGGCACCGCCAGCGTTTATAGCACGCATGTGGATTTGCTGTATAGCCTTAATATTATAGCACATAATGGCGTTGTTTACAATATTTTTCTTTTCGGCTATTTTAACAAATTTTTCACAAATCCGCCACCCCTTTTTGTACGCACAGGCACTTCACAGCTCACGAGGATAGTATCCTCTCCAATAATTTCTATATCGCTCCAGCAGACGGAAAGGTCATCCTCTCTGCCGAGCAGTCCGAATAATCTTGCTTTTCCGAAAATCACGATTCTGCAAATTTTTGCTGTTGCGGTATCAAATTCAACGTCGTCCGCATATCCCATTTTTATCCCGCTTTTTATGTTTATTATTTCTTTGTTCCTGATGTCATCGAATGTGCAGAGCATAAGCGCCTCCGTTATTTGTTTTTTCGCAGATCATGCTGCAATTTTAAAAATTATTGAAGGTTTTTGTTTTTACGAATCAATTAAATTAACAGCACGATCTTATCAATTAATATTATTCGGGAAATGTCCCGAAAATTCGCGGCAATTGATATTGCAGTCTGCAATATCAATTAAAAATCGCAAAAATATAATATGTGTTTTTCCCTTTTTTCGGCGTTGATAAAAACAAAAATTCAATTGCAAAAATCAATCGGAATTTTAAAAATACCGGTATAAAAACAGCGTAATTTTCAATTGCAAAAACAATGATTTTTTGATTGAAAAACAGTAATTTTAAAAATTGAAAATTCATAATTTCGGTTATATCATTTCAAAATCCAAACGTGCAAATAACGTCGAAACAAGCACGAATCACATACAGCAAACCGGAAAACGGCATAAATCGTAGTACATAAATGACTAATCGCACAATAAAATTCGTTATTTTTTAAACACATTGCACTAACTTGCAAAAAAATGTTTAAAATTGCTTGAATTTGCCAAAAATATGTGATATAATAATCACGAAAAAAATAACGGTGCATCTGCCCGTGTTTTATCTCAAAAAAAGGAAGGAAATCAAGATGGCTAAATCAGCTTACGAAAAGGCTTACGAAAGCCTGAAGAAAACAATTCAGAAGACTGACACCTCGAAGTTTGAAGGTTCCTTTGCATTTCAGTTTAATGTAACGGGAGACGCTGCCGGAATTTTTTATGTTGAATTCAAGGAAGGCTACACCAGACTTGCAGTAGAAAATTTCAGCTATGACGATCACACCGCTATATTTGAAGCTGATGCTGACACCTTCGCAGCTCTTGTTGAAGGCAAGACAACAGCTAAGGCTGCTCTCAAGTCCGGCAAGCTCGTTGTTATTGACAATGAACCCGGTTGTGCAGCTATCTTCGACGCAATAGCTCCCAAGAAGGCTGCTGCGAAGAAGGCAGATGCCAAGACACCCGCTAAGAAGGCTGCTACTGCTGCAAAGAAGGCTCCTGCTGCTAAGAAGGCTGCTCCTGCAAAGGCAGAAAAGGCAGAGGCTCCGAAGGCTGTTGAAACACCCAAGGCTGCTGAAGCTCCCAAGGCAGAGGCTCCCAAGGCTGAAGCAAAGAAGCCCGGCAGAAAGCCCAAGGCAACAAAATAAGTTTTATGACAGAACTGCTTACCGTGATAATCGCGGTAAGCAGTTTTTGTTTTAATTAGTAAATGATAATTTTGGAGTAACCTTCGGCGACACATTTGCATCGTGACGAGATTCAAATGTGAGTACAAAAATCGGCTTGCTGTGAATTTCATAGCAAGCTGTTTTCTTGTTATTCAACAACAGAATCTCTACCAACCCCACTGCATTTCTATGAGAGTCGCCCATAGCAGAGCGCTCTGAAATACTGCATTGGTTTAGGGTGTCAAGCCCCCTTTTTCAAAGGGGGCTTGCGGGGGTTGGGGGGCAGAGCCCCCTCTCTGAAATCTCTCAAACCTCTCGACTCCTCTCGACGGAGCAGAGCGTTTTCTGTGGAAGAGCTCACGGAGACCGACGGCGATCAGCAGAGCGGCGAAAACATTTTTCAGCAGGGAACTGTCAAGCACGTCGGAGAGGAGAAGTCCGATCACTGCTCCTATTGAGCCGGCGGCGGCGGCATACGGGATTATGTGCCGATCGGTCAGTCCAGACTTGTGATTTATCAGCATAGAGACGAGCGCTACCGGAATGAAAAAAAGCAGATTCGCGGCTTTTGCGTCGGGTGCGGATATTCCCGCCCACGTTAAATATATCATCAGCACAAAGCCGCCGCCAAGCCCCATCGCGGCACACATTCCCGCAAGAAACCCGGCTGCGAGACCAATATATCCGTTCACGCGAAAAACATCCTCCCTCCTGAATAGATCAGCAGCGCACCGAAAATACGGCGCAGTATGTCGTTGTCAACTTTTCTGAGAATAAACGCGCCTGCGGCGGCTCCCGCTATGCCGGCAGGAAGAAGCTGCTTCACCGTGTCGAACGGCGCGTGACCCGTGAAAATACAGCCGAACGCGGTCACTATGCTTATAAAGAAAATCACAGCTACCGAGACGGCGTGGCTCGTCTTCGCGTCGGTGCCTCCGAGTTCAAGTATCGGCACCGTCACGGAACCGCCTCCCGCACCGAAGATCCCGTTTAATATCCCGCCCGCGAGACCCGCTGCAGCAGCATAAGTCTTGGAAATATTTTTCATCTCTATCACCGATTATTTTTCTGTTCACATATTGACAAAACGTGAATATTGGATTATAATTATAGTATGCGGCAGTATGACCGGCAGTATCCCACGCGAAAGGAGAAGCTATATATTGCAAGGCTTTGACCCTGTTACACGACAGTTTATCCTTAACGAGAATACACCGTTTATTATTACCGAAGCGTATTCAAAAATACGCGCAAATGTCATCGCGTCGCTGGAATCCTGCGCCTATAAATCCGTCGTTGTCACAAGCCAGAATCGCGGCGAGGGAAAAACCACCACGGCGGTAAACCTCGCAATTATGATAAGCCGTCTCGACAAGCGGGTGCTGCTTATTGACGCGGATATGCGCGGAGCCGGGATACACGATATGCTCCGCCTGAAAAACCATTTCGGGCTCAGCACCATTCTCACAGGCGAAAGCGATGTTTACAGCGGAATATGCGTCGATGTGCGCAACAATTTCCACGTTATGCCTGCCGGCCCCGGAGTGAAAAGCCCTTCCGATATGCTCGGGAGCGCCGAAACGGAAAGGCTCGTGCGGCTGCTGTACGATTACTACGACTACATCGTGATAGATACTCCGCCGCTGTGCATTGCGAACGACTCGCTGCTGTTCGGCGGTTATACCGGAGGCACGGCACTTGTCGTCCGCGAAAATCTGACAACGCACGCCGATCTGAAAGCCGCGCTTTCCACAATATCGCTTTCAAAAGCGAAGTTTTTCGGCATAATAAAAACATACTGCTCTCTCAAATACGACAGAAGCAGTGACTATAAAAGTTCGATCGAGGAAAATGCCGATCTTCCCGGCGATCATGAGGGAGAAACGGCTTATGATGATATTTAGGTATGTCCGGTAGTTTGGTTCTTGTATTTATCCCCCTCCTGTTAATGGGGATCGCCGCGCTGTGTTCAATACACAGTAACAGGCTCGTTTTCAGCATAATTACGGGCGCTGCGGTATTCGCCGTTTGCGGGATATGCGCACTCGGAGGTCCCGTCGGGGACGAGGCGCAGAGGTACGAAATAATAAGTGCGGCGGAACAGTATATCCCGTATGACGATATCCCGATAATAAATGCGCCGCCCGCCATGTCTCTGCTGATAAAGCTGTGTTCGGCATTTCCGGCACAGACAAACATTTTTCCGCTTGTTATGGCGGTGATACAGTCGCTTCTTGCGGCAGCCGTTGTATTTTACAGATGTGAAACACCGTACGCGGCGGGAGTTGTGCTTACGGCTTGCTTTATACCCGCGTATTTTGTGAGCTCCTGCGCTTTCACGGCGGCACTTATCGGCGTGTTCGCGTCGAAATATATTGAAGAAAAGCGATTTTTCCGTTTTACGGCAGTTATGCTGTTTGCCGCTTGCTTCGACGCAGCGGCGGTGATACCGATATTCTTCTATATCCTGTTGTTTTCGGAAAACATATATATGTCCACGCTCAGATCGTTTGTGCTTGCAGCCTCGGCTGTGATCTTCACGGGACTGACGGGTGCGCTGTATGAAATGTTCGGCGCGGGCAGATACGCATTCGGCAGCATTTCCCTGCCGTGTGCGCTGATAATAGTTCTTGTCGGAGCGGGAGCCGCGGCAATGAAGCCTATGCTCGTGAACCGCAGCAAGCGCAACGAGCTGCTTGTGTCCGAAACGGTATGCGGCGCACTGTTCGCTGCGGCATCGGTATTCGACGACAGGCTGTTCGGACTTGCACTGATACTGCTGATGCAGTCGGTAATACCGGTGATACCGGACGCTTTCGCTATCGGTCAGAAATTCACGGTGATAATGTTCCCGCAGAAAAAAAAGACAGCGGGAAGAACTTTCCGCATAGCCTGCGGAGTTCTCGTGACCGCGGTATGCGTTTGCTTTGTGTTCGCCGGAGACTTCGGAGCAGAGCGGTATGATACTGCACTGAAGGCGGTGATCCCCGTATGATGAGATATGTTGACAGACTTGCGGACAGATCTCCGGAAGCCGCGGAATTTATGCGCGGCAGACTGGCTGTTTTCTTTTCTACAAGCCTTGTTTCACAGATATCCGTTTGTCTGATGTCCGGCATAGCGGCGGGACTGTTCTCCGGCGGAGAAGATGCGTTCCTCAGATACGCGTCTCTCGTCGTAATGTGTATAGTCTGGGCGCAGGCGTCGGTGCTTGCGGGATTTTGCAGGCAATGGTTCTTTATCCTGTTTTCGGGTCTGTATCTGATATTTCCGTATGTTCTGGTGCTGCTGCCCGGCACTGCCGAAGCCGCACAGGCTACCGAGATACAGAAAATGCTTTCCGATCTGTGTACATCGGTTATACTCCGCCCGATACGGCTTATTGCCGGAGACGGCGAGACACACATGATCTCCTTCGCGGTATTTGCCGCATTTACGGTATTGTTCTTCATCGGTTCGAGAATAAGAGCAAAAGCCAAGCGCTCGGATTTCTACTGCCGCACAAGACTCGGAGAAATAGATTTATAATTGATAATTAAGGTGCGCGCAAAGCGCGCGATCTGAATCGTTTCGGTATTCGGTAATTTGTGACTTAACCATAATCTGTTTTTATTTGAAAGGACGGCTTTTGAATGAAAATTAAAAAGATCGTTTCGTCAATAGGCACATCTGCGGCGGCAATAACATTGTCGGCGCTTATGCTCGCATTCTCCGCCGGCGCGTGGGATCTTTACTATTCCGATTACGCCGGAGTTGATCCTTCACTGCCGGACAGAAATGACCGCGTCTCCGCAGCCGCGGCGCTTTACATAAGCAACGCAAGCAGCCTGTTCCCCATGGGCGAGAACACCATACTCACCCCGGAGATGATAGACGCTCTGAACAAGCAGTTCGACAAGCTCTGCACAAACAACTACTCCATACTTGACAAGACCTTCCCCGCGATAATTAGGTCCATCGAGCATCAGATCTATGATGTTCCCGACGTTAAATATACCGTCGCGCTCACAAAGGATTTCCTTAACGCAAATGTCGGAAGCACGATAAATCTCGCACTCGAAGGCGGCAGCTACGGCAGCGAAGGCTGTCTTCGCCTCAAAAACGTAAGCGTGGGATATAACGGCTCGTTGTATTACAGCATAACCTCCGCGAGCGCCGAAAGCCTTTTCGAGAGCTGCGGCGTAAAGACGAACGACAAGCTGCTGGTTTACAGCCTCAACAACGGGCAGACATCATATACCGATATCAAGAACAGACCCGACGCGAATCTCACGTTTGCCATGTCCTCTGCCGATCACACATCGACGGGACTTTACATTACCGGATACGACAGCAAATCTCTCGAATATTTCAGCAAAAACGAGCTGCTTCCGATAATAAAGGCGGAGCTTCTTGCCGATCTCGGATTTTCGGAGTCCGATCTCGAAAATCAGACAGTCAAGGAGTATATCGACTACGCCGCCGAGCAGATCAGAAAGCTGATAATCGACGATAACGGCAACGCCCGCTATGCTTCCGTTGACTACGTTGACAAGGCAGTGCAGGACTACTATCTCGCAAAGGTTACCGTAAGCGGACAGACTGTGTTCACCGCGGAAGCTCTCGTGCATCAGAGGGAGCTCGCCGAAGCGCTCATGCAGACCAAGACCGCGCAGGACATAATCACCGATTCTATCTACGGCGCGTTCGGAATAGATATTTCCGAACGAATGGCGGACAAACTCAAGGAAGCGCTCTGGGAAGATCTTGTAGAAAAGACCGTCAAGGAAATGAACGACTACGAAAACGGTTCAAGTACACAAGTCGCGAATATCAACTACTTCCTCAGCAGGATAACGGGCGAGGAATTCAAGAAGCTCGCAGAGGAGATAGACGAAGTCAAGAAGCGCTTCAAGGGAACATCCTCCGCGGAGCCCACGCTCGCCGAGATACTGACCACTATCGACAGCTACAAGGACAAGCTCTCGGACGGCGTTACCACCGTGACGATGACGCAGATACTTGATTTTATCAAGAGAACAGACGCTTTTCTGAACGGTACGAACAAGACTCTCGACGAGGTACTGAACGGACTCAGCGATTCTCTGCGCCAATACGCCGATCAGACCGGAAGCACGGCATACTCCGATTCCGTAAAGTACACGGATCAGGCGAAGTCCGACGCGCTCACTGCTTCACAGCAGTATGCGGATCAGGCAAGAACAGACGCATACACAGCATCGCAGAGATATGCGGATCAGGCGACGGCTGATGCACTTACCGCGTCGCAGAAGTACGCCGATCAGGCAAGGGCAGATGCTCTTACCGCTTCACAGAAATATACAGACAATCAGCTGCTTATCTCGAATTATGAGCTTCAGCGTCAGCTCGAAGACCTCAAAGAGCAGCTTGAAGACATCGAGTATGAGATAGACGATCTGCGCCGCGAACGCGATTATTACTATAATAATTATTACAATACGAGCGATTGGATAATCCGCTCATACGGCAGCATTGACGGATTTATCTCCGCAGTTGCGAACGAAGCGGTGAACCGTATAAATGCCAACGGCAGGACAGGTGAATCCGCGTATGAGATCGCGGTACGCAACGGTTTCCGCGGCAGCGAGCAGGAATGGCTCAATTCCCTCGTAGGCGCGTCCGCATACGATATCGCGGTACAGAACGGCTACCGCGGCTCGCAGGACGAATGGCTCGAATCCCTGCGCGGCGAAGACGGACGTGACGGTGAGGACGGACAGGACGGCGAAGACGGCCGCGTGATCTATATTTACGGAGATCAGATGCAGAGTGCCGCTCCAGTTTTCGATGACGAGGACAGCGAGGAAACCGATCCCGATTCAGTTATTTCCGGACAGGTCTTCGGCGAAGATGCCGAGCTTGCCGAACCGGACGATTCCGCCAACGGTGCCTACGGCACGGTAAGCCGTAATACGGCAGCAAACATTCCCGTCGCCGGCAACACCTCCGCTCCACCCGAGAACAAAACAGCCAATCCCAAGACAGGTGCCGCAGCCGGCATTATAATCCCGGCAGCCGCCATAGGCTCCCTCTTCCTGATAAGAAAAGGCAAGCGCAAACGCGGCAGAAGATGAGCGCGCCGAAGCCGGCGCGTGCGACCGCTGTATTTCAGAGCCGCTTCTATGGGCAGCTCTCATAGAAATGCAGAGAGGTTGGCGGAAATTCCGTTGTTGAATAACAAGAAAACAGCTTGCTATGAAATTCACAGCAAGCTGTTATTTTTGTAATCACAAAGGACGAACGAGATTCCTCAATTATTCATTCTCTTTCACATAGAAGGATTCGACAACCTGCTTTGCGCCTTCTCCGAACGGAGATTTCACAGGTGCCGCCATTATCGGGAACTTGGTAAGGAACATCTTCGCGGACTCGCACAGAGAATCGCCGATCTCGTGACAGGTCTCATTGTCCGCGTCAATTTCGAGCGTGAACAGATAAAACTCCTGATCGCCCTGCTTCATCATGCAGAAATACGCTTCCTTGACCTCGGGTATCTTCGAGAGCTTCTTGCGGAATGCGCCCATTACCGCCTCGGGGATATTCGTGGGTTTGCCGAACATCAGCTTCACCTGCTGCTGCGCCGCCGCTTCCTTTGCCGCCTTCGCATTTTCCGCGACAGCCTTCATAGCATCAAGCAGATTGGAAATAGCGTCCTGCGTAAACACAATGTTCTGTCCCATGGGGTTAATTACAAAGCCCTTTATTGTGTCGGCTTTCTGTGCTGCAAGCTGTGCTATCTGCGGGAAAACGACAACGATCGTGTTTACCTTCGGACCTGTGTTCCATTTAAGATACTGCCCGATATCGGTGAATACAGCAAAATACTGCTCACCCTTGCCGTTCTGTATCAGCTTGAAATTGAACTTCGCGTCCTTCGGAACAGCGAGCTTTCCGTGTCCCTGTATCGCCTTTCCTTCCGCGTCAACAACTTCTACCGGTGCAAAGAACCTCGCGCCGACTACCTGCTCGATAAGCGCGGTCTGCGTTTCCTTGGTCTCCTCCCTTTTAAGAGCCTCCATTGCGTCTATCAGCTTCTCGTTGTGGAGATCCGGAAATACCTCCGACGGCTTGGGGCTCGAAGCCTCGGGTGCAAAATTGATCGGCTTTGCATTGCTTGTGCCAGTGCTATTGTTATCCGCTCCCTCTTCCGGAGTGGGGAATTTTATGTGATTGTCAGCCATTTGCGTACATTCCTTTCAACATATTTATATCATTATATCATAATTGTTAATATATTTCAATAGTTTTTGTACCGATTTTTGTATTTTCTTTCAATTGACTTACGGCAGCTGCGGTGATATAATCAAATATACTTTATTAATTATATCAAAGGAATGATAAATGTGACTGCTGCTGAAAATCCGCTCGGCAAAGAGCCCGTCGGAAAGCTCATGCTTAAATTCGCCGTCCCGAGTATTATCGCAATGCTCGTCGGCGCGCTTTATAATATTGTTGACCAGCTCTTTATAGGACAGGCTGTCGGCACGGACGGAAATGCCGCTACCAACATAGCCTTCCCGCTTTCGACAATGTGCATTTCCCTCGCGCTGATGTTCGGCGTGGGCGGCGCGAGCAACTACAACCTGTCGCTCGGCAAGAGCGAGCACGAAAAAGCCCCGTTCTTTATCGGCAACTCGTTTATAATGCTGTGCGCGTCGGGAGTGATCCTGTGCGTCATAACGGAGCTTTTCCTCACGCCTATGCTGATATTCTTCGGTTCACCGGAGCAGGTGCTTCCCTACGCGCAGGAATATGTCGGCATAACCGCGTTCGGCTTCCCGTTTCTGATACTGACCACAGGCGGCGGACATCTTATCCGTGCGGACGGCAGCCCCGGAATGACTATGTTCTGCAGCATAATAGGCGCTGTGATAAACACCGGACTTGACGCGCTTTTCGTATTCGGCTTTAGCTGGGGAATGTCGGGTGCTGCCGCTGCCACAGTCATAGGGCAGGTAATATCGGGATTTATCGTGATATGGTATGTGTTCTTCCGCTACAAAACTTCAAAGCTCGCTAAAAAGCATTTCGTACCGAATATAAAATATATCCTTCGCATAGCCTCGATAGGTCTTGCTTCGTTCTTCAACCAGATCGCAATAATGGTTGTGCAGATAGTAATAAACAACGAGCTGAAATATTACGGTTCGCTTTCGGAATACGGCGACTCCATACCGCTTGCCGCAGCCGGTATAATAATGAAGGTCAACCAGATAGTATTCTCGTTCTCGATAGGTCTCGGACAGGGCTCGCAGCCCATTGAGAGCTTCAACTACGGCGCAAAAAAGTACAGCCGCGTAAAGACTGCGCTGTTAATGGCATCGGCGGTGAGCTTCGGCATAGCCCTCGTGTCCTTTGTGACATTCCAGATAATACCGCGCGAGATACTTTCGCTGTTCGGCACAGGCTCGGAGGAATATTTCTCGTTCGGCGAGCGCTTTTTCCGGATATTCCTTTTCTGCGTCCCGATAGTGAGTCTCCAGCCGGTAGCGTCGATATTCTTCACATCTATCGGCAAGCCCGTCAAGGGAATAATCCTGTCCCTTACAAGGCAGATTTTGTTCTTCCTTCCGCTTATAGTCATACTCCCGCTCTTCATGGGAATTGACGGTATCCTCTACGCCGGTCCCTCCGCAGACCTTATCGCCGGTGTAACTACGGTAATAATGGTACTCGCAGAGTTCGGCATAATGAAAAGCTGGAGACCGCTGAAAGTGTATAACGTTATTTAAAGACAATATAACAGACAAAAAAGCTCCCCTGCGGGTTTACCGCAGGGGAGCGATGCTTTTTCCGTAAACAAATTAACCAAGATTGTACTTCTTCTTGAACTTGTCAACACGTCCGCCCGCATCTACGAGCTTCTGCTTACCGGTAAAGAAAGGGTGGCACTTCGAGCATATTTCGACTTTAATGTCCTTTTTAGTGGAACGTGTTTCAAATACGGCTCCGCACGCGCACCTTATCGTTGTAGCTTCATACTTGGGATGGATTCCCTCTTTCATACCTGTCACCGCCTTTTCTTGTCTGAAATGAATCAATGGGGAGCAACCCATTGACCGTCGTCGAGAAATAATTATATCACTGTTGAACTGATTTGTCAATACCCACAGAAAATTTTTCCGAAACCGGTATTTATGACGATTTCTTCTTGATAAGATCGCTGAACACGTTGACATTCGAGTCTATCGTGTTTCTCGTCGGAGGATCCGTTGTGAAGTCAACCTCGATCTCGTAGAGCTTTCCGGTCTTGCCGGTAGCGCGGCTCGTTACCATTATGGAGTAGGTGTGTACGTCCGTGCCGCTTACCTCCCACTCGATCTTACGCGTAAGGCTGAGCTCCTTTATCTCGGTCTTTTCGGGAACAAGCGTTCCGTCGATGTAATACTTGATCTCAAATTCGCCCTCAAGGCTGCTGTTCATGTTGACCGTAATGGTGCTGCGTCTTATTGCGGACGCGTTCTCGCCCGCGATAACTACCTCGACTTTGGCATTCGGCTCAACCACCGTATCGGGGTCAACGCCCTGCTTGATAACGGTGCCGGGTTCGAGGATAGAAGTGTTGTCGTAGGTTATCGTAAGTCCGATGCTGTTCTCGGTAGCGACTTTTGTTGCGTCCTCGATAGACATTCCGATCATATCCGGAACGCGTATCTCCTGCACCGCCGAGCCGAGGCTGACATAGCAGATGACCGTCGAGCCCTTCTCCACCATTGTTCTCGCGGACGGCATCGTGCTTATAATGCAGTTGCGGGCAACGGTCTCGCTGTCGTCGTAAACAATGTCGCATACAAGACCCTGCTTCTCGATGAGCGTCTTTGCGTCGTCAATGCTTCTGCCGGAATAATCATCGACTTCAACGAGCTTTCCGCCGAGGCTTATCTCGATCCTGATCTCGTCTTCCTTCTTGATCTTTGTGCCGGCGGAGGGAGTCTGCGAGATGACCTCGTCCTCGTCCGCGGTGTCGTCGTACTTCTCGTCGAAAACGATGTTCAGCTTCGGGTACTTCATTTCTATCTGCACTAGTGTAAGCCCGGAGAAATCCGGCACCTCGACGCTGTTGGGATCGGCAGTCGTTGCGGCAGTCGTCTCGGAAGGCTTTTTGCCGCTGTCGCAGCCTGCAAAGCAGCTTATCATCAAAAATGCGGCAAATACCGCTAAAAGTTTCTTCATACGGTTATCGTATTCCTTTCGGTAAGAAAATATACACTGTTATAATAGCACAGTTTTATACAAAAGTCAAGCAGAAGCCGCGAGCTTCTGTCCTTTTTTATTTGTGCAGTTCGGACAGTTTCATTGTGTAAAATGACGGTTTTCACCGATTTATTTGCATTTCCGAAGTTTTTGTGGTATTATAAGGAAGCCACATAAACTGAATATTTTCTTTTATTAGGCTGTACTATACCCTTCGGTAAATGTACAGGCTCTATTCCCTTATGGCTTGATGAAAGAAAATAGGTTGGAACAGTTTGTGTGGCAGCAACTGAGCTTTGTATCGTTTACAGGGTGCGCAGCTTTGTTGCTGCGCACTTTTTGTTTCAACCGAAAATAATACTTTATCGGAGGAAAAAACATGGCAGGAAGATTTATGAAGAGGGCTATATCTGCGTTTATCGCGGGTACAGTCGCGGTAACGTCGTTGTTTTCGACATCTGTAACAGCATCGGCTGCATCGAAAAAGTACGACACAATGCAGAACGACGACAAAGTCAGCGTCGGCAGAGTATGGGACGGCACGGCGGACACATCATGGTACGATCCCGACGCGCTGAAAAAGAACTACTATATCTATACTCCCGAACAGCTCGCGGGTGTAGCGGAGCTCGTCAACGCTGTATGGGGCGTACAGGAGGATTTTGAGGAAATGTCGATAAACCTTATGAACGACATATATCTCAACGATATCTCCGACTGGAAAAGCTGGACAACAAAACCGCCGGTAAACAACTGGGCGCCGATAGGCAAACGTCATTCCGATATTATTGATTTCCAGTTTGAAGGTATTTTTAACGGCAACGGTCATACTATATATGGTATGTACAGTGCGGGTCACGAAGCCCATAACGGTCTGTTCGGCGCGATAGAAGAAGGTACTGTGGCAAATCTCCGAATAGAGAAAAGTGTTATTGAACTTTCAAACACCGGAGCTACCTCCGGCACATTTGTCGGCACCCTTGTACAAGGTACACTTGAGAGCTGTGTGGCAAAGGATATAATAATAAAAGGCAAGGACGTTGGCGCGTGTGCAGTCGGCGGTCTTATCGGAAATGGCGGAAGGCTCGGTCATCTTACATCATGGCTTCTTATGACAGCTATCATGTCGTGGGGGCAGTCCATGGAATTCCAGTACGGCGGCTCAACCGTTGTTTTAAGCACACTCGATCTTTTCCCTGCTATGATAGGCACTGCGCAGGCGCTTATGGATAAGGATTTTGACGGTTGCATAATAGATAACTGTGCCGTGGAAAACTTAACTATTGATATAAAAAGAGCAGAGGGTCAGGGTGGTGACGACGCTTTGTGCGGCGGTATCGCGGGAAGCGCTTATTCCTTTATCAACAACACCTACTGTGCAAACGCAAAGATACTGAACAAGACGGCAAAAGGCTCCGGTCTTGCCGTAGGCGCTATAAAGGCTCGTGATTCGAGCGACAGCAAGAGAAAATCCAAAACAATAAATACATATTACTGCAATGTAACAAAAAGCAGCGGCTCGAAAATGACAAATATCAAGGGCAGCAAAAAGATAACCGAGAAAGAACTCAAATCAAAGGCTTTCGTCAAGAAGCTCGGCGATTATTACAAGTATAATGAGGGCGGCACGCCTGTTCCGAAAATCATAAGAGACGAAGCCGAAGTAACAGTATCAATGATCGATCATCTGACAAAATACAAAGCAGTATTTTGCTGGAAGGCTGTCAGCGGCGCAAAGGACTACACCCTTTATCAGAAGGGCAGCAGCGGCAAGTATCAGGCTATAAAGACTGTCACCGGGACAACATTGAGCCTTGATAACCTTAAAAAGGACAGCACATACAATCTCCTTCTCCGCGCAAATCTCACTAACGGCAAAACAAAGACAATAGGCTCCTCCGAATTTAAGATGAAGCTCGCAAGCGTAAAGAACTCGTCGATCGTTTCATACAACGGACACCACTACAAGCTGTATGACGTGTCAATGACATGGTCTGAAGCAGAGCGTTTATGTGAACACCGCGGCGGACATCTTGTGACCATAACCTCTTCGGCAGAGCAGAAGTTTGTAGAAAAGCTGCTTGCCAAAGGAGAAAAGAGAAACTACTGGTTAGGCGGAAAGACTGTCAAGAGCGGTGTTGACCAGTACACTTGGATAACCGGTGAGAAAATGACCTATACCAACTGGGAAACAGATGATTGCCGCTCGTGGGGTTCTTACAAAGGCAGAGAAAGATATATTGAAGACTGCTTATACATGATAAACCACAGTTTCGGCACAATAGGTAAATGGGACGATATCAACGATGAAGGCTACAGAGCTCTCTGGGCTGGATACTTCGACACAGGCGCTTTCGGCTTTATCTGCGAATGGGACGCATAAGCACAACATACATGGTGCGGGGCGAAAGTCCCGCACTTTTCCCGAAAAAATTTAATAAACCCCTTGACAAAGAGGCGGATATGTGCTAAAATGTATTTACCTCGAAAAAGGGGCTTATTTTTTTGTGTGCTTTTTAAGCGAAAAACACACTGCCCCTCCGCAGTCACAAGGGCTGCGAAAACCGAGGGAGGCTTTAAACGGTAATAAAATAGGAGGTGCCAAAATGGCCGGAACGAGAAACAAGATTACACTTGCCTGCACAGAATGCAAGCAGCGTAATTACAACACCAAGAAAAATAAGAAGAATGACCCCGACAGGATCGAGCTCAACAAGTACTGCAGATTCTGCCGCAAGCATACTCTCCATAAGGAAACCAAGTAAGGAGGATCTTGATGGCGAAGGAAAAAACAAACGCGGTCGCAAGCGCTGCTGCAGCAGCTTCCCCGAAGAAGAAGCGCTCGATCGTAAAGTACTTCAAAGATGCCAGATCCGAATTCAAAAAGGTAGTATGGCCGTCAAGAAAGCAAGTCGTCAACAATACGCTTGTTGTCATTGTTGCCTTGGTGGTATCGGGTCTCGCGATATGGGCGCTCGACACGGGCTTCGGCTCGCTGCTTATGCTCATGCTCGGAAGAACAGGCTGATTTTAACGGTATAGGAGACAAACCATGTCAGAAGCTAAATGGTATATCCTGCATACCTACTCGGGTTACGAGAACAAGGTTGCAAACGACATTAAAACTCTCGCGGAAAACAGAAACCTTCAGAACCTGATCGAAGACGTTATGGTGCCGATAGGCCCCGCAACCGACGATTACGGCAAGCCGGTCCTCGACAAGGACGGCAACCAGAAGGAAGAAAAGCTGTTCCCGTGCTACGTTTATGTCAAGATGGTCATGACGGACGAGACTTGGTATATCTGCCGCAATACCAGAGGCGTTACGGGATTTGTAGGTCCCGGATCTAAGCCTATCCCGCTCACGAACGAGGAGATCGAGAACCTCGGCGTTGCAAAGCGCACTACGGCTCCGTCCGTAAAGGTCGGCGATATCGTGAATATCGTTGCCGGCGCACTCAACGGCTTCGAGGGTACGGTCAAGGAGATCGACGAGGCAGCAGGCACCGTGCTTGTTACCGTGTCTATGTTCGGCAGAGAGACTCCCACAACACTTGAGCTCTCGGCGGTAGAAAAGATAAGCGTTTGATCGGCAAGTTCATATCGAAATTACAGTTCTTTTTAAATTTTTTTGGAGGTAAAACAAAATGGCTCAGAAAGTAGTCGGATTTATCAAATTACAGATACCCGCAGGAAAGGCTACTCCTGCACCGCCGGTAGGACCCGCACTCGGTCAGCACGGCGTTAACATCATGGCGTTCACAAAGGAATTCAATGAGCGCACAAAGAATGACGCAGGACTTATAATCCCTGTTGTTATCACGGTTTACGCAGACAGAAGCTTCACATTTATCACAAAGACTCCTCCCGCAGCCGTACTTATCAAGAAGGCTTGCGGAATCGAGACAGCTTCCGGTACACCCAACAAGACCAAGGTAGCGAAGATCACAAAGGCACAGGTAAAGGCTATCGCGGAGCAGAAAATGCCCGATCTCAACGCAGGTTCCGTTGACGCGGCTATGTCCATGATCGCAGGTACCGCACGTTCTATGGGTATCGAAGTAGTTGACTGACGATAAGACCGTCAGGATTGACAGTATCAAACAATTCAGATTACAGTGGGAGGTCGCAGACCGTTTGACCACAAGGAGGATTTTAATATGAAGCATGGTAAGAAATATAATGAAAGTGTAAAGCTTGTAGATTCCGCAAAGCTCTACGAAGTCGGCGAGGCTTGCGATCTCGTTTGCAAGACCGCTAAGGCTAAGTTTGATGAGACAGTCGAGCTCCACGTAAGACTCGGCGTTGACTCCCGTCACGCGGATCAGCAGGTAAGAGGCGCGGTAGTTCTTCCCAACGGTACAGGTAAGACCGTAAGAACTCTCGTATTCACAAAGGGCGAAAAGATAAAGGAAGCGGAAGAGGCAGGCGCTGATTTCATCGCCGATGACGATACAGTAAAGAAGATCCAGGACGGCTGGATGGATTTCGACGTTGTTATCGCTTCTCCCGATATGATGGGCGTTGTAGGACGTCTCGGTAAGGTTCTCGGTCCGAGAGGCCTTATGCCTAACCCCAAGGCGGGTACTGTTACGCCCGAGATCGGCAAGGCTATCACAGATGCCAAGGCCGGTAAGATCGAGTACAGACTCGATAAGACAAACATCATTCACTGCCCGATCGGCAAGGCTTCGTTCGGTCAGGATAAGCTCACCGAGAACCTCGAAGCTCTCATGGGCGCTATCATCAAGGCTAAGCCCGCCGCTGCAAAGGGTCAGTATGTAAAGAGCTGCGTGGTTACTTCCACAATGGGCCCCGGCGTTAAGATCAATACTGCTAAGTACGGCGCTTAATCGTCCGCGCTCACGCAAGGGCAAAGCCATAAAGTCCGCAATGCCGGCAATGATCTAAAGTCTGATACCCCCATTCCGGAAGGAGTGGGGGTTTTGGCTTAATCTTATTCAAAAGGTATTGACAAATTGTCCGAATAGTGATATAATAAAACCACGGTAAGCATATAAATATAGTAGGCTTACAGAAAGGACGATAGTTATGAATGAAAATCTCAGAAAAATAATCACAGCTGCCGTGTTCGCGGCGCTCGCCTGTGCGGCTACAATGCTGATACAGATACCTACCCTCACAAAGGGATATGTTAATCTCGGAGACTGCGTTGTGCTCATCGCGGGCTGGGTATGCGGTGCGCAGTGGGGATTCGCGGCTGCGGGTATAGGCTCCGCGCTCGCGGATATAATTTCCGGTTACGCGTTGTTCGCTCCCGGAACCTTTGCGATCAAGGGACTTATGGCAGTTCTTGCCGCGGTAATAGCTGCCGCGTTCAAGCACAGAGTATTCCTCGGACGTGCGGTAAGTGCCGCTGTCGCGGAGCTCTTCATGGCATTCGGCTACTTCGCGTATGAATGGCTGTTTATTGTGGGCAGCCCCGAAGCCGCCGTGATCGGTATTCCCGAAAACCTTATACAGGGCGCGGTGGGTCTGCTTTCGGCAGTTGCCGTTATTACAGCGCTCGAAAAGACGAAGGCGCTCAAAGTGCTGAAATACAAATAAGACAGTAATTAAAACGCCTCCTGCGGTATAATGCCGCGGGAGGCTTTTTTCTTTCTGGTATTCCCTACTCACTTCTGTACAGATAAACAAACGTTATAACAAGCGTCAGAATTACCGACACGAGCAGCAGCGGGTCTGAAAGGACGACAGCGATCTGCTTTGAAACGGGTATTCCGCTGCGGTTTTTCATGACGAGAAGACGGGTAAGCACGATCAGTATCAGCACCGGTATTCCCACAAACATCAGTATATCGTCGAGAATGTTTATCGTATTCGCCAGCGCGTGCAGGAACGAATCGAGCTCGGGAACACCTACGCTATCGGGGAGATAGACCGTCAGTACCGCGACCGCGTTGTTAATCACATGGCACAGTATCGCGGGTATTACACTGCCGGCACGGAGCGCTACAACAGCGAGGAAAAATCCGAACGCGAACGTGTACAGGAACTGGTCAAAATTGAAATGCGTCAGCCCGAACATAAACGCGGTTATTACTGCGGCGGTCATATCGCCGTATCGGCGCAGCGGACGCAGCAGGATATGCCTGAATATTATCTCCTCGCAGACGGGACCCACTATGCAGATGATTATAAAAAAGCTGACATAACAGAACAGGTTCTGCGGCATCATGCCGGAAAATGCCGTCTTCGTTTCCGGTATGCCGAGCAGGCTGTTGAGAAAAAAAGATACATAATTTGTGGCGATGCCGGCACACGCTGCCGCGAACGATCCGCCAAGATACAGCAACACTGTCTCGCCGAAATAGCGTTTATATTTCAGCTCCGGCGGCTCGATCACCGTTTTCTCGAATTTGAGCTCACGGTAAAAAACAGCGTACAGCGCTGCCAGCGGAACGGTATAAGACGTTATCTCGTTTATCAGCAGCGTGAACAGAAATCCCGCGTCGGTCTTTGTATCGAGCAGCGTACTGCCGCCGGGCATGACCGCGGCAACGATATACATTATCGCGATCATAATGTACTGCACGATAGTGTCATTTACAACAAATACGGCAGCAGCGCCGCCGTATTTTACCGCCAATCTCTGAAGCCCGTGCTCGGGCGTTCCCTCCGGGTATTTCATAAAGCTCAGCCTTTCGTGAATATAGCATGTATCAGCGACAACGAAAATCCGCCGTAAGTGTCGATTATCATAAGCACAGACAAGATCATGGGGACGGTAAGCATAAGTATGCTTACCTTTTTGCCGTTGGTGACCTCGCCCCATACCTTCGGAGCTTTGTAGCGCCGTATCTGTCTGATCTTCATTATCGCGGTGACAAATCCAACAAAAATGAATATGAGAAGGCTCACCATAAATATACCGTACAACGCAACCCAGATCATCTCGTTGTCGGGTATGGTATCCTCGTTCCCGTTGAGAATATACTCCTGAACGCCGCTCGTATTCATCAGCAGGATTATGATACCGCCGAGTGAATTGGTTATAGCGTGCAGGATCGTTGTGGAGAATATCGAGTTCGTGACATTCGCGATATATCCTACGGCGATACCCATAGCCGCAGTATAGAAGCACTGCTGGAAATTGCCGTGGAATATGCCGAACAGTATGCCGGACACGAATATCGAAAGTCCGCTGCCATACGGCTTCAGCGCGTGCAGAATAAGACCGCGGAACATAAATTCCTCAAAAACCGGCGCTATTACGACAAGCATGAAGAACATGAAGAACGCGCCCGCCATTCCGCCCTGCGTCTGATCTGCTACGGTGTTGAGCTGTTTATCGATGTCTGCCTGCGATGAAAGTATATATGTCACGATTATGGTGATTATGTTCACCATCTGCGCAAGTCCGTAGATAGCGCTGAAATTGCCGATTGCGCGGGTGTTGCTTTTCGGTATGGAATACAGCTGTTTCAGCTTTCCCTTGCTGTTTTTGCCGATATATCCGAACATGAACGCGCCGATAACGGACGGTATGATCTGCAGGAACATACCGGATATCGCGAGCTCAAGAATATACATCGTGGAATATTCCATCGTATCCTGCACCGAAACGACAAAAAAGTTTATCAGAACAGTCGCGATATACCGCAGCACAAATATTACCATAACGTAGGTGCCGACAAGCAGCGCCGCTTTTTTGTATTCGGGGAGCATTTCGTCCGCCGCAGGAGCTCCCGCGATGTTTACTTCCGACATTTCCGTTCTCCTTGTTCTGTCAGGCTTTCTTTATTCTCAAGGAATTTTTCTCCCAGTGGTCAATTATCTTTGTCTGTGCGCGCTCAACAGCAAGGCTGTCCGGCGGCACGCTCTTTGTTATAGTCGAGCCGGCGGCGGTAGTCGCGTTCTCGCCTATCTCGACGGGGGCGATGAGGTTCGTGTTGCAGCCTATGAACGCGTAATCGCCGATCTTTGTGCGGTACTTGTTTATGCCGTCGTAGTTCGCGGTAACGCAGCCGCAGCCGAAATTAACGCCCTTGCCGACATCGCTGTCGCCGACGTATGTAAGGTGAGCGATCGCGGTGTTTACGCCGATCTCGGAGTTCTTGACCTCGACGAAATCGCCGATCTTCACGCCGTCGTGCAGCACAGTACCGGGGCGAAGCTGAACGAACGGACCCGCCTTGACATGATCGCATACACGCGAATCGTATGCCTGTACGGAATTGAGAATAACGCCGTTTCCGATCCTGCAGTTCTCGATAAGCGTGTTCGGACCGAGGACGCAGCCCTCGCCGATCGTCGTTTTTCCGCGCAGTATCGTTCCGGGAAGAATACGGGTGTCCGCGCCGATCGTGACATCTCTGCCTATGATGACGCCGTCCGTCGAAACGAACTCAACTCCGTTGTCGAGGTGCTTTGCGATAACGCGCATTTTTGCAATTATATTAAGACTGAGCAGCTCCGCGCGTGTGTCCGCACCGAGAACGATATTCGTGTCGCGTGATATGTATGCTCCGGCTTTGCCGCCCGCCGAGCATATCGCCGCAACAGCATCGGAAAGGCGGTACTCGCCCTGCTTGTTGTCTGCGGTTATCTTCGGGAGCGCTTCGGCAAGCGCATCTGCTCTGAACCAGAATATCCCGGAAGCGACTTCGGTAATGCCGAGCTGCGGGAGAGTGCAGTCCGCGCTTTCGATAACTGCGCTGACGCTTCCGTCCTCCGCGCGTATCACCCTTGCACGATCTGCGGGATCGGGAAGATCTGCCGTAACAACGGTAACGGAATTGCCGGAGGACTCATGCTCTTTCAGTGCCGCCGATATTGCCGCACCGTCTGCAAACGGTCTGTCTCCGCAGAGAACAAGCACATTCCCACCGCCTTCGAGCATTTTCTCCGCCTGCATTACCGCATGAGCCGGACCCTTTCTCTCGTCCTGCGTGAATATGCGGTACGCTTCGCTTCTCTTTGCGATATGCGCTTTTACGATATCCGCGCCGCTGCCGGTTACGATGCCTACGTGCTCTTCGGGAATACCCGCCGCTGCTGCGCTGTCGAGCACCCAGTCTATCATCGGTTCGCCGAGCACCTCGCACATCACCTTGGGTGTCTTTGATCTCATTCTTCTGCCTTCTCCTGCGGCAAGTATTATCACTCTGTTATCCATCATTATCTCTCCTGTCAATTTTAATTCACAATTCACAATTCATAATTCACAATTATGACGAAACTTAATGCTTTGCATAACCTTTAAAAGATTTGGTTTTAAAAATCATACGTTGTTATTATCGCACATTTTTTGAAAATAATCAATAGGTTTTGTTGATTTTAATGCAGATTTGTGCTATACTTTACAATATATAGTACCGGAAGGACAGATATTATGATAAAAAACTACGAAAAAAAGCCTCACGAATTTGCCGCGGCGGTAAGAGCAAAAGCCGGAAGCGGTGCGGTCAGCGTAAAAGAGCTTGCCGGCGAAGCGCGGAAAAGCCCTGACCCGGTGACGGAGTACGCCGCCGTTTATCTTGCGGTACAGCAGGGTCTCGGTTTAACGCCGTTCGACTCCCAGATAATCGCGGGAATGTATCTCGACGGCGAGAACGCAGTCGAGCTGAACACCGGCGAGGGAAAGACGATAGCGGCGGTATTCCCCGCATTCCGCGCGGTGTGTGAGGGCAAGCACGTTCATATACTCACATTCAACGACTATCTCGCCAACCGCGACAGGGAATGGATGAAGCCGGTGTATGACCTGCTCGGAGTGAGCACGGCGTGTATTACCGAAAAGACTGGCGGCGAAGACAGAAAAGCCGCGTACAATGCCGATGTGCTGTACTCTACGGTGAAGGAGTGCGGATTTGACTTTCTGCGCGACTTCCTTGTATTCTCGCCGGACGAGACAGTCAGCCGCGGATTTGAGAACACCTATGCGATAGTTGACGAGGCGGACTCCCTGCTCATAGACGAGGCGAGAATACCGCTTATCGCGGCGGGAGTTATGGACGTCGAGAAGGACGCGGAGCTGCCGGAGATATTTGAGTTTGTAAAAACGCTCGGAGAGGGCGACTACGATACCGACGAGGCGAGCTCGTCCGCATTCCTGACGCGTTCCGGCGAGCAGAAGGCGGAGGAGCATTTCGGGTTAGAAAATATATACGACGAGGAAAACAACGAGCTGCTGGTAAGGATAAACGATTCGCTTATCGCGCTGCACGTTCTCGAAGAGGATAAGGATTACATCGTAAAGGACGGGAAGATATCAATTATTGACCTGTTCACGGGACGCTCGGCGGAGAACCGCTGCTTCCCGGGACTGCTGCAGAGCGCGGTAGAGCTCAAACACGGGCTTGACGTGACCGAGCGCGGCGCGATAATGGGCAGCATACCGATACAGTTCTATATGCGGCAGTACGAGCGCATTTCCGGCATGACCGGTACGGCAATGAGCGCCGCGGAGGAGTTTGACGAGCTGTACGGACTTGTGGTAAAGCACGTCGAGCCGAATACGCCGTCGGTGCGCGTCGATCTGCCCATGGCGGTGTACTATGACGAGGAAAGCAAGCTGAACGCCGTCGTTTCCGAGGTGAAAGCCGCCCACGATAAGAAGCAGCCCGTGCTGATAGGGACAGCGGATATCGCGCAGAGCGAACGGCTCTCGGAGCTGCTGACGAATGCGGGTATAGAGCACAGCGTACTTAACGCGAAGAACGACGAGCTCGAAGCCGGTATCATCAAGAATGCCGGTATGCCGGGAGCTGTCACCGTTTCGACGAATATGGCGGGACGCGGAGTGGATATCAAGCTCGGCGGCGAGGACGAAAAGCTGCGTGAGGAAGCGGTGAGCGCGGGAGGTCTGTACGCGATAGGGACGTTTCTCGCGGAAAGCGCCCGCATAAACGATCAGCTCCGCGGGCGTGCCGCAAGACAGGGTGATCCCGGACAGAGCCGGCTTTTCGTCTCTCTCGACGAGAAGATAATGACGATATACAAGCTGAAAAACCTGATACCGCGGCATAAATACCCCTCACAGACGACGGAGGAGATAACCGACAGAGCCGTTGTGAAGGAGGTAGCGCGCATACAGAAGATATCGCAGGGAAAGACCCTCGACGAGCGCATAAGGCTGCTGAAATTCACGACGATAGGCGAAAAACACCGCGATCTTGTGTTCTCGACGCGCGGAAAATTCCTGCGTGACGAGCGCGTGCCGACGATATGGCAGGAGAACGCTCCGGAGCTTTACGAGAAAGCCGTCGGGAAATACGGAAAGGAAGCCGTTGACCGTAAGCAACTCGAATATATGCTCGCGATGATGAATTCCGCATGGATAAATTATCTCGGGTTCTCGACGTGGCTGCGTGACAGCATACACCTTTCGGCAATCGGCGGAGCAGACCCGGCGGAGGAATATAATATCCGCTGCGAGGAATACTACGGCACCATGAACGAGGAAATAATCTCGGAAATGGAGGAAGGGCTGGAGGTCATCGCGGAGAGCGGTATCGAAGCCCTTAAAATCCCGAAGCCCAAGCGCGTGTTCACCTATCTGCTTGAGGACACGGGTGACGAGCTGCACAGACGCTCGCTGAGCGAAGCACTCAACGATGTGCTCAGCGACGAGGATTACGAGGAATACTACGGCGAAGACAGCGCCGACGAAAGCGAGGAAGCCACCGAAGAAGCACCGGAGGATGTTTCCGCAAAGAAAGAGAAAAAAGGCTTTTTCGCAAAACTTTTCAAAAGTAAGGAATGATGATATGCGCACGATCGCGGCGATAGCAACACCGCCGGCAGAGGGCGGTATTGCCGTTATACGCGTGTCCGGCGAAAACGCGGCGGATATCGCGGCGCGGGTGTTCAGACCCGTGAACGGCAGAGATATAAAGGAAATGCGCGGATATACGGCGTGCTACGGCGAGATATTCGACGGTGACAAGCGCCTTGACGACGGCGTGCTGCTGATATACCGCGCCCCACACAGCTACACGGGCGAGGATGCCGCGGAGATATCCTGCCACGGCGGGATTTACACCGCAAAGCGGGTGCTTTCGGCGTGCTTCACGGCGGGAGCCGTACCTGCACAAGCGGGAGAATTTACGAAACGCGCCCTGCTCAATGGGAAAATGTCGCTGACGCAGGCGGAGGCTGTCGCGGATGTGATAAGCGCGCAGAACGAGCAGTTTCTGCTCTGTGCGGCATCACAGCGCGAGGGTGCGCTTTACCGCAGAATCAGAGCGGTGTCGGACGAGCTTCTGTCCACGGTCACGCTGATACAGGCATGGATAGATTACCCGGACGAAATGGAGGACGAGTTCGACGGCAACCTCGAAGCGGACAAGCTGCGGCATATCGTGACCGAGCTTGAAGAGCTGCTCGCGAGCCACGGCGAGGGTCAGCTTATACGGGACGGCATACCCTGTGCGATAGTCGGGCGCCCGAATGTCGGCAAATCCACGCTGATGAACCTGCTTACCGGAACGGAAAAAAGCATAGTCACCGACATTGAAGGAACCACGCGCGATATCGTTGAGGAAACGGTGATGCTCGGCGGGCTGATGCTGCGGCTTGCGGACTGCGCCGGAATACGCGAGACGGACGACGTTGTGGAAAGCATAGGTGTTGAGCGTATGCTGAAAAAGCTCGGTGAAGCGGCAGTGGTGCTTGCGGTATTCGATTCGAGCAGACCTCTCAACGAGGACGATGAGCGGCTTATCGCAAAGCTCGGCAACAAGCGGACGCTGTGTATCATAAACAAGACCGATCTCGACGAGAAGGCGGATATCTCGGCGCTCGAAGACCGGTTTGCGGATATCGTCCGCATAAGCGCGAAGGACCCGTCGAGCTTAAAGCAGCTCGAAAAGGCGGTATCGGATATTGCCGGACTCGGTGATCTTGATTTAACTGCGGGATTTATCGCGAACGAGCGGCAGCGTATCTGCGCGACGGAAGCTCTCGACCACACAAGAAAGGCGCTCGAAGCGCTTGAAAACGGAGTGACCCTCGACGCGGTAGGAATAATGTGCGAGAATGCGCTTGACCGGCTCTATGAGCTGTCCGGCGAGCACGTCAGCGACACAGTTGTGGATCAGGTCTTCCGCCGCTTCTGTGTGGGGAAGTAAGCGGCGAACGCGCCGCCCCGAATCCGTAGCTACATTCTTCTACGGGCGGGTACAGCACCTCGGTTAGCCTGACTCTGCTATTTTCGCAACGGAGTCTTTGCCAACCCCAGCGGCGAACGCGCCGCCCCGAATCCGTAGCTACATTCTTCTACGGGCGGGTACAGCACCTCGGTTAGCCTGACTCTGCTATTTTCGCAACGGAGTCTTTG